>CAZKOM010000050.1:0-17167 GCA_964554385.1 uncultured Flavobacteriaceae bacterium | reverse complement strand
TCGCAAATAATGAATTTGTTATAAAGAATCAAAATTTGCGTAAATTTTACAGTAACAAAACAGGCCACTTTCTAAAGAAAGCAGCCTGTTCGTTGGATTGTTCTTTATGTTGAGCTGCTGAGGAACTACCATTGCAGTTCAACGACTATAATTTCGGCTGTAGTGCTACAATAGGGTAGTTGGACAAACGTATTCGGTGATGGGGAATGCGGAATTTTCCTTGATTTTATTGAATCCGCCAGCTACGTCAATGAGGTTGTTATATCCTCGGGCTTTCAGGATTGAAATAGAAATCATGGAGCGGTATCCTCCCGCACAATGCACGTAATAGGTTTATCGGGGGTCGATTTGGGTCATGCTATCGTTAACATAATCCAAAGGTCCGTTCAAGGCACCTACTATATGTTGGGATCCAAATTCGCTGGCTTTTCGTACATCGAAAATCAAGGTTTGGGGATGTTGCCGTACAATTTCGGCCAGTTGATTTACCGATATGGATTGTATGGTATCGATGGGTTTTCCCGCATCGGTCCAAGCGTTAAATCCGCCTGAAAGTACCCCCAATGCGTTATCGTAGCCAACACGAGCCAATCGGGTTACCACTTCTTCTTCTCTTCCTTCATCGGTAATGAGTAAAATAGCCTGCTTAACATCGGGTACCAAGGAGCCTACCCACGGAGCAAAATTGCCATCGATGCCAATATTGATGGATCCTGGAATGAATCCTTTGGCAAAGATTTGCGCTTCGCGGGTATCGATGATTAGAGCATCCGATTCTTCCGCGGCTGCTTCAAAGGCATCAATGCTAAGGTGTTGGGTACCTTTTTTCATTACGTCGTTGATGCTGTCATATCCTTGAATATTCATAAGTACATTCTGTGGAAAATAGCCGGGAGGTGGGGTTAGTCCGTCTAACAATTCCGCAATAAAGGTTTCTTTATCTAGTCCTTCGCGCAAGGCGTAGTTGGATTGTTTTTGATTGCCTAAGGTATCTGTGGTTTCCTTGCTCATGTTTTTACCGCATGCGGAGCCTGCTCCGTGACCGGGGTACACGATGATATGATCGTCTAGAGGCATGATTTTATTGCGCAAAGAATCGTACAGGTGGGCGGCAAGTTTTTCTTGAGTGAGTTCGGCGATTACTTTTTGTGCTAAATCGGGTCTACCTACATCGCCAATGAATAAGGTATCTCCGGTAAATAGGCTGTGCGTAATCCCTAGCTCATCATACAATAAGAAACAAGAACTTTCCATGGTATGTCCAGGAGTGTGTATTACTTGAATTTTTACGTTGCCAATGTTGAATGTCTCTCCATCGGTTGCGGTATGTGCTTGGAAAGCGGGTTTAGCGGTTGGACCGTACACAATGGTTGCGCCGGTAGCCTTGGCTAAGTCTAAGTGCCCACTCACAAAATCGGCGTGGAAATGGGTCTCGAAAATGTACTTGATTTTAACTCCATCCTTGTTGGCCCTATCCACATAGGGTTGGATTTCGCGCAGCGGGTCTACGATGGCGGCTTCGCCGTTGGAGGTGATGTAATAAGCCCCGTGGGCTAGGCATCCGGTGTAAATTTGTTCTACTTGCATGGCAGATAATTTTGATTATAGTACAAAATTGGATGGATAAGATGTCAATAACCGTGACGAAAATCACATTTTGAAAATCGGATGGAACGAGTATCTTCGTTTGTAGGAATTCGTTGTAACTAATAGATTTTTTTATTGGTTGCTTCTTTTTATGGCCAGAACAAGGAAATATCTTCAGTGGAAAATTGCGCAATCGGCGGAGCTTCGGTGGTGGAAGAATTATTTGAAGGACAAGGACCCGGACGATTATAAAAAAGAAAAATTGGCGTATTGGAAGAAGGTGCTGGCTCCCTTGGATTCCCTTGTTTCAAACATCGAAGGATTGGATGTTTTGGATGCCGGTTGCGGTCCGGCCGGGATTTTCATGGCCCTAGACTCGGCACGAGTTGATGCGGTGGATCCGCTATTGGAAGAATACCATCACAAGTTAAAACACTTCGACAAAGGGGATTATCCTTGGGTTCGGTTTTTTGAATCGCCCTTAGAAACCTTTGATTTGCAAAAACAGTACGATATCGTTTTTTGCATGAATGTAATTAATCATGTGGCCGATATAGCCTTGTGTTATCAGAAATTATCGGAATGGATACGTCCTGGGGGTAGATTGGTAATCAGTATCGACGCCCATACTATTCCGGGATTAAAGCATGTATTTCGATGGTTGCCTGGGGACATTTTGCATCCACATCAATTTGATTTACAAGATTATAGAGATTTCTTGGGAGCGAATCAATTGGTGTTACAACAGGAAGAAACGCTCAATCACGGATTGCTGTTTAATCATGTGTTGCAAATTGCTCAAAAACACGGGTGATGTTGTGGTTTAGCAGGTTCTGGGTGTTTAGCAGGGTTTTGGTGGTTAGCAAATTTCTGGTTTTTAGTAAGTTATTGGTATCAAGGAAGTTCTTTGTGTATCGTAAATTCTTGTGGTATAGCCAGTTTTTAGGGGTGCGCGGTGCGGTGGTGCTATTGGGCACCATGGGTTCAATGGTACAGGCGCAGTATGCATTAGAATTTGCCACGATTTCAGGCAAGATGTTGGCCCATTCGGTCTATAACACCAATTTAAATGGTAGGCGCTCATTGGGGTTGCAAGCCACAGCCATTTGGTTATTGCCTTCGGATACGGGAGGGTTAATTTCACGATCCCAGAAACATCGGTATGTGGGAGTTTCCCTGTTGTCCATGGATATGGGAGATGGATTAATGAACACCATAGTGAATGGCCCAAAAGCGGTGGTTCCCATGGGGTCAGGTCATGGTGCGATGGCAGTTTCTGGGGCTAGGTTAGTGATGCCACCCGTTTTAGGATTCAATGCCCTGCAAATGCAATGGGGTTTTGGCCTGTTGTATTTAACTAAATTTTATGATTCTGTGTCCAATCCCCTGAATTTGGCGATGAGTTCTGCATTGAATTTTGCGGCGCAGTTGAAGGTGCAGGCGGTTCGACATATATCTCCTCAAAGTACTGTTAGCGTTGGGATAGAAATGTTCCATACGTCGAATTCAAATTGGCAAAAACCCAATGTGGGATTGAATTACGCGCAGTTGAGTTTGGGTTGGGTACATCGATTTCATCCAAGTAAACACTTGGATAAAGATCCTTGTTTTTGGAAGGGGGAGTCGATAAAGCAATTATTGGTTCCATATCAAATATCCACGCGCTATGCCTATCGAAAATACCGCAGAGATTTTCCGGTGTATTATTCTGTATTCATTGCCGAAGGAAGTTGGGGTTTGCCCAATTCGTATCGATTAACGGAATTGAGATCGAATCCGAAAGATGCAAAACTGGATGAAACGGAATTGGCGACTTCCAAGCAGGGTATGATTCCCCAAAAGTTGGGGATAGGAATGCCAAGAGGAGAATGGCGTTTCGGCGTGAATGTATTTTATGAAACTGCGGCGGTGGGTAAGGATGCTAGCGGCCGGTTATTTTCTTTGGATAGCCGATTGGAATTGGGAGCTTTTGCAAGAAGGGTGATGCGATTTGGGCCTTTGGATGTGTTTTTAGATTTTGGGGTGTATTTGGTGCCTCCCCAATCGGATCGAATTATAGACTTAGAAAAAACGCATTGGTTTTATAACGCTATCGGCACGCAATATCGAATCAACAACCATTGGTTGTTAATCCATCGATTGAAAGCACATTACCATGTTGCGGATTACATGGAGTTGGGCCTGTTGTATCAGTTTTAACGGTCAATAAAAAAGGGGCACCTATGGGCACCCCTTTTCATTAAGAGAATACAGAATTGTATTAGTTGAACGTGTAACGTACACCCACTTGAATTTGCCATACATCGTTTAAGCCGGCGCTCTTTGATGTTACATCGCTAATCAATTGGTTGTTTTTGTCACGGTTAAGTGAATAAATAGGGTTGTTATTAGCATCCTTACCTTCGTACTTCATCAAGGCTGGGTAGTTAACCTGCTGACTTACACCCCAAGCGGAATTGATCAAGTTACCGAAGTTGTAGATGTCTAAACGCAATTGTAATGAGTGTTTATTGGGGTTAGACAACTTGATGTCTTGAATCACCGATACGTCGAATGTTGTTAACCAAGGCAACAATACACCATTACGCTGAGCATATTTACCCTTATTTGCTTTCAAATACTCATCGGAGTTTAATAAGGCATTAAAAGCATCTTTTTGCTCTTGAACCGTAGCGGTATCTTTATTTACAACGGTTTGCTTCCAGTTGATTTCATCGGCAGAATTAGGGATGTAAATTAGATCGTTGTTGTTCAATTGATCGCCATTCATGTCGTTGGAATAGTACATGCTGTATCTACCCATGTTGCCCGATTGCATAAATACACTCACTGTAGTTGGGTATTTTTTAGATGGAGTTTTGTAGGTAAGTGCGCCGATAATTCTGTGACGTTGATCGTTGTCTGAAAATGCTAAATCTGCTGCGTTATTACCATTTACACTGCGGTTATCTCTCCATGAAGAAAATGCAATAGAACCACCAGTGATGATGTCTTTGGTTTCAGAGAAGTTGTAGGCAAGCATGAAACCAAGACCTTTGGTTGCGGGTTTTTCCAATTTAACGGTAGCGGAATAGTTGTAACCCTTATTGGTATTGGTTAAAAGTATTGCGTCTGTAACACTAGAATAAACTCGGTTGTTGGCGTTGGTATAACCATAATATGGACGGGCATCTGGACCGGCAAAATTACCTTTAACATCTACTTGGTTTACATTCAAGTAGTTGATGTTATTGATAGTTTTGTTAATCATACCTTCAAATGTTCCAATTAATCCCCAAGGTAGTTTAGCATCAACACCGATATCGGAGCGCCAAATTTGTGGGAATTTGAAGTTAGGATCCGTTAAAGCCAAGTTGAATGAAGAAGGAGTAGTAGGGTTTGAGGGAATAAATGCAGTTACGTTATCGGTAAAGGATTCTACCCCATTGGTACTTGGGATTTGTTTGATTTTCACGTTATCGTAACGCATAGAACCCGTTGTTACCCCATTGTTGCTTAGCTGGTTACTAATCCATACGAAAGCGGGTCTACCAGCAAATAAACCGGATCCACCACGAACTTGGATATCGCGGTTTCCTTTAGCGTTCCAGTTAAAACCAACTCGCGGAGAAACCAACGGGTTAGGAGTTGGTAAGGTTTTAGTAGAGTAGGAAGTTTTACCTTCTGGACCATTAAATTTCATGGTATCAACACGCTTGTTCCAGTATTCGCTTTCAGAAGCGTAACTTGGGATATCAATACGCACACCAGCGGTAATTTTCAATCGAGGATTTACGTTGAAATTATCTTGAATGTAGGCACCCAATTGGGTAACTTTTGGACTTGCTGTTGGCAAAGCACCCCCTTCTACGGCGGAGTAGGTTAATGCATAACGTGCTAACTGAACCGAAGTATCTCCGGCAGCACTTTTGTAGAAATCGGATAAGGATTTATATACAAACTGACCGTAGTAAGTAGGTGTGAATGTATTTTCAAAAGCAAAATGCTCTAGGTTGAAACCTGCATTTACTACATGCTTTCCTTTGTAATAGGTTAGGTTTTCTTGAATTTGTAAGGTATTGGTATTTAATATGTTATTTGGAGTAAACGGTTCATAACCAAATGACGTATAGGTTTGACCGCCTTCCATGATATCTACCAACGGGAAAATTCCACCACCACTACCACGAAAATCGCGATTAGCGGTATAACCTATTTGGAAAGAAGAATACAATTTTTTATTTAGGTTGCTATTCAATTCGGCAATGATTGAATTTAAATTATTATTGATAATGTAGTTGTTATTGGAGAAGTTTAATGCGTTCACTGTACCATTTCTGTTACCTGAAAATACACCGGAGTTGGAAGCCAAAACATCTCTGCGAGAAACCAATGAGTTATAACGTAATGAGAATTTGTTTTTATCGTTGATGTTCCAATCCAATTTAACCAAATATTTGAAGCTGTAAGTTTCGCGCTTGTATCCATCGTACTCACCTGCATCGTAATTGTAATTGGTTTTCAAGAAATCGCGCAATGAATCCAAGGCACTTGCACGAACTCTAGTAACGTTTGCTGTACCAGAAGGTTCACCGCGGTTTGCTTTGAATTGCGTACCTGGATCGTCTCTTCTTTCTTCTTCAGCATTAACAAAGAAGAATAGTTTATTTTTAATCAATGGCCCCCCCAAACGGAAACCCATTTGTTGAACATTGTATTCATCGGTTTTCACATCGATATCACCGGCTTTCTTACCCACCATTTTATTATTACGGGTATTAACGAAAGCACTACCTTCTATTTTATTTGTACCAGAACGAGTAACCGCATTGATACCAGCACCTGTAAATCCACCCAAACGCACATCGTAAGGAGCTAAGTTTACTTGAATCTCTTGAATTGCATCCAAAGAAATGGGGGTAGAAGCGGTCTGACCGGCAGGTGCCGATGCTAAACCAAATGAGTTATTGAAAATAGAACCGTCTATGGTTAGGTTGTTAAAACGTGAATCTTGACCCGAGAACGAAACACCACTACCAGTAGTTGAAGCTACGGATGACGATCTGCTTTGTGGAGTTAAACGCATAAAGTCGTTTAAATTTCTACTTAATGTAGGCAACGTACTTAGTGCTTCTTGGTTGATGTTGGTGCTAGCACCGGTGTTCTGAGAATTTAGAATTTTTGATTTTTGAACGTTGATGGTAACCGCTCCGATAGCACTGCTTTTGGATACAGCAACCATATCCAAAACGAAGTCCTGACCCAAGGCAACGTAAATTTCATTTACATCTACAGAGCTAAAATCACCATAGCTTACCGAAACTTTGTAGGGACCGCCAATTCGAATTCCTGGAATTGAATAGTATCCGTTATTGGTGGATGTACCGGTAAATACGGAACCACTGGGTTCATGAATAGCTTTAACAATAGCTCCTTTTAATTTTTGACCTTCCCCATCTTTTACCGTTCCGGTAAAGCTAGCGCCGGTTACCTGTGCATTGGCAGAAACTGCAAAAACAAAGGCAATGAGCGAAAGGGTTAAACGAATGAATGTGTTTTTCATGTGTACTTTATTCGACTGAACAAAGTAAGCACTCGACGAAATCCTAAGTATGTACTGACTGTTAATAAATGATTAATATACAGTGGGTTAGGTTCTTTTTTTGTTTAAATTTTGATTAAAGTTTTTTAACTATTAGAGTACAGTTATTTAAAAATTACATAACATCCAATGGTTCTAGAGTAACGAAAACACTACGCGTAATCAATTGATTTATTGCTACTTATGTGTTACGGGGGTATTTTCAGATTTATACAACATTAACTCGGCGATATAGTTATTATCCTCTGTTGTGAAATTGCGGAATGTTGCTTGATAATTGGGTTTGTACAAACTGTTGAAGACTTCAATTCTATCCAAAACCAGTTTATTCCCTAGACCTGTGCTTTGGCTTTTTGAACGCGCTCTGGGTACTGGATTGGTGATAAGAATTTTGATATGGTCTTTATCAACTTTAACTAGGTCTAGTGTTATTTCACCGCGTTTTTTTGATGGTAATAATCCGTGTTTTATGGCATTTTCAACCAAAGGCTGAAGAATTAGCGGAGGCATCAACCATTTGGATAAATCGGTTCGATTGGGAACACTAACATGGACTTTTAATTCATTATCGTCCTCAAAACGCAGTTGTTCCATTTCAATGTAATCTTTAATGAATTTTATTTCTTCGTCTAGCCCAATTAGATCTTTGGTTGAGTTGGACAGAAAAACCCGGTTAAGTCTAGCCAATCTTGCGGTAACATCGATGGCTTTACGTGAGTTATTTTGAACGATAAGGGATTGAATTAATCCCATAGAATTATAAATGAAATGAGGATTGAAATTTAAACGTAATGTTTGTAATCTGAGGATAGCTATTCTTCGTTGTACACTAATTCTGGATTGTTTGATATTGAAATAGGCCCCCATAGTAAACAGTACTAACAAAAACAGCATAAGATAAAAAGGTACATCAAAGTAGTAATCAACCACACTGATCCATAATGTACTAATGTGCTGGTTTAAATTTTGAATGGTAGCAATGTACCGTCCTCGTGCTAAAGAATTTACCCAAAAACGTGTGCCTCCTACAAAAAAATACTGTGATTGTGATTCTGATTTTAGGTTGAATAGTCGTAAAGTGTAAACGTAACGTATATGCTTCAGATAGTCACTGCCATCTATGGCTATTTGATAATTTTGAGTTTCGTTCAGTTTTGTGACAAATTTTGCATAATGCGAGTGAGTACTGTTGCTGTAAATTAAGTATTTAAACGGGCTTACCTCATTGTACGATAAACTGAATTTTTGAATTTCTTCTCCACGATGTAAATACAGTTCTTGTTCGGTATTGGAAATAAACTCTGTTTTTTTATAGGTGCCAATGTAAAATTGATTTTTTATACGAATATTTTTTTCTTCGATTACATCAATTTCTAAAATATGGGTAGGCGTTTGAAGAATAAAACTATTTTTAGTATTTGATAGTTTGTTGAAATTGAAATTTCGGAATTGTTCCGTTAATGAAAATTGATTTAAGAAAATAAGATTTCTATTCTTTCTATCGATTTTAAATAGTAATAGAGAGTTAGCGTGTTGGAGTAATAAATGCTGGTTGGTAATTGCGAAATTGGCATAGAAAAAGTGTTGATTTTTACCAATTAAATTCAAAGGATAAACCGTATCCCCTTCGGTAATAAAGAATCCTTTTTCAATGGAATGGTAGATTCCAAACTGGGAATTATTCGACACAGCATCGGCCATGTGTAGAAATGGGAAACGCTTGATTGTATTGGTTTTAGAGTTGTACAATCCCAAGGGTTCATACATGGGGAACAACCAATGTCTGTGTTGCAGAGACATGGATAATTGGGAATGCAGAGATTCATTAACTTTAATGGGAATGTTGTTGGTAGGGGTATTTAAATCGATTCTGAATATCTCCTTTCGGCCAATAACGAAGAGGAAATTATTGTCAACTACAACATCTTTTATTCTATCAGGGATTGGAATAATTCGCTGCTGTTCTGAATGATAATTGTGGGTATTTATGATTGATAGTGTATCGAGGTTCCAACAAAATAGATATTTACCGATGGCTTTTTTCCCTCCAGAAGCAAAGGGAACACGGATGTTCTGAAATTTTTGATTTAGAAGAAACACTCCTCCAGTGTTGGTGGCAATCCAAAGTTTGAGATTGATGGGGTCGTAACTTGCAGACCAAATGGATTGGTTCCATTGGGGGCTTGGAACTACGGTTTGTTTTGAATTATGTATGATTAAACCACCGGTTTTGAAATTGTCTACATTTCCTGTGGTGGCATAGATGTGATTTTTTGTTTTTATCCAATCCCAAATAGCAAAATTATCTTCGGGTAAGTGGTTGATTTTGTAACAAGTAACTTGATCTTGTTTATTCCAAACAAAGTATTCGTTTACTCCCCCGAAATAAATTTCTCCATCGATTTCTTCAGCTGTAAGACAAGGGAATACATATTTTTTAATTTGATTTTCTTTGTTGATTAATTTTGATTTTGTTTGGGTAGTAATATTTGACCAAACACCCGTTGCTTGTTGTTGCCAGAGACCGTCATTTCCATAGGTAAGTACATGCAATTGGTTGTTTCGTATAAAAATATCCATCGGTTTTGATGGCAACCCATCTTCATCTAAAATTGAGCGGGTATAGAAAATGAGTTTTGTTTTTAAGTTGGACAATTCAAAAACTCCTAAGCTTGTGATACAAAAGATTCTGTTTTCTAATACACGAATCCGCCGGATCTTAGGAAGGCTAGCATATGGAAAATATCGTATGAGATTTCCTGTTTTCTGATTAAAAATGAATAATCCTTTGTTATAGGTTGCAGCTATAAATAGGGTGTCTTGAATCGCGATATCCCAGATTTGAAGGTTTTGTAATTGAGATTGAATGTTCTTGTATGAAGGGTTGAAATTTGGTGCTACATGTAGGCCTGCATCGGTAGCAACTAGAACAGTTCCCTTTTCGTCTAATACAATTTTTCGGGTTGAGAGCACGGGTAAACCGTCGGACAACTGAATTTCCGGCAACATGTTGTTATTCTGGCCGAAACCTTCGGACGAGAATAATACAAAACAGTAAAATACGAAGAGGTGTTTCGTTAAAAATATCCGTATTGCTGTTGCAGTTGTTTTCTGCCTGTTTTGGAGAGTGCTATTTGTTTTCCATTGGATAGCCATACGGTATTTCCCTTGAAGCTTGATATGGTAGATTGCGGTACTATGTAGGATCGATGAATTCGGGTGAAATTATCCGGCAGCAAAGGAAGTAAAGCTTTTAGAGTTTTTGAAACTATATAATTTTTATTTGCTGTTACAATTTTGGAATAGGCACCGGCTGCTTCAATAAATTGTACATCTTTCAAGGGTACAATGATATTTAAACCACCTTCTCTAACTACCATCGAGCCTTGTATTTCTTTGGGTTCAGTAGAGATAGATTCACTCACTTCTTCCTCTTCGTCTAACATTCTATCTCTCAGTTTACCAACCAACAGTTCAAAATCAGAAGCTAAAATGGGTTTAAGTAAATAGTCGACCACATTGATTTTAATGGCTTGAAGCGCGTATTCGGGGTAGGCACTAATTACTACAATTAAGGTTTCTGGATTTAAATATTTGGCAAGTTGCAGGCCTTTTTCGCCTTTCAACTCAATGTCTATGAACGCTACATCAATGGAATTACTGGCTAAAATCTTTTGTGCCGATTCGATAGAATTTACCAAATAGATATAGCCAAAAAGGTCAGACGCATATTCTTTTAAAAAATATTCGGCCATATCTCGGCCCGATTTTTCATCGTCCAAAACCAATGCGCTAAAGCTGCCAGTTCCTCTGATACCTTTCATAAAATGATAATTGTAAAGATAAATCAAAATTGGGTATTCAACGGTGAACGCATTTACCAACGCAAAAAGATTTTGACGAATCATGCATAAAAAAGGGATTATGGATATTTTTGTAGACGTCTATGGCAGATTTTGTGGAATTAAATCAGGGAGCTCTTTCGATAAAGATTGCCTTCAAAGGTGCTGAGCTAATTGATTTTTCAGTGAGTGGAGAACCTTTGTTGTGGCAACCTGATGGCCTGTTTTGGAATCGTACGGCTCCAAATTTGTTTCCTATCGTAGGTAGGTTAATGCACGATGAACTGGTTTGGAATGGAAACCGATACCCCATGAGTCAGCATGGATTTGCCCGCGATGCCCAATTTGTCCTGAACGAGCAGGGTACCAATTTTTTGGTATTTGAATTACTCAGTAATGATGTTACTCGTGTTCAATATCCCTTTGAATTTTCCTTTAAAGTGAAATATCAATTGCTAGAAGATCGGGTAAAAATAACGTATAGTACTACCAATTTAGGTGCAGAAATGATGGCGTATTCCGTTGGGGGGCATCCAGGGTTTGCATTGAAAGGCCCGTTGGATGAACACGAACTTTGGTTCGATCTGCAGGTAAATAGTCAGCGCTGGTTGATTGAAGATGGATATTACAACGGCAAAACTGTAAAGTTGAATTGTGGTAAAGCGCTGGAACTAAATAATGATTATTTTACTTCGGATGCTATTGTTTTGCGATCTCCAGAATTTTCCACTGCCACTTTAGTGCATAAAACATTGGGAAAACTGGCAACGGTGGATTGTAGCTCTTGGGATGCTGTGGGTTTTTGGACAAAGCCCGGCGCTCCCTTTTTATGCATTGAGCCATGGTGGGGTTGGGCCGATTCGCAACAGAATTTTGGCGATTTTGCTACCAAAGAGGCGTTACATTGGTTAGAACCCGAAGAAGAAGAGGCGCTGTTTTACGAGATTATTGTTCCGGCTAATCGACGCATAGGATAGGTGGGAGCACCATAATATTTGGCTATATTTGACTCATGAATTTGATGAATAATCCCGTGGTTTTAATTGGTATTGGTGCCTCGTTCTTAGGTGGAATGATCTATGTAAGGAGTTTAACGGAAAAGGCATTAGCTATTTTAACAGCGGAAGAAAAAGGGATATGGATCGATGGCATGCGCGAAAACAGGAAGAAGTTATTCTATGTTGTGATTGCCTTGGTTGCGGTGTACATGCTGTTGGTAATTCTAGGCAGCAAAACCTCGTGGTATGCCGAGCTTGAGTCAATTATTTTTATCACGTATTTTGGATTATTGGTATTAACGATGCTGTGGACGCACTTCAAATCGATGCAATTTCTATCTCAAAACGGCTTTTCCATTGAGGTAATCTCACTCATTAAGCGGTCTTTTTGGATTAAGGTATTGTCTTATGTTTTACCTATCGCGTTGATGGCCTATAGTACTGGCATTTTCCGTTGAATTTTGCCGGTTTCGGTTAAAGGAATCCTATTTACCGTATAGATTTCTTTGGGTTGATGATAAAGGGGGAGGCTGGAGAATAAGAATTCTAATTGACCCAAATCCACATTGTGTAGCGTATTTAAAATGATTTTTTCTCCCAATATAGCATCGGGTTTCCCAACTACATAGAAACTGCCAATTGGCCATCCTGTTAACAACGAGATTTGCGATTCCAGAGGTTCAATTTGCACCTTGATTCCACCGGTATTGATAATTAAGTCTTTTCGGCCTATCCAACGAAACGATGAAGTTCCTAGTAATTCGACCAAATCATTGGTGGTTAGCCATTGATTTTGGGTAGTAGGGTTTTTTACCTCTAATTGTCCGGTGAATGGATTTGCTCTAATTTCCGTTCCCGGTGTTGCTGTGAAGTATTCTTCTGGTTCCGTTAGGGGTTGTGATTTTGGAAGCGATTTCTGATGGCTATCTATTGAGTTAACTAAATGATTTCCAATAGAAAAAACCCTTCCTGCAAAATGTGAGGCTGTTTCCGTGCTGCCGAAAGTTTCAATGAATTTTGGGTGTGGACATTGTTTAATTATCTGAAACTGTAAATCTGGAGAAAGCGCCTGACCGCCAATGAGCACGGCATCGAATCGATTTAAATTTTCAATGCTGCGATCATCTTGTAAAATTGCAGACAATTGCATGGGCGTTATGGAGGTGATTCCACCGTTAGGAATTACGTCTAATAACGGGTTGGTTTTAGGTTCGAAAACTTCAATGGGCTGATCCCAAACTTTACTTCGCACTAGCTGCATGAAACCGGCGGTTTTCCAGGTAGGTAAAAAGCAATACTGATTCAATGGCAAGCCCTGCAGCCATGCAAGTCTCGTACTTTGTGCGCTCCATTCCAGGTAATGGCGATGAAGGATCCAAGGTTTTGGAGTGCCTGTGGTACCCGATGTGGTTAGGGTGAAAGTATCAAATCCTGCATCCCAACGCGCATTAAATTCGTTTACAAAATCTGTTTGTTGGGTCATGCAGTGCAAAGGTAAAACCCGAGGCCTTTATCCCAATTGTTCTTGTTTGAAAAAGTCTTTCAAATGGGAAATAAATATATTAATTTCATCCAATTGATTGTAGTAATGGGTAGAAACCCGAACACAATCGATATTATTTTCCCCAACGTATCGTAAAATCATTCCTTTGCTTCGGGCATAATCGCAGAATTTTTGGCTAAAAGACGGTTTTTTATCGGAAGCAATTCTAAATCCAATTTGAGCTCCACGCGATTGGGATTCAAATGGGGTTAGAATTTCTAGTAGTGGGGATTTTTGGTGTTTAATTGCCCATTGCTGTATCGTTTGATTGCTTATTGTGTTTGCAATGGCTGCCGATTTGGTGTTGCCTGTGGAGATTCCATTGGCCATTCCGGCACTGGTTGGTATCCACGATTGATTTCCAAAGTGAAAACGTAGCCAATCTTCCAATGAAGGGGTGAAGGAAGGCAATTTTTTGATAGAGGATTTGGTTTTGGAATTGCTTTCTGCCAAGGACTTGTTGGTATTTTGATTTATACACAACAGATGGAAATATACTACGGCAGATAAATATTTAACCCGGGTTTCAACGGATTTCACACCAAGGTGTTGGTAGAACTTCAAAGCCGTTTTTGCTCCAGTATAGAGGGGGCCACTGAAGGTTCCGTACGAGTATCGACCTGTTTTATTGACCAATTCACCCATGCTAGGGGGCGTAGTACTCATATCAAATTTATCAACGGAATAGGCCGCAACGTGTCGGATTGCAGATTTAGCCAATATTTCCTCTGATGCATAAAACCAGCCGGTTCCTAGGGGGCCGAGTACCCACTTGTGTAAGCAACCGCTGTAATAATCGCATCCCAATTCTTTGATGTTGAATTGTACCATTCCTAGGGGATGGGCTCCGTCGATGGCGGTTAAAATACCACGGGATTTTGCCCAAGAGCATAATTCTTTAATGGGTAAAATTTGACCTATGGTGCAAGGGATGTGAGGTATGGCTAAGACTTTGGTTTTGGTGGTGGCGGCCGCAACGAAATTGGCGTAGGTAGAGATTGCATCTGAGCCTAACTCAACTACCACCAATTTAACCCCATCCATTTGTGCACGGTGCAGCCAAGGTGCACAGCCTCCCACGTGTTCGTGTTTGGTTATAAGAATTTCGTCACCGGCTTTTAAGTCCATAGCCCAACAAGCGAGATTAACGCCTTCGCTTACATTTTTAGTGATGGCTATTTCCGTATCCTTAGCACCGGTAATTTCGGCAATTAATTTCTCTAATGAACCATCGGCATGGGGGTAAGCGGCTTCGGAGGCGGCATGCTGAAAGGCGTTGTTCAAAGATTTTAACACAGGTGCGGGTGTAATTCCCATCGTACCGTTGTTTAAGAAGGTGATTTTGGGATTGATGGAAAACTCACTTCGAACTCTGTTCCAATCGGGTGATAAGGGATTATCTAACTGGAAATAGGTTGGAAATTCGTTGATATTGGGATTTTCGTTTGTACCAAGTAAGCTATTGGGATTGTTGGGTGAATCTTTGGATAAATCGTCGGGGAAAATGGAGGTATTATCTGTGTTTCCAAGGAGCCATGGATTGGGTATAAATGTAGTGGCTACAGCGGCTCCGAGTCCTTTTTTGAAAAAATCTTTGCGTTTCATAATCAAGGGTTCGTCCGCATAGTTACAAAAAAACCATCAAAAACGAGTTCATTGTGGTTAAATTTGCGGTTTAAACAAGGGTAAAATAGCATGAAAGTATTAGGAATAATGAGTGGGAGCAGCATGGATGGGGTGGATTTGGCGCTATGTAATGTGGAAAAAAGTGCTTCCGGTTGGAAGGGAGAAATCATACAGGGAATAACCATTCCATACAACGAAACCTGGAGAATTCGATTGTCTCAGTTGCGGTATCAGAATGCGGAGTTGTATGCAAAAACCGATATATTTTATGGTCGATATTTGGGGGAGTTGGTATCTGCATTCATCAAGGAGACCGGTCAGGAAGTTGATTTGGTGGCTTCACACGGTCATACCATTTTTCATGCACCCGGTCAGTGGCTAACAGCTCAAGTTGGCGATGGCGCAACCTTGAGTGCTTTCTGCGGAATCCCTGTAGTAAGTAATTTCCGAAGAGCCGATGTTGCTTTGGGAGGTGAAGGTGCTCCATTGGTGGCTTTTGGAGATGAATTGCTTTTTAACGAATATGATTTTTGTTTGAATTTGGGTGGGTTTTCCAATATTTCGGCACACCATGAGGGTAGGCGAATTGCCTTCGACATTGCCCCTTGCAATATCGTCCTAAACCGATTGGCTCGCGAATTGGATCAGGCTTACGATGTAAATGGGGAAATTGCCGAAAAGGGAAGTGTAATATATCCGTTATTAAATGCATTAAACGAAATACCCTATTACAGCAAATCGTATCCCAAGAGCTTGGGCAGAGAATGGATAAACAAGAATTTCTGGCATTTAGTGCGTGATTTTGACGATCAGCCGGTGGAAGACAGAATGAAAACCTTGGTAATGCATGTAGCCATACAAGTGAAGTTAGCCATGGAGTCGCTTACACAAAAGCCGATGCATGAGTGTTCGGTGTTGGTAACGGGAGGAGGGGCATTTAATAGTACCTTGGTAGATTATTTACGTTCAGAAACCGAAGCCAATATTGTGGTTCCGGATGCGAAATTAGTGAATTATAAAGAGGCGTTAATATTCGCATTGTTGGGTGCTGCAAGAGTATCCAATAGCGTGAATATTAAAGCAAGTGCAACGGGAGCGGAAATGGATCACGTAGCGGGTTCATTGGATGGCGACTTTTCTTCACTTATCGGAAAATAACAACTATTTTAAGTTCAGCACTTATTAGTATAGAGTTCAGTATCTCAAATGAAAATTTGAATTATAGAAGTAAATAGGTATTTCAAAATTACTAAGTTAGGAATCTCATTAGATATATATGTCCAGCAAACTGCAACAACTCATTGCCAAATTTGAAGGCAAAAAACCTGAAATCGTATTTTCTTGGAAAGACAGTGAAACCGAGGCCGAAGGCTGGGTGGTAATTAATTCGCTTCGCGGCGGTGCTGCTGGGGGTGGAACTCGAATGAGAGTTGGGTTAGATCAACGAGAAGTAGAGAGTTTGGCTAAAACCATGGAGGTTAAATTTACGGTTGCTGGCCCGCCGATTGGTGGTGCAAAAAGCGGAATTAATTTCGATCCTGCCGATCCCCGAAAGAAAGGAGTGTTGGAACGTTGGTATAAAGCGGTTAAACCGTTATTGAAGAATTACTATGGTACAGGGGGCGATTTAAACGTGGATGAAATTCACGAAGTGATTCCCATGACGGCGGCATTAGATATTTTGCATCCGCAAG
Source organism: uncultured Flavobacteriaceae bacterium (assembly GCA_964554385.1). Classification (GTDB taxonomy): domain Bacteria; phylum Bacteroidota; class Bacteroidia; order NS11-12g; family UBA955; genus JAGKXC01. The sequence goes on along the minus strand of CAZKOM010000050.1, from coordinate 296 downwards.
AGGGAGTTGTGAATGGTCACTTAACTACCTATTCCCCAGAAGACAAGTTGAAAGCCATCGGCCGATTGCAAAAAGGGGTATTGTTGCCCATTGAGAATGCGGAGCTTACGCCTGCTTTGGATCGCGGGTATACCATCGCCGACATGATTACAGGATGGGGTGTGGCGGAAGGTGTTAGGCATTATTACGAAGTTTATGGTGGTTTTCTTAATGGGAAATTAGCTATCATCCAGGGTTGGGGAAATGTAGCCGCAGCGGCAGCATTTTATTTAACCAAATACGGAGTAAGAATTGGA
>CAZKOM010000049.1:0-17355 GCA_964554385.1 uncultured Flavobacteriaceae bacterium | reverse complement strand
CTATAAGAAGGAAACGGGTACGTTGCCCTTCGCATTGCCAACGATGTTGCAAATTCAAGCAGATTTTAGAATGCTTCCTACCTTGTATTTGGGAGTACATTGGCAACAATCACTGGTAAGTGCAAAGACACTTGGATTTAGAAATCCATCCTCATTGGTTGTAATTCCACGCTTTGAAATGGCATGGCTAGAATGTTCAATGCCTGTATCACTTACTCAAGATTATAAACGGGGAGCAGTAGGTGGATACTTACGGGTTGGACCGGTATTTATTGGTTCTGATAATTTGGTAACTACCGTATTAACAAATAAAGCAAGAGGATTTAATTTATACTTTGGTGTAAGTGGCGGAATTAAAAATCCTAAGCGCACAGCAAGAGGATAGAATGTTAATTATGGCCTGTTCATGAATAAAATAGGCACCTCTCTATAATAAATTGTAGTTTTATTTTTAAAATCTACAAAAAATATAAACTATTCAAATCGAGTGATTCTTGCACCCAGTGCATTTAATCGTTCATCAATGCGTTCATAACCACGGTCGATTTGCTCAATATTCTTGATGGTGCTTTTGCCTTTGGCACTCATGGCTGCAATTAATAAAGCCACCCCGGCACGTATGTCTGGAGAACTCATAGTGATTCCTTTGAGTCTAGTTCGGCGATCTAATCCAATTACGGTGGCTCTGTGCGGGTCACACAATATAATTTGTGCTCCCATATCAATTAGATTATCTACGAAAAATAGACGGCTTTCAAACATCTTTTGATGGATTAAAACTGTTCCTCGAGCTTGAGTTGCCGTAACTAATGCAATTGAAATTAAATCTGGTGTAAAACCAGGCCAAATTTGATCCGATATGGTTAATATCGAGCCATCAATAAACGTGTCAATCTCATAATGATCTTGAGCTGGAATGTGGATGTCGTCACCAATAATATTTAATTTTATCCCTAGTCTTTGGAATGTTTTAGGGATGATACCTAGCATATCTACTCTGCAATTTTTTAATACAATATCGCTCTGAGTAATCGCTGCCATTCCAATAAAACTCCCAATTTCAATCATGTCAGGTAAGCATCGATGATTACAACCAGAAAGATACTCCACGCCCTCAATAGTCAATTTATTGGAGCCTATTCCTGAAATTTTAGCGCCCATGCTATTCAGCATTAAGCATAATTGCTGCAGATATGGTTCACATGCGGCATTGTAAATTTCGGTTTTACCTTGAGCCATAGAAGCCGCCATTACTAAATTTGCAGTACCCGTTACAGAAGCTTCATCCAATAACATACTACAGCCTTTAAGCGGTTTTCCAGTAACTTGGTAGAACTGAGTATCCGCTTGGTATTCAAAATGTGCACCTAATTGTATGAATCCTTCAAAGTGTGTGTCTAATCTTCGTCTCCCAATTTTATCGCCACCAGGAGAGGGGATGTATCCTTTACCAAATCGGGTTAACAATGGACCAACAATCATGATAGATCCGCGAAGAGCGGCTCCCATTTTCTTGAATTCAACGCTGTTTAAAAAATCTAAATCAACAGCATCTGCTTGAAAGGTGTAATGACCTCTTTCAATTCGATTGGTCTTAACCCCTAATTTACCTAATAATTCAATGAGTTTAAGAACGTCTCTGATTTCAGGGATATTGGTAATAGTAACCACTTCATCCGTAAGCAAAACAGCACAGATGATCTGTAATGCTTCGTTTTTTGCGCCTTGAGGGGTTAACTCACCCCTTAAAGAAAATCCACCTTCTATTTCAAAATAAGCCATGGTGATAAGTTAAAATCTGCGGTAATTTTTACCGTTTCGATTATTATTATTATTTCGGTTGTTTTTATTGTTTTTGTTATTGCGTTGAAAATGGTTTTTCTTACCTTGTTGCCAATTCCTGTTAGGTTGTGCTAATTGGGTATCGGCGCTTACCGTTATTTCTTCGCCACTAAGCTGTAATTTCCCTTTGGAAAGGGTCATTAAATGATCTGCGATGACTTCGTTACTTAGATTTTCATTGTTCCATGCTTTACAGGAGTTATACATGAACGAGGCTATCATATTTACCAAATCCTGTCTAAGCTCGGTAGCTTCCATTGAGGCCGCTTTGTCAATCATCATTTGAAGATTTCTTCCATAAAATCGGAATCGAATATTGGCATCGGCGTATCCTATTTCGGCTGGTTTGTTATTAGCAACATCAATTTGTTTAATATCGTACGGGCAGTCCACATCCAGCGAAAAGTTTGCTAAATGAAGTATGTGAGACCATAAGATCTCTTTATAGTTGGCTTGCTGTTTAATTTCAGGGTTAAGCGTGGACATAATTTGAACCAAGTTGTTCGTCCATGCTGTACGTTGGGACCTATCCGGCAACTGTTGAATATGTTGAATATACTCTTGTACATGTCTACCATATTCGGACAAATCTAGAGAAGTTCTTTGGGTGTTATAGTCCTCTTGTAAAGTGAGCATCGTATTGCGAAAATACCAACAAAATCAATAGTTTTAAATAAAACTTTCCACCGTTCAAATTGTTGTATTTTAAATTAGTTTAAACTATGAAAACGCAAATAATTCAAGGATTGATTCAGTATTCTTTGGAAAATGAAAAATCACCTGCTAACGTATTTCAATTATCCAAGTTTTTAACCATTTCGGAGCAGGAGTTTTATCAGCATTTTAGTTCAATTGATGCAGCCGAGGAAGCAGTATTAACCCATTATTGGATGGACGCGTTTCAAACATTGACTTCAGATAGTACCTTTTTAGGTTTTACCTTAAAAGAGAAATTGATATCCTTGCACTTTGGTTGGATTGAGAAGTTACTGTCTATTCGGAGTTATTTACAATGGAAAATGAAAGATTGGAAAAATCCAATGTCGAGTTTAGCCATACTTAAATCATTACGGACACAGGTATTAAGCGATTTGGAGTCGTTATTTAAAATGGCACAACAAAATAATGAGATTCCCGATCGTAAATTCTTGGATAAGTTATCGAATGAAGCCGTTTGGATGAATACTGCGTTCATTTTGCATTTTTGGTTGAACGATTCAAGTCGTGAATTTGAAAAAACCGATGCTTGTATCGAAAAATCTATTGGCTTAACCATGGATTTAATTGGAAGAAACACACTGGATCAAGCTATCGATTTTGGTAAATTCTTATTTCAACAATCAAAATGACCACACCCACCCAAGATAAAATTCCCACAAGTAAAGTAGAACGTGCGTTGAAATTAGTGGGAACAGGTGCTAAAATTGGCACTAATTACCTTAAATATTACACAAAAAAAACGTTATCCGGAGTTGATAACAAGGAGGAATTACACAATAATAATGCGGAAGATATTTATCAATCTTTAAGCCAATTAAAAGGCAGCGCTTTAAAAGTTGCTCAAATGCTGAGCATGGATAAAAATCTGTTGCCAAGAGCCTACACGCAACAATTCGCCATGAGTCAGTATTCGGCACCGCCGATGTCGGCACCATTGGTTATTCGTACGTTTCAACGATCAAATGGCCAACCTCCACAGGAAGTTTTTGATGAATTTTCACTGCAAAGTAGCGCCGCCGCGAGTATTGGACAAGTGCATAAAGCAAGAAAAGGGAATCAGTGGTTAGCTGTTAAAATTCAGTATCCAGGGATAGCAGACTCCATTCAAAGCGATTTGAAACTCGTGAAACCAATGGCTAATGCGATGTTTGGTTTAAGTGAAAAAGAAATGCAGAAGTATTTCCAAGAAGTAGAAGAGAAGTTGTTGGAAGAAACGAATTACGAATTGGAATTGAAGCGATCCAATGAAATGTCTAGTAGATGTAGTCATTTGCCTAACTTAGTTTTCCCGCAGTATTATTCTGAATACAGTTCTTCTAAGGTTTTGGTAATGGACTGGATGGAAGGCTTACATCTTAAAGAATTCTTAGATACGAATCCAAGTCAGGAAATTAAAAATAGTATTGCTCAGGCACTTTGGGATTTTTATGAATTCCAATTGCATCATTTGAAAGCTATTCATGCTGATCCTCATCCCGGAAATTTTTTGTTTCAGCCAGATGGAAGAGTAGGAATTATCGATTTTGGATGCATAAAGGAGGTGCCGGAAGATTTTTATTTGCATTATTTTCCCTTGCTCATACCTGTTATTAGAGAGAATGAAACGGTGGTAAACACCTTAATGTCGAATATTGAAATTGTTTTTCCCGCTGATTCACAGGAAATTAAAAAAGAATTAACCGAAGCATTTTTAGAAATGACGGCACTGTTAAGTAAGCCATTTGAGTCACCAACATTCCATTTTACAACGGAGTTTATTGATTCCATTTATGCAAAAGGGGAGGAGATTTATCAAATTCCAGAGGTTAAAAAGCCTACACAGCCAAGGGGTAGTAAACATGCTTTGTATGTAAACAGAACCTATTTTGGTATTTATTCCATGATGGCCGATTTAAATGCCAATATCAATACCGCTCCGAAAGAATGGGCAAATGAATTAAGAGCCCATTGGAATTGTTGATTTTACAAAATTCCTCAGTGAGTGTTACAATGTAACATTCACTGAGAATAAAATAGACCGCGCATCCGAAGGCATTAGAACTGGACCCGGATAACCTCCTGCTCTGCGCGTGAAATATCGTTGATCGGTTAGATTGTTCACAGTGGCTTTGAATCGGATAGATTTATTAAATTGATAAGTTGCGTTTATGTCCCAAATTGAATAGGCTGGAATCAATCCATTTTGACCATTACTGCTAGCTACCACTGTATTCTGCGCATCAGTAAAAACATCGCTGACATAATTGTATTGTACGCCAATTTTCAAATGTCTGTCCATCTGCTTCATGCTATTGATTAATACGGAACTACCTGCACGGATGATCCATTCTGGCGCGTTTTCTACGCGATTATCCTTTAAACTGGAAGAAACCATTTTACCATCACTTCCTTTAACGCTAATTAAAAAATCTTGGTATCTAGCATCGTTATAAGCGGCGGATACGAAAACGGGGAAGTAGAATTTTGAATTTTTCTTAGCTCGGCGAATTATATCGGCATCAACAACCAATTCCGCACCTTTACTTACGCTGCTGCCAACATTAGTTTTTAATGTATACGATTTACCTTGATCATCGTACTGGGTTAATTTTCCAGGTCTATTGTTGTACTGCAACCAATAAACACTACCATCAATGTAAAGCCAATTACCAAATCTTCCTCTTACTCCCAAATCACTATTAAAGCCTGTTGCGTCTTTCATATTGGCGTCTACCACTTCGATTCCAGGTGAAGCTTGCATGTCCGAAAATAAAATCGGTCTGTAGGCTTGAGTAATGTTGCCATACATCTCTAAACCATTTTTAAAATGATATTCACTGGCAATACCACCAATAAAGAAACTGCGATTAATAGGAGCAGAAACAACATTTATTGCCTCGCCAGCACTGTTAAAACTCAATCTACCGGTTACTTCCGATTGAATGTTTTCTGCTCTAATTCCAGGTATAAGGGTAAATCTATTTCCGATTCGAATTACCTGTTCAGCGAACCATGCGTAATTCATGGTGTTAAATTGTAATTCGGTTGGAAATAGCGCAACTTGATTTTCAAAATTGGCATCGGTTCCCACGGATCCTGTTCCTTTTTGGAAGCGTTGAGTTTGGCTGTTAAAGGCTCTAAATCCTGAACTTAATGTCTGTTTAGAACCAGCAATTGTATAATTAATTAAATACGATGCCTCAATTCCCAAGTTCTTATACTTGTCGATAGCTAAATCCCGGGGATTATAGGTGTTTGTTAATTTATTAATCGTATCCTTTATAGTAATACCTTGCATAAAACCAACACTACTTCTTACAGCCTGCATTCCAAAAGCTTGCAATTGTAACCGTTGATTTTTGTTGATTTCCAATAAGTATTTTAGGTTTCCTGTTTGCCAAGGCGTTGAAAACCAGTTTCTTGACCGTAAACTCTGTTGCGCATTTGTCGAAAACTGAGCTTCGTTAAGTCCACCGGGTTGCTGGGATAACATGTTAAAGCGCGTGTATTCTGCGGTAATCTGAGATTTTTCGGTAATGCGGTAAGTGATAGATCCGAAATAAGTTTGTGTGCTGTATTGAGAGTTTTCCCGCCACCCATCCGCTTTTCTTGTGTCGACAAATGCAAAATAATTTACCTTGCCTTGTTTGCCCCCCAAAGACAGATAACTATTGGTCATGCCAAAACTGCCCATGGTTTGGTTCGCATCAATTTGCAAGGGTTTTCTTAGATCGGCGCCGTCTTTCATAATATAGTTAATCATACCGCCAAACTGAGATCCGTATTGAAGTGAACCGGCACCTCGAATTAACTGAATTCGCTGAACCGCCTGCATAGGTGGGTTGTAATAGGCTTCAGGGTAGCCATAGGGATCCGAAGAAATATCGGCACCGTTTTGCCTAACATTAAATTCCCAACTGCGATTTGGACTCAACCCACGAGTGGCAATACCAATCTGAATACCAGAACCATCGCTTTCCCATACATGAATGCCCGGAACTTTGGCCATGATTTGTCGCATGTTGTTGTTCACTACCACAGTATTGAGCTCTTCAACCACCACCAAACTGTTCTTTTTTCCGGCATTGATTTTTGTACCAACTACTTCAGGCAACATCAGAATATCTCTCTTTTCACCTCTTCCTACTAAGGTGATTTCTGGTAAATATTCAATATGAAGTGCAGTATCGTTGACAACGATATCGCTGCTTTTTTTCGCTATAGTTTGCGCAAATATTGTATTCGAAAACAACCCAATTACACATATAATTAAATGGTTTTGGCTACGTTTTGAAGTAGCTTTAATAAAAGCTGTGCTTTTCATTTACGGTACAAAGATATATGTTATTTAGAACGGTTACAAATAAAGTTTAGAACTATTCTAAATAACTATGATATTTGTCATGTTTTATAGGCTCTGCCTTTCCATACTGTTTTAATTGGAAGAATAAAAAACAGGGCTGTTGAGAATGTAATTCATTGAATAAAAGGTTCATAGGCAATGAGTTTCCAAATGGGTGGACTGGTTGCGTTTATATTTCTGTAGATTCGTTTTATCTGTAAACTTTGAAAAATCCATTTTAAAAATATCCATAAACTAACCCCTATTGTGCTCATTTCGGAAACGGGATAAATTAATACTATCGATATAACAAAAGGTACCAACAGGTGGTATCCTCCAAAAATTCCAAATAAAACCCACCAGTACCAGGGTAACTCTTTACCACCACTTAGCCAGCGTTTTCTCTGATGGAGTAGTGGAATGAATCCTTTTGTTTCGGCCGAATAGGCAACTACACCCGGATGCATAACGTTGCTCCATCCATAACCGCGATTACAAACTTCACTGTACAATTTGTAATCTTCGGTGATACTAAATTGAATTTTGCTATAGCCGCCCGTTGACCAATAAGCCTCCTTCGAAATAATCATATTATTCCCAACTGCAGTGGCAGGAACTCCGGCATAGGAAATAATATTCAGCAATCCCATAAAATAACTCCAATCTATTTCTTGTAACCAACCCCAGGTATTGGGTGATTTTACTAACGTAGTTCCGCTGCAAACACCAATAATTTTATCGGTACCTCCATTAGAATAATCGGCTTTTTTCCATAGGCTTAGGAGCATGGTTTTCGCCCAATTGGGGTTAACCCAAACATCAGCATCGGTGATTAAATAATAATCGGCATCGGCGTGAATGTCTAGTTGCGCCATTACACGGGCTTTGGCTTTTAAACCGTCGTTTCTATCCTCAATGTCAACCAGTTGAATTTGTGTATTAACAGCCGCTAACGCTTCCACTATCTCTCGAGTTCTATCCTTACTTTGATCATTTCCTACTAAGATTTGAATCTTCGATTTCGGATAATTCATCGATAATAAAGAGGTAATGCAACGTTCTATGGTAGCTTCTTCATCCCGAGCTGCTACCCAAATACTAATTTTTGGCCATTCTGAAGGCTCTTCAGCCAGTTGGGATTTGTATCTAATTAAGTAATACAATTGAGCGAGTTGGGTGATTAAATACAATCCTCCAATCAGTCCAAAAGCCCAAAGAAAAACTTGAGTCATACAATCTTTTATTTATTGTTTAGTTGTTCACTCGACAATAAACCCATCTTGAATCCTTGATGTACGAGAAAGTCTAGGAATGCGGGTAATAGTTGTTGCAGTTGAGGGAATGCTTTCTGACTATCGTGGAAAACCACAATACTTCCTGGTTTACTATTGTGTTTAAGCGTAGCTAAGGCGTTGTCACAGTTTAAATTAGGATCGTAATCACAACTTAAAAGTGTCCACATTATTACGGGTATATTTCTTTTTTTTGCCCATTTCAGTTGTGTTGGTGTAATTCTACCGTAGGGTGGTCGAAATACAGATTTGGTGGGTTTGTTTTTTTTGCAATCCTTATATACTTCATCAAGCAGGGCCTCTGTTTGTTCAATTTCAGTGAAATAATGGGTATTCTTTGTACTCCAACCTTTGATATGATGGTAGGTGTGATTACCCAAATGATGACCCTGGTTTAATATTTCATTGGCCACTTGCGGAAACTGCGATAAATTATTTCCAACGCAGAAAAATGTTGCTTTTGCATTGTATTGGGCTAATACACTCAATACCCATGGGGTAACTTCGGGATGCGGTCCGTCATCAAAAGTGAGAAAAATCATTTTTTCAGAAGTTTTTACATGCCAAATTGCACTTGGAACAAGGACAGGCAAAATGGTAGGAACTTTAAAAAAATGCATTAAACAAAGTTCTTACATTTTCTCAACCTTACCGAATTTATATTGTTAATTTTGCAACACATGGGAGAAAAAATCACTTTAGTAGGCGGCGGCTTAGCCGGGAGTTTATTGTCCATCTATTTAGCAAAACGTGGTTACGATGTTCACTTGTTTGAACGCAGACCCGATATGCGTGACGGAAAATATGAGGGGGGGAGAAGTATTAATCTTGCTTTAAGTTTACGCGGAATAACGGCATTGGAACGCGTTGGTTTAAATAAAGATGTATTGGATATATCAATTCCAATGGCGGGTAGAATGATGCATGATGTTAAAGGGAATACGGCCTATCAACCGTATGGGAAAGAGGGCCAGAATATTTACTCGGTATCTCGATCGCAGTTAAATGTACGATTATTACAACTCGCCGATCAGTACCCCAATATTACCATGTATTTTAATCACAAATGTGTGGAGGCGGATTTAAAAACCAATGAGACTGTTTATCAGACCCAAACTGGAGAATTGGTGCATGATAAAGCCGATGTAATCATTGCAACCGATGGGGCTTTTTCTGCTGTTCGACATGAAATGATGCATCAGCCGAGATTTTCGTATTCCCAAACCTACGAGAATTATGGTTATAAGGAGTTGGAAATAGTACCGGATCCTAATGGTAATTTCCAATTGGATGAAAATTGCTTGCATATTTGGCCGAGAAAGAGTTTTATGATGATAGCCTTGCCCAATCCGGGAGGAAACTTCACGTGTACATTGTTTATGCCATTTGATGGAAATCCTGGAATTGATCAATTAAAAACGGCCGAAGAAATCAAAGCATTTTTTAATGAGTATTTTGCCGATGCTGTTCCAATGATGCCTGGTTTAGTAGAAGATTATCAAAATAATCCTACAGGTATGTTGATGACAGTTAGATGCTATCCTTGGGCAAAAAATAATGTGGCGTTATTGGGTGATGCTGCGCACGCCGTTGTGCCGTTTTATGGTCAGGGTATGAATTGTTCTTTTGAAGATTGTTTGGTTTTGGATGATTTAATTGGAGCTGGCAGACCCCATTTGCCGTGGAGCGAAATTTTACATCAATACCAGGTGAAACGCAAGCCGAATGCAGATGCAATTGCGAATTTAGCATTACAAAACTTTGTGGAAATGCGTGATTTGGTAGGGAGTCCAGAATTTTTACATCGCAAAAAGATTGAACACGCGCTTAGTACACAGTATCCCAACAAGTTTACTTCGCAATACGAGAGAACAACGTTTTCAACCCGCGATTATGCAGAGGCATGGGAATTTGGAGGTAAAAATGATAAAATATTGGATGCAATTATCCAAAATGGTTGGGAATCAAAATTGGACGATTCCACCTTTATCAATGAATTATTAGACGAAATGCTAAATTAAAAACTATTTTTTGTTTTTGGTAGCTTTTGCTTTTTCTAAGCTATCCAAGTAATCGGGGTTAAACTGGGTTTTATACCCTTGTTTCATGGTGTATTTTCCAGTTCTATTGCTGCGATTATCGCGGATGGGCTTAAGGATTTTAATGTAGGCTACAATAGAAATTGCTGTAAAAGCAACCACAAATCCAATGGCAATCCATAGTTTTAATTTCTGTTGTTTGTTACTCATAAATAGGGACTATTAATGCAATACTAACATTTAAATTATCCATTTGATTATAAATCGAAAGCTACACCTGTATTTTTTGATAATTGTTCTAAGTCATTCATCACCGCTTCCACCAAAGGGATACCACTTTCTAATCGTTTGGAATGTTCTTCTCTTTCGGGTGTTCCAGGGATTATTACCGATTGATTTGGATCTAATGGAATGGTGGATTTAAATCGTTGAATCCATTGGTCCATATTTTTACAGAAATCCTCGTAATCTCTAAAACCATCCACCTCCCAACAACCTACAAAATGTCCTAAACCTTCCCCAGGCAAATTGGGAAGTGGTTGAAGGAATGAAACAAAGGGTGGTACCCAGGGACCATAATTAGCACCCGTTAAAACGCCGGAAAAAATATCGACCCAAGCGCCCAACCCAAATCCTTTATGAATACCATGTTCACTATCTGAACCTAAAGGTAATAACATACCACCGCGTTTTAATCCATCCGGCTGTAGGTCCATCGTTCCATCTTTAGCTAAAATCCAGCCATCAGGTATGGGTTTGCCGGTCCTTTCGGCGATTTCCAATTTCCCATTAGCGGCTGCTGAAGTTGCCATATCTAAAACAAATGCAGGTTCCTTACCAGCTGGAATGGCAACGCAAATCGGATTTGTGCCTAGCATGCGTTCTGACCCTCTTGCAGTAGTTACCAATGGACTGGCATTGGTCATGGAAAAGCCTATCATTTTTCTTTCCAAAGCTTTCATCGCATGATATGCAGCGATACCAAAGTGATTGGAGTGTTGGATTCCAACCCAACCACTGCCAAATTCTAAACTCATTTCTATGGCCAGATCCATGGCATAGGGAGCCGAAACAAGTCCAATACTGCCATCGGCATTTAAATTTGCAATCGTTTTTTTTCTGCGATCTACCGAAAATTTTGGCGTTGGATTTATTCGTCCAGCGTCTATTAATCGCAAATATCCACTTAGTCTGGCAACACCATGACTATCAATTCCTCTCAAATCGGCTAACAATAAAACATCGGCAGATAGTTGAGCATGTTCTTCGGAAAATCCTTTGGAAAGAAAAACCTCAGTAACAAATTGTCTTAAGTGGGATTCCTGAACGATTGTGTAATTTATGTCTGGCATGTTTAAAAGCAATTTTTTCCAATTCGAACTCGTTTACGATCAAATGAGCAGGCATTTGTTGTAATAAAATTTGTAATGATCGAATTAGTGTTAGTGTATTTTACCTCTAAGAAAATGTTGAATTGCCCCCTTCGTATTCCAGAATTGTGTTTCTGATTCTTTGGAAGCGGTGGCTTGTAATGGCAGTTTTATTTTGTACTGTATTTCAGTTAAGGGTGAAAATGTACCCGATAACTCGGAAATAAGTCCTGCTCTCGATATTAAAACATAAATCGCTTGACCTTTTATTTCTTTGGTTGTATTGTCAGGAACAAATGAATAGGTTTTATTCATTAGTTCATCCACGTTATTCTCCACTCTAAATCCATTGATAGCGAGAATTTCGTCATTGGGTTGAATCCCTATTTGTTCGGCAAAGCTTCCTCGGGTAACTGTTTTTACTATAGTTTTACCTGATGATAAATCCGTGCTAACACCGGACAAATCGCGTGCGATGGTCGTTTTATTAACATCTAATTTTAATCCATCTTTTCCCAGACTTTGTTCGATTTCCGGCTGCAAATCATCATAACCATGGATTAATTTCGAGAAAAACGGTTCACAATTACCTCCAACTACGGTTTCGATGGCCTTTTTGAAGTCTTGTTCAGTAAAACCTTCGCCGTTTGGATTTTTAGCAGTATTCAAGGCGAAATTCTTCCACAAATACTTCATTACATCATCTAAAGATTGCTTGCCCTCTGTTTTTGAACAAATCCATGCATCCAGTAAAGCTCCAATTACAACCCCCTTGGAATAGTAACTGTAAGTGCTGTTTTTGCTGTTTTCATTGGGTCGATATTCTTTAATCCAAGCATCAAAACTCATTTCACTTACACTACCAACTTTGGAACCAGGTCTATTTTCATGACCGTTAATGTACGCTGCCATTGAACCTAAGAATTCTTGGGGCATGTTAAATCCTGCTCGCATTAATGCGATTTCGTCGTAATAACTGGTTATACCTTCGGCTACCCATAATAAGGTTGTGTAGTTTTCTTGATTGTAGTTAAACGGCCCCAATTCTTTGGGTCGGATTCTTTTTACATTCCACAAGTGGAAGTATTCATGTGCTACCAACCCTAAAAATCCTTTGTACTTGTTAGGATCGCTATATCCTAAACGCTGCATCATCAGTACGGAGGAGTTTTTGTGTTCTAAACCGCCACCGCCATTATCCACGTTGTGTACGAAGAAGATATATTTTTTACAAGGGTGCTCATCCACTATTTGGGTCATCGTTTCGCAAACGAGAGCCATGTCCGCAGTTAGTTTTTGGGTGTTTGCATTGTTTAAACCCACCATGGCTACATAATGGGGAATACCTCGAACATCAAATTTTAACATTTCGAAATTCCCTAATTGTAGGGGTGCGTCAACCAATTCATCAAAATTAGGGAAGTTGAATTTTACGCTTCTAGTTGGACCTAATTGTGGAATCCCACCATTGGGTATTTCGTCCAAAGTACATGCATAATTTTGCCATGTAATAGGAAAATTAACGGTTTCTGTACCTGCGAAATTCTCATACCCTTTAGCAGTCAAAAGAACAGAGGCCATATTTAATAGTGCCTGCTGTGATTCGATATAACTGGTTCGTACGCTGAGTTCAAAACAATATACTCGATATCCAACTGTCAGTTTTTTTGTATTTTTTGGTACGGAAATTATCCATGTGTTTTTAGATTGTTTTATCGGTTTTATTGCGTTTGTGCCCGATTGGTTGGCTGCAATTAATGCCGATTTATCTACGTTTCCATCCGAAAAGGAATAATAAAATGACTCAATATTTTTTGAGAATTCTCTCACCAAATAACTGCCGGGAGTCCAAACAGGCATATACAATTCTAAGGTACCAGCCTTAGGATTGGCAATTTCCATAGTTACTTCGGCGTAATGGTTGTTGGGATTTGGAATGGAAATGGAGTATTGTATTCCTTTCATAGGGGATTGAGCTAGTTTAGGTGCATCCATAGGGGAAGAGGTTTGTGCCGATAGGGTAGGTGTAACAATACAAAATACCGTAGCAAGAATCCAGCGTTGCATAATTGCAAAAATCAATCTTTTACGTCATAATGCCAATGAAATATTGGACTTTAGATGATTTTTTGTAAATTGTGCCTACTAAAGAACCATGAAGAAATTTCTTACGGCATTTTTATATGTGGTAGTAGTAGTGCTTGGAATGGTGCCGCTTTCAAGTTGTGAAGACAAACCGCCGCCAACCCCACCAACGGATTCGGTTGATAATGCTACATCGGCCCAAAAAGCTTTTGATTTATTGGTTTTGGGAAAGCAGTTCTACATGAAAAAAGGCATTGATTCCATGGGGAACGATCTTACCGCGAGTTACGCAGATCAAATCTATATTTTAGAAAAACAGACATACACGAACGGACCCGCTAAAGTTATCATCGGCTCTGATACGTATGTTGGCACTTGGCAATCCAATGATGATTATTCTAAATTAGAATTGAAGGTGGAGGGAAGGCCTGATTTTCAATTCTTTAGTATTCCTTGGCGAATTACAACCAAGACGTATACAGGCCTATCCATGGTACCACAAGACGCATTAGCTGCTGGAAATAAATCCATGCAATTAGAGAAAAAGTAGCAATACGTTTAGTTTAAGATAAATCGAATAAGGGTAATTTCGATGGAGGATATGTTACCTACCCATTTTCGTTATTTTGCTTTGTAAATGGGTACTGTAGAACAAGGTTCACCGTACATGATACTCTTTACTACAGGTGTTAATTTCAATGTTATAAGCGAATAAGCTGCAGCGGTAACTGGTAAATCACCACATCCTTTGATTACAACTCGTTCTTCTAAATAGTCCTTAGGATTTATGGAATGAAGTGCTTTTTCCCATAGAACTGCCTCTAACGCGGTTAGATCTCCAAAAACCACCTCCTTTGCTATAGGGGCTAATTTGCTGGATATCAACATATAAGCCCACGTAGGTACAATAGCGTCGGCAGAGCAATAAATGGCCACGTAACAATTTTCATAGGATGACCAATCGTGTGTTTTTACCCATTCCCGAAAGTCTTTTTCTCTAAGAACCATACCCATAAACAACACATCCTTGATGTCTATTAGTTTTCTTTCGCCTTGGGGGAAGTAATCTTCTAAGTTCAGGGTAATAATACCACTGTTTGCAACTTTATTTACAAATTCTTCCATAGAATCACAAAATTACAACTCCTTAATCAACGTGTGTGATTTTGATCGTATTTGTTCGTTGTTTTTTATGGATAGGCATACTAGCGCAATTTACTACATAGTCGTTTTTCTCTACCAAATCGTGAGATTTTAGTATATCTACCACATCTTGGAAAGTATCGTCTGTGGAGGTGAATTTATCGTAATAAAAACCGCGAACTCCCCAAACTAAGTTCAAGGTAGTTAACATCTTTTTGTTATCAGTAAAAATGTACACATTGGATTGTGGTCTGAAACTAGCAACCTTATAACCTGTATAACCACTTTTGGTCATGGCGATAATGGCTTTGGCATTTAAATGATCGCTCATTCGAACTGCGGTAAAGCAAACTTCATCGGATGCAAATGAAGGGGATGAAGGATTGGGTTTTACACCTTTATAGTAAGCTCTTCGATCATTTTCTATTTCGGCAATGATGTTTGACATTATTTCAATTACTTTCAAGGGATATTTACCTACAGAGGTTTCTGCAGATAACATTACCGCATCGGCGCCATCCAAAACGGCATTTGCTACGTCTGTAATTTCGGCACGGGTTGGCATACTATCGGTAATCATCGTTTCCATCATTTGAGTGGCGATAATTACAGGTTTTGCAGCCGCTAAACATTTTTCTACTATGTCTTTTTGAATTAATGGGACTTTTTGAAGCGGAACTTCTACCGCTAAATCACCTCTAGCCACCATGATACCATCGGCCACTTTAATAATTTCATCGATATTTTCTAAGGCTTCTGGTTTTTCAATTTTCGCAATTACCTTCATGGAGGCACCTTTTTCAGCGATTCTTCGCTTTAAATCAACGATATCTTCAGCGGTCCTGACAAAACTCAAAGCAACCCAATCTAAATCTTGTGATATTCCATAATCCAAATCACGAAGATCTTTTTCAGTTAAACTGGGAACCGATAATTTTGAATTTGGAAGGTTAAATCCTTTGTTTGACGATAGCACACCGCCAGCAATTACTTCAGCTTCCATGGTGTTGTCATCCAAAATTTTGGTGAATTTTAATGCTACTTTACCATCGTTTAATAAAATCGATTCCCCCGGTTTACAGTCTTGAACTAGCATGGGATAGCTCACAAACAATATTTCGGTGGTGGATAATTGCTCTACGGTTGAAACTTTTATTGTTTTCCCTTCTTCTAAATGAATTTCGCCATCTACTTTACCAATTCTTAATTTCGGACCTTGCAAATCTTGCAACAGGGCAACGTGGCAGCCTAAAGTAGCATTTAAGTGTCTTACTCGATCAATTACTTCTTGGTGTATTTCATGGCTTCCATGAGAAAAATTTAAACGACAAACATCCACACCGGCGTGAATGATTTTTTTAAGCATTTCCTCACTGCTTGTTGCCGGGCCGATAGTGGCCACAATTTTGGTTTTGTTAAATTTACCTTTGTACATAATGGTTCTACTACAAATGGCTAAGCTGTTGTAACCAGGGTAACTTTTCGAGTTGATCCGAAGGATATTCAAATACCATTTGAATGTTATTCATGGCCTTTATGCTTTGGATCCAATCCGCAGTTCCACCCATGATTTCGGCATCTCGAATGATTAACCAATAATCAGGGGCAGGCTTCCCAGTGTACAGATACCCTTGGCTGCCTTTATTGCTAACTAACCACATTTCGGAATGTGCTTCGTTGCCCGGCCAATAGTATTCTGCATGCTCAGACATTGTATCTTTCAACAAATTTAAGGCAAAAGGATGCACATGCAGTTGAAAGTTAGAAGAAAAAGTGTCATTTAGACACCAAGCCAAGTAATGTGGGGTGTTTACTGAGTGAATACCAATAACATCGAAGCGGTATTCGAACTCTAAAAAATGCGATTTGAAACGTTTTTGAGACAAAATTTTACGACAAAAATAATTTTATTATGGTTAGCGGTAAAAAAAATTGTTTATTTGCATCGCAAAACAAAACCATAACACCATGTCAGAAATTGCAGAAAAAGTTAAAGCTATCATTGTTGATAAGCTCAGCGTAGATGAGTCAGAAGTTACAATGGAAGCTAGTTTTACTAACGATTTGGGTGCTGATTCCTTGGACACAGTAGAGTTGATCATGGAATTCGAAAAAGAATTCGACATCAGCATTCCTGATGAACAGGCTGAAAAGATTCAGACTGTTGGAGAAGCAGTACGTTACATCGAAGAAAACAAGTAATTCATGCAACTCCGCAGAGTTGTTGTAACAGGTCTTGGAGCGGTTACCCCAATTGGTAACACGCTCCAGGATTATTGGACCGGATTGCGCCAGGGTGTTTCTGGTGCTGGATTAATCACGCGCTTTGATACCCAAAAGTTCAAAGTGAAATTTGCGTGTGAAGTAAAAGGCTTTGATGCTACTGAGTTTATTGATCGAAAGGAATCCCGAAAAATGGATCCATTCACTCATTACGCGATGGTAGCAGCCGATGAAGCTGTGAAAGACAGCGGCATTACTGAAGGAACGTATAATCCCGACCGGATTGGAGTTATTTGGGGTGCTGGAATCGGCGGTCTTAC
>CAZKOM010000048.1:392-17810 GCA_964554385.1 uncultured Flavobacteriaceae bacterium | reverse complement strand
CAGGGAAAATACGCTTGTTGGCTAGTTTGCGATCAAGCTGTAATTCCATATTACCGGTACCTTTAAATTCTTCAAAGATTACTTCATCCATTTTAGAACCCGTATCGGTAAGTGCTGTAGCGATAATCGTTAATGAACCCCCGTTTTCAATATTTCTAGCCGCTCCAAAAAACCGTTTGGGCTTGTGCAAGGCATTAGCATCCACTCCACCTGACAAAATTTTACCTGAAGCTGGTTGAACGGTGTTAAATGCTCGAGCCAGTCGTGTGATAGAATCTAACAAAATAACCACGTCATGACCACATTCTACCAAACGTTTGGCTTTCTCTAATACGATATTGGTTAATCGAACATGTTTTTCAGCCGGTTCATCAAAGGTAGATGCAACCACTTCAGCACGAACACTTCTAGCCATGTCCGTCACCTCTTCGGGTCTTTCATCTACTAATAAAATAATCATGTAAACTTCTGGATGATTCTTAGCAATTGCATTGGCAATTCCTTTCAACAACCAGGTTTTACCTGTCTTCGGCTGAGCTACGATCAAGCCTCTCTGACCTTTACCAATGGGAGAGACTAAATCAATTATTCGATTGGGATAGTTCCCGTTATTGTCTACGAGATTTAGTTTTTCATTTGGAAACAAAGGTGTTAAGTGTTCAAAAGCAACGCGGTCTCTCACCTCTTCTGGCGTTCTTCCATTTACACTTTCAATTTTTACTAAACAAAAGTACTTTTCATTTTCTTTTGGTGGTCTAATGGTACCTCTAACGGTATCACCTGTTTTTAAACCATTCTGTTTGATCATAAAACCAGGGACATACACATCATCTGGAGAAGCCATATAATGGTAATCCGGAGATCGTAAAAAACCATAACCATCCGGAACGGTTTCTAAAACCCCCTGAGTGGTAACTACTCCTTCCATTTCAGTGAATATCTGCAGCGCCTCTCTTCGGCGTTTCTCTTCTTCCGAAATAGCTACAACAGCCTCTTTCTGTTTGTTTTCTACTTCTGAAGCTCCTATTTCTGCGGATATTTTAGGTTCTGACTGGTTATTATTTTTTCTATCAAATCCATTTCTATCCTTATTCCCATGCGGCGGCCTAGTTCTCTGCTCAGATCCTTGAATTTTCTCTGCGCCATCAACTTCTGATTTTTCAGTGTCGGGCTTCACGGAGTTATTATGATTTCTATTTCTATTTTCTGGGTTACGAGAATTATTTCTTTCCTGTCTATGTTCTCGTTGTTGCACTGGCTTCTCTACGATTGCGGTTGAACCTGAAATTTCAGTTGGAGTAGGAGAAATTTCCGAGTTTAGTGCATTGGCCACTAGTGCTGATGCCATTTCATCGGATTTGTTTTTCCGTGGTCTTCTATTTCGTTTATTTTCGGCATCATCTACTGCCTGCATTGATTCATTTTCTTTTCCATCCGAACTTAGTTTAATCGCATCATCGGCTACCTCATTTCGGCTTGTCGTTGATTCTATTACTGCAGGTTCGTTTGATGATTGAGTATCATTGGTTTCATTCGCTAGCGAATTAATAGCAGCTATTAATTCAGGTTTTTTTAGCTTAGAAACGTCTTTTATATCTAAATTTTCAGCTAACGTACGCAAATCAGCAACGCTCATTTTAGAAAAATCCGGACCGGTGACCATAAATATATCGTGGAAGAATTAAAAATCGAAGAAAAAACTGAAACACTATTTGGTTTCGAGGTTGCAAGTATAGCAAAAATTAACGGTAATCCGCTGTTTAAACAAAATTTTACGTAAAAATGCTAAAATTAGTCGTATAGCTCAAAGAAGTATTGCTTTCTGGTTAGTCCAAGTGCCTTTAAATTTTGTCTAGTTTCTTTGCACATTTCGCTCCACCCGCATACATAGACATGACAATTCAAATCAACTTTGTCACGATAAAATTGGTGCACGTACCCAGAATTTTCAGCAGATTCTTCTCTAGAAAAAACCGGAAAATACGTAAACATAGAATATTCATTTACCCAATTATTCAAATGCTCCCTCATTAATTCATCTTCAAAACTTCGATTTCCACTGAAGAGCAAAACTTCTTTCTCTGGATGATTTTTTAACAGATTCCCAATCATGGGAATGAATGGGACCAATCCTGTTCCTGTGCATATAAATATGATTCTGGAAATGCCTGCATTAGCTTCTTCGTTATAATCTCTCAACGTAAAACTACCTAAGGCATCCGTTGTTTCTACCTCTATGGGTAAACTACAATTCCATAACCACGGAGTAACGACACCTTGTTTATTAATCGAAATACACAACTCAATTTCACCCTTATTATCTTCAATTGCGGTCCAATGTAGCAAAGAATAACTGCGCTGCACAGGCAATTTGTTATCATCCAGTAATTCAGGAAAAGACAATGTCACAAACTGGCCCGGCAATGCATTTATAGGATATTCTGTTTCAATTAGAAAGCGTTTCACAGTCGGTGTTAAAAAGCTCGCGGACTTTATAATTGCTTTCATAGCGCAAAGTTACATCAGTATATTTAAATGTTTAGTAGGTTAGCTTTCAATCCATATTACATATATAATAAGTAGTACCTTTGAAGTATGCATTGGCTGAATACTGCATTAATTTTCACCGGTGGTGGATTTGGCGCAATAATGCGTAGTTTAATGACACAGTATCCAAATCTTCTGAATTCCTCGGCGATTACCCAAACTTTGATTATCAATTCCATTGGCTCCTTTTTGATTGGCTTTCTTTGGGAATTACCGCTATCTATTGAAATAAAATATTTTGTAATCATTGGCTTTCTCGGTGGATTTACCACCTTTAGTGGATTTAGTATAGAGTTTTTACAATTCTTGCAAAACAAAACTTGGGGAATTGGTTTCATTTATGTAATTTCATCCGTTGCGTTTAGTTTATTTTTGGTATGGCTAGGAAATCGGTTACATTCTTTATTGTTTTAGTTGCGTTTGTTACCAATTGGGCCAATGCAAGTCATCTATTAATCCCGATGGATGAATCTCAAAAAAACCACTTGAAAGCATATGGTCTATCTTATTGGCTATTAAATTCACAAAAACAAGAGGTTGAGTGGTTACTAAACTACCGCGGTGGAAGTTTTTTAATTTCCAATACGAGTAGTTCCGAACGAGAATGTAAAATTCGAGGCATATCCTATGAAATCATTTCCGAATCTCAAGTAAACTCCATTTTTCAAGAAATTGACGATCCAGCGGCAAACATGAATCATATTAAATTACTGAATGCCCCAAAAATCGCAGTGTACTCGCCAAAAACGAAACAACCATGGGATGATGCAGTTACCATGGTATTAACGTATGCCGAAATTCCCTATACCGTAATTTTTGACGATGAAGTACTTACAGGCAAATTAATAGAATACGATTGGCTACATCTACACCACGAAGATTTCACTGGCCAGTTTGGTAAATTTTGGTCAAGTTATGCCTCTGCCCCTTGGTATCAAGCCGAGGTTTCTGAAGGAGAAGCCATGGCTTCCAAATTCGGTTATGGTTCGGTAAGAGAATTAAAAAAAGCCGTAGTTCTAAAAATTAGAGAATTTATGTTAGGTGGAGGGTTTCTGTTTGCAATGTGCAGTGCAACCGATAGTTATGACATCGCCATGGCTGCAGCTGAAACCGATATTTGCGAAGATATGTTCGATGGCACTCCAGCAGACCCTAATGCACAAAACAAACTAAACTTCGATGATTGCTTGGCATTTAAAAATTTCCGCTTAGAGACCAATCCGTACGTTTACGAATTTAGCAATATCGATATAAATCCTGACCCTCGAGTACGACAAGTACGCGAGCAAGATGATTTATTTACCTTGTTCGACTTTTCTGCCAAATGGGATATTATTCCAAGCATTCTTTGTCAAAATCACACCAAAACCATCAAAGGTTTTATGGGTCAAACAACCGCATATAATAGTGATTTAATAAAAAGTGATGTCATTGTAATGGGTGAAAACGCATTATTGGGAGAAGCAAAATACTTGCACGGCGAATTAGGAAAAGGTACATTTACTTTTTTTGGGGGACATGATCCCGAAGACTATCAGCATTTAGTTGGAGAACCTGCTACCGATCTCAATTTACATCCCAATAGCCCAGGATATCGTTTGATTTTAAATAACATTTTATTCCCTTCAGCTAAAAAATCAAAACAAAAAACCTAATTGCGGTGAATTTGCGCATCGGCATCCTGTTCTTCATTCTTTTAGCCATCCTCTGTACTTGGCTGGTACCATTACTTCATCCTATTTTACATTACGATGAATTAAGCGCAGTAACTCGTGTTGTAAACTACCCCTCGATTTCCAAACAGTGGGAAATGGGTATAAAACCCGATGGACACCCTCCCCTATTACAATTGATTGTTTGGTTGATAATACAAGCAGTAGGAATCCAACCTGTTATGTTGCGGCTAATTGGAATATTATTCGGATTATGGGCAGTCTGGGAAGGATATAAATTGTCCTTGCAACTTATTTTGAATAAAAAACAATCAATACAATCAAGAGTATTGATCGTTGCTCATGTAAGAGCGCTGAAATACACTTCTAAATCCCTACCCGTTGGAATTATTACGGTACTGTTTTTGGGTGTTTGGTGGTGGTCCGTTTCCATAGGATATCAAGTTAGACCTTATTCCATAGCACTTCCCTTTGTACTCAGAACTTGGGCGTGGTCCTTTTCTTCAATTCCAACATCGGCTAAGAAAATCGCTTTTTTAACGGTTAAAATTGCTTCATTCACTGTACTCGGTGCTTGGACTCATCATTTCGCATTTTTGTCGTGCTTAAGTGCCGGATTTGTTTTTTTGCTGCGATTTTTTAATTCATATCGTAGGACCAAGTCTACTATTTCATTATCTGTACAGAGGATTGTAACGGTTGGTTTACTGTTTTTGGTTATTTTATTAATTGGTTATATCCCTCTATTTAGTATTCTCCAATCCCAATTACAAGAAGGGGGTTTATCTTGGTTGGGTAAACCACAGCCCCAATTCTTACTTAGTTTCTTTGCTGACAATTTCCACCCATTATTGGTGTTACTATTACTTTTATTAATCGTTATTGCTATTTATAATCGACCGAAAACAACCCTTATCCTATTGGGCGCATTTTTTGTTCAGTACCTTATTTTACATATTTATAGTGTACGAAATAAACCTGTATTACAACCCAGTTCTCTATATTTCATCTTACCACTTTTATTTGTTATTGCCGATATAGGATGGAAAAAGACGGTTTACTTCATTTATTATCGAAAGTTTAAATTTGGCTACACCCTGCTTTCCATTTCGCCATTTTTATTGACCATGGGCTTTTTAATTGATTCTGTCAGTTTACAACAATGGTTTACGTTGAGACAGAAAAATTACCATTACCAATTTGCACAACAAATAATTCGACATTCTAATTCTAATCGTATTTGGTTTGATGCTGAAATAGAAACAATCCAATTTCACCTAGATAAACCGTTATCCTCATTTGCCAACGTAACCTGTATTTCGGATTGCAAGAATCCTTCAGATATAATGGAATTATTAAATTCCTTAAACCACAATGATTCAGTAACTCTTTGCACTCAAGCTGGCTCTCAGCCATGGCTACTACCTTACCTATCCAGTTTCTTCCGTAGTGTTTCTATTTATAGCAATTACATTGGTGGCCAAATCACTAAATTTTCTGGATTTGATCGTAATTTACAACAACAAAATCCTTTTCGATGTGAAAATCAATCTAATGGTTCGTGTAATTCAACTATCGACAAAACCCTTAGAAACTGCGGATATAAATGTCCAATTCCACTAGTGAATGACACGCTAGTTTATAATACCTCTGATACAATTAACTTCCGATACTCCATCGTACTAAATTCAATTCATGCTAAACCAAACGATGTCATTGTGGTTATCGCACCCGTTGAATGGAAGTCTCATTATTCTGGATTGATTGTGGAATCTACCCTACATAATAACGAATATCAAATAGACTGGCGAGGTACACTTTTTCAAGATTTTCAGCAACCAAACTGCAATTTCGCTATACACACCATCAAATTGAGCGATATTCCGGGTTGGAATCAACAAACCCGACTAGGAGTAAATATTTTTGGCGCTTGGGCATGGATTGGTATTTGGAGTGGTAATCCATATCAATATGGAGTTACCCCCTATATCAGCGATATACCTCAGGATTAATTACGGTAAATACCCTGCTTAAATTAAAGCCCAATCGAATGCCAGCCTGATTCCATCTGTCTGATGTTCTAGCAATAAATAGGGATTCATTTAGACCAAAACTGTTGGTAAACTGTAATTGAAAAACGTGTCCTCCGGTTTCAATATCAAACCCTAAACTAAAACTATTGATGGTGGTTCCTTTATTCGTTAAAATCGGTATATAGTCTACATTCAGTGTAGTCCTTGTAGTTAGTTTTTGCCGCATCCCTATTCCCAAATACCACTGCGATTGAGTTTTTGTAGCTAAATCCCCTTCACTAGCATTACTTGCCAACTGTGGTAGAATGGTTGATTGTTTTACCCAACCTGGAACAAATTGCAAACTCAACTCTTCCGAAACTTTCTTGCCAATTATTGCTTGGGCTACCCAACCCGATCTGGCGTTTTTGGGAAGTTGTAACAATTCTGTTTGCCCTAAAACCGTATTAAATACATTATATTGTGTATTTCGATGATCAAAAGCAACCAACAGCAAAACAGATAAAGGAGTTTTGTTATCTGTAGTCTGATGCATCAATCTATATTTCAAAAATGCATCGATATTCTTCTCTTGTTTTACATTACTCCTTCCAAAGCCCACCATAAGATTTGGCGTTATTCCAAACTCGCCTCCTATTCTGATGGTTGCGATGTCAAGACCAAATGCTTTATCTACTCCTGAATTTAATGGACCAAAACGATGACTCATTTTAAAATCGAATACTCCAGCATCTACCAATTCTAAACTCTGTTGATTAATGACTTTGGTAGTTTTAAATGCACTGTGAACTTTTTCAGAACCAGGCGTAACAGCGGGTTCGTCCAACAAATCCATTAATGTAGAATCATCTTGTGCACTTAGGCTATTAGTAGTAATTAACCAAGGAAAAATCAGCAACAACAACATGGACCTCATAAATTTCTCTAAATTAATCATTGATGCATTTTTTTTAATACTAACGCTTACCATCTCCTTACTATATTAAAACCAAACCGCAATGATTCCGAGAATTTTCCATTATCGGCAACCAACAAATAACCTTCATTCATGGATGATGCATTGCTGACACTTAGATGAAATATATGTCGGGCAGTAAAAATATCAAAACCAACACTGGTATAAGGATTTGCAGGCACATACGCCGATGTATTTATTGGTTTAGGAAAAAATTCAGGTATATCCAATGGAGTTCCCAGTTCTAGAGTAAACGCATATTTTTCATTTAATTTCAATCGAGCGAATCCAGATAATACTGCGATATCATTTGCATCGGTTTTTTTATCAACCAAATTAATATGTACCAACGTAGGTGAAATTCCTACAGCTAACACATTACTAAGATTTTTAGTAATTATTAGTTGATTTACAAAGCGAAGTCTGTTAGAATAATAGTATGGTTCCTGAGTAAAATTCTTCCGAGTTCTAATGTCCGAAGTAATATTGCTCATCCACGCCATTTTTACTGTTTTTTCGGTCTTTTTATTACCCACAAACTGCCATTTCATGTAGGCATCGGCTATGGTGTTCATACTAGACCTCGATATTCCAACAGTTAATGCATTAGACAACCCATAATCCAATCCAATACGCATAAAACTCTGATCAATACCATACCAATTATAGGCACCTGAACTAACTGGGCCGAATCGATGCTGAATGAATAATTCCATGGCACCTTTAGGTAGACCTACAGCACTTTGTAGATTGACAATTCGTAAACTTTTTGCATCAGCCGATAAAACAGACGGTTTATATAGCGTTTCTATGCTTACTCCCGAAACTCCGTTCACTAGGGTATCCCGTTCTAGGGTATTTGCTGCTACATTGAACGCAAAAAGAAAATTCAAGAATATAACAAAGACGACAAATTTTCTATGTTTCATTTTACTGCGGCATTCCCTTTCGTACCCATATATCCACTAACGTCAAATTACAATTATCCAATTTTCCACCGGGAGGCATCAATTTGGTTTCATACCCGGGTAATTGTTTCATTGTGCCTTGTAATTGTTTCGATTGTCCGTATTTTACTACCTGATTGTATGAGGATAAATCAACACCCGCCGTTGCACTAGCTGCACTGTGACATCCAATACACTTTTGATTAATTAATGGTGCAATTTTTAAGGAATATGTAACATTGATTGTATCACAACTTGAGGCACCATACATCGTTTCTTTATTGTCGTAATAACAACCGGAAAGCAAAAGAACCAATGCAAATGTGCTGATTACACCTTTTAACATAATTTAATCTAATTATTGGGTGAACCTGCTTGAATCCACTTTGTAACTTGAGTTATTTCACATGTACTCAATTTTGCACCGCCTTTAGGCATCGGATAATATCCAGAATGATCAATCGATCTTAATAAGCCTTGACCAACAGCAGCCTTCACTCCAAGATAATTTGATAAATTTACGTTCATGGATGCATTAGTAGTGTTATGACAACCCACACAATACTTGTTCATCATGGGTTGAATCTGAGCTGAAAACGAATATTGTGCCGAATCACAACCTAATGAAGGACAATTTGTACCATTTTTCGCCCCTTCATTGATCCAACGTTTCACCAAGTCCATTTCCGTATTAGATAGTCCGGGATAACCGCTGGGTGGCATATCACCGTCTGCGATTTCATCATAAATCTCAGATTTTCCGGCATTCCCTTTTACAATTCCATGACTGGTAATTGTATTGTAATTGGTTAATTGATATCCTTCTGCATGAGTACCGGCATCGTGGCAACCGGACATTGCGCATTTACTATTAAAGATTGGCAGAATATCCCGTTCAAAACAGATAGTTCCCGTACCTGAGCTTGAAGAGTCCATAGGAACATGCTCACATCCTACCACAAATATCAATAAAGTCACTGCTACAAAAACTGGCGCAATAATGTTTCTCATACTCTAATAAATTGATGATATTATTTGGCTTTTGCTAATTGCAAAGGACAGTTTATTGATATTGCAATATTATCTGATACAGATTTTTTTGAAGCCGCTGGAATATTGATTCCATAATCTGAACATAAAACATTCATAGAAGCGATTAACGTAATTACCCCATCCGAAATCATAATTTTACCTGGAACCGTAATTTCTTTTTTAACTCCATGCATTTCGTGTGTACCTTTTGTAACAACATCATATGTTCCATTTTTAGTAAAATTACTAGAGGCAGTCTGAATAGCGGCAATATCTTCAATTTTCCCTGAATAGGTGGAAAAAGGAAATTCTGCCGTTTGCATATAATTTTCTTGGAAATGCTTTTGCATTAATGCCGACTTAAATTGGAAAGAATTTACAGGAACGCGAAAAGCGATTGCATTAGATTTTGGACTAAACGCAGCGGTCACCTGATCGTTATTGGCAGAAAACTCTTCAATTGCAGTTTTACTAACAAATTTGATATTTCCGGTAGCTGTTTTATATACTTGAGCATTTACTGATCCAAAAACAGCAGAAATTAGTAATCCGGCGATAATGTATTTTTTCATAATGATATTTTTATTTTTTTTATTATTGAATTATTGAATTATTGAATCTTGAGTAGCGGATTCATGTTCCCTTGAAACAGACAAATCAGCCTCATTTTTTGTGTGTTTAATTAATGCACAACGACTCATTTTTAGTTGTTTTGACCCAATTTCGTCTAATAGCTCTAAGCCTACATCTCCATTTGAATCGGATGGAACTTCCAATCCGTTACATATACACTGAATAGTAATTTTATCACCTGCAACAACGGCTTCAACCTCTTTTAACATGCTGGCGTCAAAATTCGCATACACTTCAATGGGTGATTCTTCTTTTCCGGGGGTAAGCATCAATGTAATACTTGAATCGCCCACTACATCGGAAACAAAAGCGTCAAACTGAACACTCTTGTTGATGTACTTGGAAAATGTGGTTGCGGCAGCAGTGTCTGTATCCAGATCATTTAACCAAGTTTTCAATGAAATTTTAAAATCTGGTTCTCCCGTGCTACTCACGCTGGCAGGTTTAAAATAAAGATAAATGCCGGAAACAATTCCAAAAAGGGCAATTGCGGAAATAACAACTATAATTCGTTTTTTATTCATTTTCATCGAACTTTGTAAAACTTATTTTTGATTAATTCGTCTGACAACAAGAACTACAACAAAATTAAAGCCAACCCCCACATGAAATTCAGATTTTTTTTACTTTTTTCCATCTCTATATTAGGATTAACCCAGCTTTCTGGCCAATCTGTACCTGAAATAATTCGTTATTCGGCTAAAAAAATCTATACTGCGGACACAAATTTCTCTATTGCTGAGGCATTGGTAACCGAAGGCAGTAAAATTCGATTCGTGGGTAGTACCAAGATGGCAGACAGTCTTTACCCTCAAGCGAGCAAATTAGATTTCCCTGAAAAGTATATTTATCCAAGTTTTATTGATGCTCACACCCATTTATTGGGTTATAGCAAGAATCAGACGCAAGCCAACGTATTTGGATGTAAATCGGTAAAGGCTATAATTAAAAAACTCAAGACATACGATAAAAACAATCAGCAACGCTGGATTATTGGTAGAGGGTGGGATCAAAATCTATGGCAAAAGGGTGGAAAATCTACTACCATGATGAATCTTAAGGATTTCTATGCCTTAAACAAAGCCTTCCCTGATAAACCGGTTTGCTTATCCAGAGTAGACGGACATGCCATCTGGTTGAATGCGGCAGCAATCCGTGAATTGGGTTTGGAAAAATCGAAAGAAATCGGAAACGAAATGGTATTGGAATACCGAACCTCATCTAAATCAGCACCGATAATTTTCATGGTCCCCATGTTAGAAGGAGGTGAGTGGGAAACTCTTCGAGGATCGTTTACGGGAGTCTGCATCGATAAATGTGCCGATTGGATACAAAACCAAATACCCGAATTGCCCTTTGCTGTTTGGGAGAAATCATTTTATTCCAGCGTAGCTGAATGTCATAAATTTGGAATTACCGGAATTATGGAAGCGGGTTTAGGAAAATCGGATTTAAACCTACTTTCTAACTTGTACCAATCAAATAAAGTAAATCTACGAATCTTTGCTTTAAGATCGGGTGATGAACAAGGTATTGGTGACATGTTGAATTTGGGCATTGGTGCTGGCGATGAGTTTAGTATACGAGGCGTGAAATTATATTTAGATGGTGCACTAGGTTCTCGCGGAGCCTTACTAAAACACGGATATTGCGATCATCCTGGTCACCACGGTTTACAGGTAATGAGCGAAATGGAATTTTTAAAAGTTTGTTACGCTATGAGCCAAAAAAACATTCAAGTTGCCGTTCATGCAATTGGTGATAGTGCCAATGCCATTGCTATCCGCGTTTTCCATAAGATCCTACCTTATCGCAATGATTTACGTTGGAGAATTGAACATGCTCAAGTGGTAGATCGTAATGATCTAGATAAATTAAAAGGTAAAAATGTAATTGCCAGTGTACAGCCAACACACGCTACTTCCGACGCCCCATGGGCTGCAGAACGCTTGTGCGGAGGGCCACAAGCTCGATTGGCCGGTGCTTATGCTTATAAATCACTGATGGCAACAGGTTCTATTATGGCCCTAGGTACTGATTTCCCAGTAGAATCCATGAACCCTATGGGAACATTCGTGGCTGCCACCCTCAGAAAGGATCTGTATGGAAAATTAAAACAACCTTTTTTATCTCAACAAGCGTTATCCCCTGAGGAAACTTTATGGGGAATGACACTTTGGGCTGCTTATGCCAGCTTTGCAGATCCAATTACCGGTAGTTTGGAAGCCGGAAAATCAGCAGATATGGTCATAATGGATACGGATATCATAGAAACAGCCCGTGTACTTCAAAGAAATCCCACTAAATCCATTAAAAAACTAACACAGTCTAAGGTCATTTCTACCATTTATAAGGGAGAACGGGTCTATTAAGCTACCATTTACTAAGTTTTTAACTTATGTGACTTTTGTCTACTATTCATTATGGGTTAGCCTATTATATTTGCTTTACTACCCAAATGAAATTCTCTGTTCCTTATTTTTTAGTTTTTTTGATATTTCTTCCGATTATCTCATGCAATTCATCGGAAAAGAAATCCATAAATCCCACAACCGATTCCTTGGTGGTTTCGGTATACGCCAATGCAAGTATTGAATCGGCAGACCAATATTCTGTTTACTCCGCAGTAACGGGTAGAGTAATCGAAGTATTAAAAAAAGAAGGCGATAAGGTTTTTGCTGGAGAACCCCTAGTTAAATTAGATAATTTACAAGCAAGCACCAATCTTTCAACGGCGAGATCCGCGCTAGAAAACGCAAGCAACATTGGACAACAATTGCTGGACTTAAAATCGCAATTGGAGGTTCAATTGGAACAACTGGCCTTAGATTCATTGAACTTTTTGCGGCAGCAGCGTTTATGGCAGCAACAAATAGGCAGTTTAAATCAACTAGAGCAACGGAAACTCGCCTATGAAGCATCCAAAAATGCAGTAAGAACATTAAAAAACAAGATTTCCGTTTCTTCAAAGCAGCTTGAATTCAATACGCAACAAGCAAAAAATTCAGCTCAATCATCGGAAAAATTATTATCCGACTTTCAAATAAGTTCTGCGATTTCTGGAGATTTATTTTATCTAAACGCAAAAATTGGGGATTGGATAACCCCAGTTAAACCCGTAGCAATTATCGGAAATGCCAAACATTTTGTACTTCGATTGAATATCGACGAAATGGATATTTCCCAAATTCACGAAAATCAAATCGCCATAGTATCCTTGGACGCCTACCCTGGTAAATCATTCAAAGCGCATATCAGTAGGATAATCCCTATCATGGATCAAAAAAACCAAAGCTTTACAGTAGAGGCGGTTTTTGATGAATTGCCGGAAAAGTTATATCCTGGGTTATCGGCCGAAGTAAATATTATCACCCATATTAAACCCAAAGCATTGTTAATCCCTCTGTCCTACCTTGGAAAAAACAATAAAGTAACAACCGATCAAGGCGAGGTGGAAGTTAAAACAGGACTAAGAAATATGCAGTGGGTAGAAATTTTGGAGGGCATATCCGCCAATACTGCCTTGTTTGAACCCGAAATGAAGAAATAAATGAACCGGAATGTTCGTTTTGCCATCGCTAAGACCCATTTATTGGCTCGAAAAAAACAAAGTGCTATCGCCGCACTGGGGGTAACTTTTGGCATCGGCACGTTTATCATTTTGGTAAGTTTCATGACGGGTTTAAATGGATTATTGGATGGATTAATATTAAATCGAACCCCACATATACGAATTTACAACGAAGTAAAAGCCTCGGAAACACAGCCTATTGACTTGCATCCTCAGTATAAAGATGGTAAAAACATGATTACCTCTATTAAACCCAAACAAGAGTTAGCGGGGATTAGAAACGCCAAAGCGTTGATGTCTGTGGTTTCCAAAGACCCACGGGTGAAAGGGGTTACACCCCAAGTTTCAGCAAGGATTTTCTATCAATCCGGAAACATCTTACTCAATGGGAATGCCATTGGAATAGACGTGCTTGAAGAGGATCGATTATTTAATTTCCAACAATACATTATTGGCGGGACACCCAATGATTTGGCAAACAACGATAATGGAATCATTTTAGGAGCAGGTGTTGCTCAAAAATTCTCACTACAGGTAGGTGATAAAATTCAAATTATGAGTAGTACCGGTCAGACCTATAAATTAAAATTAGTGGGTTTGTACCAATCCGGATTAGCCGATATCGATAAGATTCAGAGTTACGTGAATATTAAGACGGCCCAACGAATAGCCGGTGAATCAGGGAGTTATTTTACCGATATCAGTGTAAAACTGTTCAATATCGATCAAGCCTTTGATTTAAGCAAAGAAATTGAACGAAGCCATGGTATTAATGCAGTAGATATTAAAACAGCGAATGCCCAATTTGAAACGGGTACAAGTATCCGAAATCTTATCACCTATGCAGTGAGTATCACCTTATTAATTGTTGCTGGATTTGGAATTTACAACATATTAAACATGGTGATTTATGAGAAAATGAACGATATCGCCATATTAAAAGCAACCGGTTTTAGTGGTACAGACGTAAAGCGAATTTTCATATACCAAGCACTTATGATTGGAATTATTGGAGGGATTTTGGGACTTCTATTGGGACTAATCATGAGTTACATTATCAGTATTTCACCATTTGAAACAGAAGCATTACCCACCGTTAAAACCTTTCCTGTGAATTTCAATGGAATGTATTATGTAATCGGAAGTGTATTTGCGGTGGTAACAACATTCTTTGCTGGTTACCTCCCTGCAAGAAAAGCAAGCAACATCGATCCGGTGGATATAATTAGAGGTCAATAAAATAACCGATGAACAGTACAATTAATTCGAGTTTGCGTTCGCCTGGGAACGAACCCAATAGGGTGTTATCGGCCAAAAACATCCAAAAATTTTTCACTGATCCGGTTTCCATTCAAGTTCTTAAAGACATCAATTTTGAGGTAAATGCCGGAGAATTCGTATCCATTATGGGAAAATCCGGGTGCGGAAAAAGTACACTATTGTATATTCTAAGTACTATGGATACCCAATACGATGGGGAACTTTGGTTGATGAACAATAAAATCTCTGGTTTAACGGGTAAAGAGCTAGCCGTTGTTCGAAACGAACATATTGGCTTTGTTTTTCAATTCCATTACTTATTACCTGAATTCTCTGTATTAGAAAATGTTATGCTCCCTGGATTG
The DNA here is from genome assembly GCA_964554385.1 of uncultured Flavobacteriaceae bacterium. Lineage (GTDB taxonomy): Bacteria > Bacteroidota > Bacteroidia > NS11-12g > UBA955 > JAGKXC01. The sequence goes on along the minus strand of CAZKOM010000048.1, from coordinate 2,794 downwards.
AAATTAGGGAAATTATCCCAAGAGGAAGTGGAGTTCAATGCTATGGAGAAGCTTAAAATGTTAGACGTATCGGATCAGGCGATGAAAAAAGCAACTCAGATTTCAGGTGGACAGAAACAACGGGTTGCTATTGCACGAGCGCTAATTAATCAGCCGGCAATTATTATGGGCGATGAACCCACAGGAAATTTGGATAGTAAAAACGCCAATACGGTTTTTTCCATTTTTAAAGATTTAAGCAGAGAGTTGGGTACCAGTTTATTAATCGTAACCCACGATCCCGATTTTGCCTCCAAGACTGACCGCATTATTGAAATGGCGGATGGGGAAATTATATCGCATCGATAAATAGATTGAATGCCTGATCGGTGTTTGATTTATTGATTTTCAATAAGTTTCTTTGCTGCAAAGCAACAAATTAAACGCTTCCTACCTCTAACTAAATAATGATGCAATTAATTCGGAAAATATCTTTAACTGGACTTTATTGTATCTTTTTCGCATACTCCTGTATTGAAGAAATTTCAGCTCAAGCAAAATTTTTCCCGCAACTAAATGCTCACAAATGGGATGTTCAGCCACATGACTACTCATCAAAAACTTCAAATATAGTTCGGTATCAAAATTGTCATCTTGGCTTATTCTGTAATCAAGATTTCGATTATAAATTGTATTTGAGCGACTCTCAATCAAACACTTGGAAGTATATTCCAAGACCATACGAAAAGAAAAATACCATTACTGATTTTATTGAGACTGATAGCAACCTGTTCTTTTTTGGTTGGGACTCTGCCTTCATGTATTTATACACTATAGATAAGTATACCGAAATAAATGTTCGAATCGTTGATTCTTTCAGCGTTAAAAATGGCGATTTTACTACGTTTTGGACATTTGCTGACCCCAAAAGTAGTTTTTTTGTTGTTTCGGTGGGTTTAACGTCAATTGACAGTAATTTCTTTTATGCGGTTAATAAAAACAGCATGAATATTATTCGCAAGTTTGAAGGTGCCCCTTTTGGTTTTGTGAACCGTGATGCGGGAGTGCTAGTCAGTAATAGATTTATTTTATGGGATAGAGCTAAATATGAGATTTACGATAATTTTTCATTACTTAATACAATAGAATGTAACAATGGCACTTGTAATATTGATTATTTATTGGCTTTTAAATATAATGACACGATAGTGATTGGATCTGAGTCTTTTAGTTCGGAAACACTTATTGAAAAGCTATATATTTCTGTAAAAAATGGAAAGAAAAATGCCAATAGTAATATAGTAAATGACAACAGTGTTCATGCTTTTTATGAACACCTAACTACGGATTCATGCATTTATTACTGCCCTAAAATAACGAACAACGTAATACTCAAAAAACTACAATACAACGGTATAGAACAAACCATTTATGAAAGTGAATTAGCGGATAAAACGCTACATTCTGCTCATATTCAAAAAGATCTATTTGTTATTCAATACACACTTAATAATTCCAAATACTTCGATTTGCTAGACCTTCGCATCAATAAAACGTTGAAAAAAAATCGAATTTCAACATCTCGACAGATTGTTAAAATAGAACCTTCTCCATGCGGCGGATATTTTATTTTCACTCAAGCAATAGGAGGTGGAAGAATTGGGGGATTCCATTATTTAGATCGGAATTCAGATTCAGCCTTTCTAATTGAGGAACTCGAAAATCCTGCATACACTCATCCATTATGGAATATTCCTGAAGTATATCAAGAACACAATCGATTGTATTTCTACAGAGAAAATTATTCGGGATGGTTCACACTTGCATATTATGAGATAGTTGATTTATGCAAGAAAGTAAATGTCCGAAACAACAATTCTGTCTATCCCAACCCTGCACAAAATCGACTGTATCTAACAACAAAACAAACATCGGTCCTAATATATAATTCAATTGGGCAAATAATCAATCGCGATGTTCAAACGAATTGGAATTCTGAGCAATCCATTGATATCTCCGATTTGGCAAACGGAGTTTATTTCATGTTGCTTAACGGCCAAGTGCTTCGTTTTATCAAATATTGATGTTTAACTTCTAATTACATTTTTAAACCTCAACTTCAGGATTTTTGGATAATGAATGTCTGTCTAGGTAAATAAAAACCGATTTACAATCTCAAACTATCGTAACCGTTCCGGCATCCAATATGTATTAACCAGAAGACTATTAATTAAAAACGCCTCTGAGTTGTTCAGAGGCGATCAATGCTTATTAAGCTTTGGAGGTCGGAACCGGATTCGAACCGGTGTAAAGGGTTTTGCAGACCCGTGCCTAGCCACTCGGCCATCCGACCTTTTCCCGTCGTTTAACGGGGTGGCAAATATAGTTTTTCACTTGTGATTTCCAGCAGGTAACTCCTTAGA
>CAZKOM010000048.1:0-382 GCA_964554385.1 uncultured Flavobacteriaceae bacterium | reverse complement strand
ATTAAGCTTTGGAGGTCGGAACCGTATCCCGATAAACTTTGTAACTAACTGATATAAATCAACTTGTAAATGGAGAAATCCAGCCATGGACGTTGAAGTGGACGTTGGACGAATGTGGACGAAATTTGATAAAATTTTGAACTTAATTCAAAAATAATTGAACGCGTTTAAATTGCAATGTCAAAATTTTTACACGGTGTTTTAGACACTATTTTGAAATTGAATAATTGACCGAATACATCCCAATCTGGATTTATTTCAAAGACATTTGGCATTAAAAGCTAGCTGGCGGTAAAGATCCTCTTCATTATCAGGATCAACATAGTCCCAATATGAAATTTCGCGATTTAGATAAGCCTTATCTTTAAGAAGTTGAAAATAG
>CAZKOM010000047.1:0-17952 GCA_964554385.1 uncultured Flavobacteriaceae bacterium | reverse complement strand
TACCACATCACAAAATAAAAAACCCTTGTAGAATGATTATCTGCGAGGGTTTTTTATTTTTATTCGAATGTTGCATTTTTCAATAAAATGTAGGTTTTAGTTTAAGGTTTTTTGCAAAAACATTTATTTTCCATTTCATATTCTTGCAAACATGAAATGGTTGTTAAGCAAGAGTTTGTTTTTTGCAACGAATTATTTGATTCCTTGTGTCTTGATTTTCTTAGTGTTATTAAATTCTGGTTGTACTATAAATCGGAGGTATCATTTTGGTGGCTTTATTATTCGACAAGTATCAGAAAATAGAAACTATGAGAGACAGCCAATGGTTGATAGGGGACAAGGTAATTTGAGTAAGGAGAAAACAATTGCCGATTTTAACGGAATTAAACAATCAGAATTGTTTTTAACATATGATTTAAAGTTGTCCTCCGTTCAGGAGATATTGGATAAATCTAAGTGTGAGGAGAAAAGCGAAGTGCTCGAGTTTGATTGGTATAAGTTGGTTGGGAAAGAACACTCAAAAGAATTATTGACTGCTAATTATTTTCCTACCGTTACAAAAACCTTTCAAAAAGAAGCTAAATCACCCGAGCAAGTATCGTACGTTGATACTGCGGATCCTGAATTTTGGGCGAATATTTTTTTGATTTTGGGTCTTGTTGTTGGTGCAGTTTCATTCTTGTTTCCCATAAAGGTATTGGGGGCAATTGCGTTATTGCTATTATTAATTGGTGTTGGATGTGCCGCCCTATGTGAAGGTGATTTCTATTATTCCAGTACAAAGATTTTGGCCATTATTAGCGCCATTATTCTATTTTTATGGGGAGGCGTGAATGCGGATATTTTCGATTTGTAAAAGTTGAATTGAGTGCCCTTGGATATATGTTGGCTTTAATTATCCATTTGTTCTAGGAAATTTATTTTTATAGGAATATTTGTTTTTTCAAGTTTTATAATAAATTGCATAATAACATATTATGAAAAAATTATTATTAACTGCCTTGGTTCTAGTTGTAGGAATTACAGCCCAAGCATCCGCCCTTCAAACTCCCGCTAAGAACAAAAATGTTCCTAAATCTGAAGTTGCTGAACCTAAAACTCTACCAACAAAAGCTCCTGCAGCAACCCCAAGTAAAGCACCGGTAACGACTCCTAAAACCAATACTTCAAAGCCGGCTGCTCCAAATTCAACTACAAAACCTTCTGAAAAGAAGTAATTCCAAATTATCGTTTGTGGATTTTAAGTTAGCCGATTTTAAATCGGTCTAACCTAGGACGACGGGGACTGGGTTCATTTATGGATTTTCGTCTTCGTCGTTTTTTTATGTACCAAGAAATGGGTATTTTATACTTTTTGGTATAAAACTTGATAAATCCCAAGTATCTTGCTTAAAATATCATGAAAAAGACATTATTAATCGCTAGCGCAATAATTGCCATTGGTGCAGTTAGCGCTCAGGGTGTTCCTACCAAAAAAGACAATGTGACTTCTGGCAGTGCCCCACAATCGGGAACAGTAGCATCTCCAACTTCCACATCTAAGGCTACTCCTTCTAATCGTCCAGGTTCAACTTCATCTACTGCAATCAGCACGAATGGTAGTGGTCCTAACAAAGGAGGAACGGTAGGAGGTACCAGTGTTCAAGGTCCAAAAACTTCTCCGGCAATTCAAGCGGCACCGTCTAAGAGCGGTTCTACTTCAACATCTTCTTCTAGTAATTCAAACGCTCCTAAGAAATAAGTGTTTTTATAATTAACTTATTTTCGGATAGTTTAAATGTTATAAAAAAAGCGGCATTAAGCCGCTTTTTTTATGTTCACTTTTTAGCGTAACCCATATAATTAAACGATAGGTGTTATTTTGTAAGGATATATCGGGTCATGAAAATTCCTTGACCGTCTTGTTGTCCAGCATTGCTTTCAACGCCGCCTAGTACATGGGAAATTTTCCATCCTTCCGCCAATAATTGATTTAATCTGCCCGAAACAATAGCGTCATTAGAAGCAATATTTTGGAAATTAATTCCTACACCGGAATATAGGTTCAAAAGTTTGGTTTCATTGAAGTTTTCAACTTTTGCTTCTTCACGGTCTATTTTTCCTTGACCGAAATTTTTATCCTCCGTCCGTGTGGTTGTTAGTGGTGCTGGATTGATAGTTTCACTGGTCTCAATCATCCGAGATCTTCCCACCCCCATGGGGACAATGGATTCAACAACAGTAACGATTTTGACCTGAGTTTGTGCCCAACTGCTAGCCACAACGAACATAAGCGGAATTAAAATTAATAACTTTTTCATTTTTGTATACGTTAATTCGAATTTATCGGTTTATCGATTTTGAATTTAAAAAAAAGATAAAAAGCCCTTAGAAATCGTTAAAATTTCCGGGTTTTATAAATAAACTGCAGCAATTACTTTTGTTGATGTAAAATGAAAGGTATTTGTAAATTTTTGGGTGGGGTATCGGTACTTGCTTCATTTGGTATTAATGGGATTTTAAGCGGAAATACAAATTTTCACTATTCCAATAATCAAAAAATTGAAGGTATAAATCCAGTAACACATTCAATTCCCATTGTAAAGGTATCTTCATTGGAATCTTCGCAAGATACTCCAAACAAAGACAGCCTCATTTTTCAAAAAATCTATTCCGAAGCGTTACTGAGAGGACATTCCTATTCCTTGTTGGGGGAATTATGTTCCATGGGACCGCGATTGAGTGGTTCAGACAATGCCGAAAAAGCGATTCAATGGGCTCTTGCGGAACTTAAACAATACTCGTTTGATCGCGTGGATACACAATCGGTAATGGTACCCCGATGGGAACGCGGAGAAAAAGAACAAGCCTGGTTTTATTCTGATGTATTTACTAAGATGTTACAAGGGAAGAAAGTAAAGAATTCAGAATCACTCGAAAAAACCATTCACGGAGCTCAATTTTCTTCATCGCCTCATCCTGAATGGGAATGCGAATCCTACTTGGAGCAAGGAATCACGCCAAGTAAGCGCTATAAAATTCCGATAGTTGCTTTAGGTGGCAGTGTTTCTGGTTCAGTTCGAGGAGGGGTAATATCGGTAAAGACAAAAATAGAATTGGATTCCCTGGGTAAACTTGGGAAACTTAAAGGAAAAATAGTTTTGTTAGCTAGGCCAATGGAAGAGGGTTTGTTGAATACGTTTCAAGCATACGGTGGCTGCGTGAATCAACGAGTAAACGGGGCAGTTTGGTGTGCACCCTACGGTGCATTGGCCGTATTAGTGCGAAGTGTAAGTAATCGATGTGATATTCATCCTCATACAGGGGTTACTCACTACGATTCTAATACGGTTAAAATTCCTATAGCCGCTGTATCTACATCAGTTTCTGATATTCTGGAGTATTTATCACAAAAAGATCCGGCTTTTGAGGTAGCCTTTGATTTGTTTTGCAGAACCTTACCGGATAGACCCAGCGCGAATATAATTGCCGAAACAAAGGGTCTGGAATCGGCTGAAAAAATCATAGCGTTTGGCGGACATTTTGATAGTTGGGATCAAGGTGACGGTGCTCACGATGATGGTGCGGGTTGTATACATGCTTGGGAGGCGCTTCGTATTTTGAAAGCGATAGGGTATCAGCCGAAGCATACGTTGAGGGCTGTATTTTGGATCAATGAGGAAAATGGTTTGCGCGGAGGGCAAGAATACGCTCGTTTGTCCAAAGCGAAAAATGAGATTCATGTTGCTGCCTTGGAGAGCGATCGAGGAGGATTCACGCCGAGAGGTTTCGGTGTGGATTCTGTATTGATGCCGGGTGTAAGGAAGTATCAGTCTATGTTAAACGATTATGGTGTAGGTGTGTTGGAGTTAGGTGGAGGCGGTGCGGATATCGGACCACTAAAAAAATATTGGTCTTCCATCGGATTTGTAAGTTTTATACCCGATTCACAGCGATACTTCGATGTCCATCATGCCGAAACGGATGTATTTAGTTCGGTGAATAAGAGAGAATTGGAATTAGGAGCGGCGGCTATTGCAGCCATGATTTATATTTTGGATCAAGAGTTGGATTAATCCAGTAATGAGCCAGGGTTAGCGCTTCAGATTATTTCATTTTTTGAAGTAAATCTTTGATTTCGTCTGTTTGAATATAATCTGGGTTCATTTCCAACGCTTTTGAATTTTCGGCTGCGGTTTGCACATTCCATAGGCTAATTTTAAAATTACCTGTATGCAGCGTGTCAATCTGATCTTTACTAATATTTTGAAAATCCATCGTTAAACCTTGGTATTTGAATTTATTTAAGGTATTGAAACCATCTTCAAAAGTACTAGTGTAAAAATATGTTGGAGATAAAGGGGATAGTTGATGAAAATAATTGAGGAAGGATGTGTCTTGGGATTCAATTAATACCGGTTTAATTCGATAATTTTCCTCAATGAAATGTGCGATTGATTCTGCTACTTTCTGTTGGTAAGGCGTATAGGTTAACGAGGTGTATAGTTTTATATCCAACGTGACGATAGCCTCAGGAAATGCTGTAAGTAGGTTGAAGATTGAATCCAACCGTTGCACAGACTCTTTTCCTGAAAACAACCCCTTATAGTTGATGGCTGTTATTTCGTTAGCCGTGAAATCGTGCAATAAGCCTCGTCCGTCAGTACTTTCGGATAGTTCAGCGTCATGAAATGCAAATAATACTCCGTCTTTCGACATTTGAACATCTATTTCAACTCCATCGGCACCTTGATTCAGACATTCGAGTATAGAATTTTTACTGTCTAATGGGAATCGTGATTTTATGCCCATCCCTCCGTGTCCAAGGCAAATAGCGTTGTTTTGCGGCAATTCTGATTTGCAAGCAACAAGAAACAGGGCAATCAGTGCCCAATAGATACAATAACTGGAGCGTAGAAAGGAATTACTCGATTTCAACGCCTACAGCACGAAAATGTAGTTCGATTTTCGGTTCTTTGATTGCAGCGATTTCCTCGGCCGATTTACCATCGTCTTTTGCATATTCTTGCAACATTTCTACTGAAACCGTATCTTGATAAAAGTAACCTGAGGCGTAGAGGGTTTTGCCTACCGAATTTTTAGCGATTTTAAACTGGTGGTCGAAATCTACAAATAAATCGTCCGCCGCAGTTTTGTATTTAAACCAACATCCTTCAGTCTGACAAACGGCTGTGGAAGTACCTTTAACTACCACGCTTTTTGTATGCGATTGCCAATTTGCCAATGCCGAATCAATTTCGATGGCAGTGGTTTTGTCAAATTTCGCACCGTATACTCCAGTGTCGTTTTTTGAACTATCAGTTTGACTACTAGAGGATTGGCTGCAAGAGCCCAAAAATAGACCTGAGGTAGAGATTGCGGAAATAGCCAATAGGGTGTGGAAGAATGTCTTTCTCATTACACAAAGTTATAATTTATTTACTTTCGTTCTCGTTAATTTTACGGAATAAATCAAATCATATTGCTATGCACTTTACTTTTTTAGGACATGCTTGTTTTACATTGGATTTTCAAGGGAAGACATTGTTGTTTGATCCATTTATTTCTGGAAATCCGTTGGCCAAAGAGAAGGGTATAGAAGCCGATTCTATCAAAGCCGATTACATGTTGATTTCGCATGCACATGCGGATCATTTGTTGGATGCAGTTTCCATTGCGAAGCGCTGCGAGGCAACGGTAATTTGTAGTTTTGAAGTGCATGAGTGGTTACAAAAACAAGGTGTTTCGAATACACATCCTATGAATATGGGTGGAAAATGGGATTTTGGAGATTTTAGCGTTAAGTGTGTTGTAGCGCATCATTCATCAGGACTGCCGGATGGAAGTTATGGTGGGAATCCAATGGGTTTTTTAATCTTTGCCGATAACAAACAAGTTTATTACAGTGGGGATACCTCGTTAACATGGGATATGCAACTAATCCCTCGATGGGCGAATTTAGATTGTGCTATATTGCCTTTGGGTGATAATTTTACAATGGGTATTTCGGATGCAGTAATGGCCGCTGAGTTTTCCGGGGCCAAGCATGTAATTGGAGTGCACTACGATACGTTTGGTTATATAAAAATCGATAAGACAGCGGCATTAAAGCAGTTTTCTGAGGCTGGACTTGTTTTGGAATTGCCGGAGATTGGTGGAACGTTGGAATTATAAGTTATCGGAAAGTCGGAAAATTTCTTCGCATAATTGCCATTTTTCATTGGGTGGAAATCCAGGAATTGCTTGTTGAAAATTCCACATAATCGTTTCCCATTCTAGCACTTTGGAATTTGTATTATCGAGGGCCGATTTGTTTTCGAAGCTAAATTCATTGGTGGTTGTAAGATGCATGATGAGTCGATTGGATATTCGATAAATCACGCATTCCTGAATACCCGAATCGGTAATGGATTTTATAATTTCGGGCCAAACATGTTTATGGTATTCTTCGTATTGGGAAATTAGATTGGGATCGTTCTTTAAATCGAGGGCGAGAACGTACGTTTTCATTAATTTTTGTATTTTACAACTTTGGGTTGTGGGGTGATTAGTTTGATTTAATGATTCTGTATGAGAAAAAGCTGATGTAAGCGAACGCTAATAGGGGTAATACAAAAGCGTAGTTGAGACCCCAGGAATCGGAAATGAGTCCCATAGCAGGAGGAAGCAGTGCGCCACCGCCAATGGTCATGATTAGTAATGACGAAGCCAATGGAGGGGGATTGGGTATTTGTTGTAGACTAATGGAAAAAATAACGGGAAACATAATACTCATAAACAATTGTGCGAGAATTAAACAATACAATCCGGATATTGGTGATTGAGTATTGGCTGTAATGATGGCGAATACGGTTAATGTGGCAGCAGAGGAGGCGCAAATCTCAAGGAGTTTTGGAGCGGTAATGTATCTCATGAGGGCGCTACCAATAAATCGTCCTATCATAAACAACAGTAAACCGATAGAAAGCAATACGGATGCGTCACTTTTTGACATGGTTGAGTATTCTTGGCTATATCGAATAAAGAAACTGCCAATTCCGATTTGTGCACCCACGTAAACTGCAAGGGCCATCATGCCGAGTTTGAAGTTTTTATTTTTTAATAGGTGTTTTATTGTGCTTAAAATTGGGACTCTGGAATTTGCTATTTGGCTTTGTTGGTTGTAAATACCTTCATGAGGATTAATATCTGGATGAGTAGCTAAGTGGTCTACAGATTCTTGAGGGTTTGTTTGAATGGTTGCAGTTGTTGATTCTTTGGTGATTTTGAAAAAGAAGGAAATTAGGAGCAAGACAAAAAGAATGAATGCCGCGACCCAGAAATACGTGAGAAATACGGGTAATGCAAGGTCTTCCAATAGTTCGCTGTAATGATAAGAAGGCGATGTGGCTTGGATTTGTTTCAGTTGGTCAATTGTAATTTTGGAAAGTTCTGGGTTGCTAAAAATTACTTTACCTCCAAAGAAAGCTGCTAAGGTTGCGCCTAGGCCATTAAAGGATTGTGCTAGTGTGAGTCGTTGACTTGCGGTTGAATCTTCGCCCGATATTGCTACTAAAGGATTGGCCGAGGTTTCTAGAAGGGTTAAGCCGATGGCTAAGATAAAAAGAGAAAACAAGGCGAGAGGAAAAATCCATGCTAATGTTGCATATCCGGTGGTAATTGCCCCAATGGCAAACAGTAATAATCCAATTTGGATACCTCGTTTATACCCTAATTTTTGAATAATAAATCCTGCGGGAATGGCAAAAACAGAATAGGCGATATAAAATGCAGAATCGATCCAAGCCGACTGGAAGTCGGATAGTTGAAACAGAGTTTTTATTTGCGGTATGAGGATGGGGTTGAGGTTATGAGCGATTGCCCAGCAGAAGAACAGTAGGCATAGGAGAATGAAGTTTTTATTCATTATGTGGGCTGTGATTTACTTTCAGTGTTGGATATTAAAATCTATCGGTGGTGTATATTGAATTCTACAAGAGATTGGATATTACAAGATTGTTTTTAATTTCTAAAAACCGCTTGATTTTCGGCGAATTTTTATGGATAGGGCATTGGGAATTGGTTTTTCAGCAAAGGCCACGAGGTAGCCGCCGCCGCCTGCGCCGGAGACTTTGTAGCCCAAGGCGACATCGGGTAATTCCTTAATGGCTTCTTTCAAATTTGGGGTTAACATATTGGGGAACATGGCAATTTGGGCTTCAAAGCTCCGGGTCATGGCTTTGCCAAAGCGCAATGCATTGCGCTCGCAGGCGGCGGCATACAACAAATCCGCGGCCTCCGCTAAAGCTCCGGCCCCGGCCGGGCTCACCTTCACATCAGACAGTACAGCATACCCGTCTTCACGTTCGCCCAATGGAATCAAGTGGATGTGCTTTTCCAAAAATTCTAGAATTGTCTCATCGTGTTGACTATCTATACTTTCCGGCCAATAATCTCCGCAATAATGTAATTTATTTAATCCCGGAAAAACTAACCCAATGGCATCTTGGGAACCTGCAATTTCTTTTGTCCCCGGCGGATTTTCAAAACAAAACAACTGTTTGGCTAGTAATTCACGATCTCCCAAGGGTAAATCATACTTCCATAATGCCTGGGCTGCCTTTCGAGTGCTGGAAGCCATCCCACTTCGATTGTTGAATACGTGCGTGGGCTCAATCGAAATAGTAACCACAGACCCCGCATGTTCCTTACTTACAAAAGGTTGATCCAACCATCCACCCGCTAAATCCAATCGATAGGGAATATTGCATTCTCTCCGCAAATCAGTAGTGCTCCGTGCAATTAAACTATTCTCGGGAATTCTATCTAAAACCAAATAGTCTATACCCAAGGATTGCATCAGTTCTCGTTTCAGTTGGGAGTCACCGTCTGTGTTTACAATAAATATTTCAGGACGTATTTCGCTCAGCTCGGGTAAAAAATCTAGGTGTCCGCTGCCCCGAGAAATTCTAACTTCCGTAACCCATCGCACAGCCTGCAACATGTATTTACGCTCATTCTCCGGAATCACTGGATATCGGCCCTTCAACGCAAACACCGTTTCATCGCTGCCAGCACAAACTACCACCTCTCCGTATTCCGCCGCCGATTTCAAAAACGCCACATGTCCGCTGTGCAACATGTCGAAGCACCCCGAAACCATTACTTTTCCCATTACTTTTTCCGTGTTATATTTCCGCAAATTATGCAAAAACTTTTCAAGCCGTTGCAATTTTCGCAAGGAACTTCCTATCTCAATCAATCCTATTGTACTTTCGTCCCCATGCAAATTTTCCGCTCGTTATTTAATTGCACTTGGTTTGTAATATTTATTCTTATTACCACACCTTCATTAGGTGCTGCCTCGGCGGTAAGTATATCCCCAAAAAGAAGTAGTGTGAGTAATTCAATAGTTAAAAAAGCCTCTACTAAAAGTTCAACCGGTAATAAAATCTATCTCCAAAGTTCTGAAGTTAACAAAATCCTAAACCAGAGCTTAATACCTAAGAAAGTTTATAATTTAAACTCCAAAGGTGAAAATAACATGTATCAAATCTCAGAGGAACCGAATCCGCCGAGATTAGAGTGGTTTGCCAACGCCAAACTTGGAATATTTATTCATTGGGGAATCTACGCCGTAGACGGCACCTCCGAAAGTTGGAGTTTTCACAATAGAACCACTTCCTTTCCACAATACATGAGCCAGCTGCAACGGTTTGGAGCCCAAAATTACAATCCCTCCCAATGGGCTCAACTGATTAAGAATTCCGGTGCTCAATACGCTGTGATTACGCTGCAGCACCACGATGGAGTGGCTCTGTTTAATACCAAACAGCTTACCCCCGCTACCGATTTGCCTACCTCGTCCAATCCGTCAACCTTTGCCCCTGATCCCAAATTCAAACTTTGGAATCCCAAATTACCTTTGTCTACCTTGTATCAATCCCCTGCCAAACGAGATCTAATTCAACCCTTAGCCCAGGAATTACGAAAACAAAACATAAAATTTGGTGCCTATTACTCCCTGCTCGATTGGTCTCATCACAATTATCCTGGTTTTTTTAAAGATCAATCCCGCTATAAGCTTTCTGAAGATACCGTGCGCTGGCAAAAGTACTTATCGTTCATGCATGCTCAAATCAATGAAATTAACCAAATGTATCAACCCGATTTGTTTTGGTTTGATGGCGATTGGGAGCACTCACTCCAAGAATGGAATGCCCAGAAGATTCATGACGATATCCGCAGATCCAATCCTAATACTGTAATCAATGGCCGACTCAAAGAACTCGGCGATTATGCTACACCCGAGCAAAATATGCCCATCACACCCCCGGCTACTGTACCCTGGGAATTGTGCATGACCACCAACGATAACTGGGGATATCGACCCCATGACACGGCTTGGAAATCTTCCAATCAAATCATTCGCATTTTTGCTGACGTATTGGGAATGGGTGGTAATTTATTGTTGGATATAGGACCAAAAGCAGATGGTACTATCCCCATAGAACAAGAACAAATTCTTAAGGAATTAGGTCGATGGACCCACAAGCATCAGGAGGCTATTTATTCTACCAGAGCCGGGTTGCCCCACGGACATTATTATGGTCCCAGCACATTGTCTCAAGATTCTCAAACCTTGTATTTATTTATTACTCAAGTGCAAGGTGTGCCCATAGACGGTAAATATATCACCGATGATGAATTGGAGGATGCAATCAACGAGGCGTTGGCTAAAGTAAATGAAGAGCCGATTACGTTTGACCCGATAGATTTGCCTAAATATTCAGTAATGCTAAAAGGTTTGCGTAATGAAATAATTTCGGCCGAAGTGTTGGGGACGGATATAAAGTTGAAGCCTACTATTTCAGGGAAAATATCGTGGAGTTCGGTCCCAGGAACTGTGTTTATTGATGTGCCTAACGATGTTTTGGACGAACAGGTAACCGTATTGAAACTAACACTTAAGGGACCACTTTCTCTTTATCGTGGACAGGGAGGATTTCATTGATGAAAATGTGTGTTTGTTTAAACAGTAAAAAAATAAAGCACATAGCTGTAGCCCTAATGTTTGGGTTATCCCAATCCTCGTCCTTTTCAGCGGAAAAGGAGAGGGGTAATACCTTAGAAAAGGAAATGGGTAATTCCTCAATCGGAGTAACGAAGAAGCTATATGTTACCGCTACTGCACCCGATCCCCGATACGAAGTAAAACCGCAAGGGAATTCGGTTCAAGGGGGTGTTGCCCAATTGTGTTTTGGTAAGTGGTTGCCCAAAAAGCACGCCGATGTAGAACTTCGTCCGCTGGGATGGCAGAAGCTGCATGCCGATTGGTGCAATTCAACGTTGGCTGGTAAATCCCCTGAGTTTGTCGCAAACGCCATGTTGAATCGGATTTTTACGCAACCAGCAATTTTTGAGCTCGCAGTTCAGCAGTCAAAGAATATTGAAAAAGAATTAAACGTTCATCCCAATAACCGCAATTCTAGTAATGCTAGCATTTCTTCATTCAATCACCCCTTTAGGTTGGAATTTGTAATTTTATCGAAAGAGCAATTTAAAAAATTGAAACCCGCAACGCAATTGCAATTATCGCGTTATGAGGAATGGGGAACGGAGGGCTTTGCTTATTCTGTCATTAATAGATCTATAACTATCTATGGGAAAACCCAACTAGCGCACGAACATGCTGTTTTTCATATGTTGGAGAACGTTTTTGCATGCAATTACTACACCGCCGATGCGGTAGATATACCATTGCTATCTCAGGTGAAACTTAAACCCAAAGAATGGAATAAGGTTTTTGCCGCCACCAACATTACCAAACAGGTGGTTCCCGTTTTTAAGTACCGCGAAGTTTTTTACGGAGAGGCAAGGAGAGGGATCTATGCCCAGTGGCACGGATTGTCATACGGAGAGTCTGCGGGAACCTTTGAAAATCATCCGGGTTGGGGGATGTGGGTGCATACCTTGCATCGATTATTGCCTCCGGATAAATACTTTGCAGAACATCCCGAATATTATGCGCTTCGAAATGGGGTTCGATTAAAGGACCAAGTTTGTATGAGCTCTGAAGGAGCGTTGAAAGCTGTCATCCAACAGCTCAAAATGGAAATGGAAAAGAACCCATCGGCCACGTATTGGAGCGTGAGTCAAATGGATAATTACAACCATTGCGAATGCGATCAATGTCAATCGGTAGATCAATACGAGGGCAGCCACTCGGGCTCCTTGTTGCGTTTTGTAAACCAAGTCGCTTCCGTGTTCCCCCATAAAGTAATATCTACCTTGGCATATCAATATTCGCGCAGGCCACCCAAATTAACAAAACCACTGCCCAACGTAAATATCATGTTGTGTACAATCGAGGAGAATCGTGCAGTGGATTTGCGTGGCACGTCATTTGAACGAGATTTGGCGGATTGGAGTGCATTGACCAAGAATATTCTCATTTGGGATTATGTAATCAATTTTTCGCACATGGTGATGCCTTTCCCCAATTTTCATATACTACCAACGAATATGTTTCTTTTTCAGAAGTACGGTGTGCCGATGGTGTTTGAGCAGGGTTACAATTCTGTTGGGTCCGAAATGCAAGAGTTACGTTGTTTTCTGCTAAGCAAGCTGATGTGGACGGAAGGTCAGAATTTGTCGGATAGCCCCAACAGGGAAGAACAATACTTTAGACCGCGATACTCTCAATCGGCAAAGAAAGAAATCAAACAAACCTACGAGCAATTTATAAATGGTTATTATGGTCGACTTGGTGGTTGGGTGCTAAGCGATATGGGTAAGAATATTCGCGAATTATGGGATTCGAAGAAGCCGTTAACACTTTATGAACCGCCCATTAATCATGCTGATGGTTTTTTGCGATTAAACAAAGTAGAGGAATCCCTAAATTTTTGGTCCTCAATTGGTAAAAACGGGCCCCGATCGCAATCGCAGTTTGGTATGCAGCAACACATGGCAGATTCGCTGCTGTTGTTTCGTGTTCAGCGATTAATGCAGCCCTACCGATACGCATTTTTAGAGATTGCAAAATATCCAGAGATAACGGAAGGCGGATTGTATCGTTGGAGAAATAAATTGGATAGTAACGAGGCGATGGTTAAAACCTTGGAACAGCGGTACCAAGGATTGGAACCAATCTACGGGGAGATGTTGGATCAATTTGTTGCTTTTGCCAACCAACACGGTCCCAAGTTGTTGCACGAAATTAAATTGAGTCCGGACGATTATAAAAAGTCCGTAATCGAGTACTGCAACAATGCGATTTCCACACATAGTGCCGTTGGGAAGAAGTTATTATATATTTCGGTGCCTGATAAAGCTTATCAGGCCAAAGCGCTTGGTTGGAGAGGAGAACCCCTAATGATGGCAACCGTACTGAAAGCATCGAAAGTATCAACAACCAATCCTACTACAGCTGGCGAACCCTTTAATCCATCGACGCAGAGGACACCTCAAAACGACTCGTTTATTTATAGGTACTTACACGTAAAACCCCCAGAGTGGGTAAGAAGAGCCCCCAATGGGGAACTTGTAAATGTTGGAATTGGCAAGCCCGTTCAGGTTTGTATCAGTCCATTAGCCACGTTGAAAGAAGAAACTTTTAGGGTTGAGGAGGAGTTGGTGGTTTCGCCAGTTGAAGATGCAGATGGTCTTGCACAAATCTCCGATTCAATGAAGGCAGCACCCGTTACAGGACCCGCTACAAGAAATGAAAAACGCAGGGTAAGTAATACAACCGATGAAATTGGTTTTAGAAAATTCACTCATTTCCGGCCCTTTGCCCGCGGTGATAATAATAATGACGATTTTTCTATGAGGGAATCAAAACAATTGGATTCCATCTCGGCGAATTTAAGTTTGTTGCCAAACGTTTGGTATGTCGGTCAGCCTCTAGTTGATGGAATCCGAGCGAACGAGGAATATCAGCGAAATTGGCAGGGTTGGTGGGGTAGGCACATGCAAGTAGTTATTGATTTAGGAGCCTTGGATACGGTTCGTTCAGTTTCTATTCATTATTTGGAAAATAATCAGGCATGGATTGTAGGCCCATCCAAAATGACAGTTGCGTTTGATAGGACTATTACGGATTTAGATTTTGATAACCAAGCTGAAAATTTGCAATCAGCTTTACCAACAAACATGACCGATGCACGAAAAACGCCAAACACCCAAAATCTGGTAAATACACCGAATTCTCGAAATCCCTCACGTACTACAAACACCGTGCAGGTGGTTGAAAACTACCAGTCTAAAACCGAATTAAAAATCCCTTCCGAATACCGTTTTTCTCATTCTCTAACCGCAAACAACGAGCAAGTAGGAAAGCAATTGCCCTTGGGAATTGGCAAATTAGAAGTTAAGCCGGATAAACCCATAGTAGCGCGATACCTAACGGTAACTGTTTATAATCCCGGCCCGCTGCCTAAATGGCGAGGGGTAAATGGCGATGGTTGGCTGTTTGTAGATGAAATTGAAGTAAAATAGGGTTGGTATTGTTTTAGTGTTTAACGTCAAATGTAGAAATAAATGCAACTTGTAAAACACAGTCTTGGATGCGAAAAAGATAAATGTATCAGGATTTCTTGTATTGTTATTGAGAATGCAATGTTTAAATGGATTTTCTTTAAAAAATTAGGTAGTATTTTATTGATTTTGAGTTCATTAATAACCTCGGTTAATGTCATAGCTCAAGACCCTCATGATCAGCGATATTTTCCACCGGCTGATACATTGGTGCAGCAGAAAATAACACAATGGCAAGGGATGAAATTTGGTTTACTTATGCACTGGGGACCATACAGCCAGTGGGGGGTAGTTGAAAGTTGGAGTATTTGCCCCGAAGACGAAGATTGGTGCCGGCGGCGCGGGCCCTTTGCTAACGATTATTTTTCGTACCGCAAAGCATACGAAGATTTACAAAAATCCTTTAATCCAGTGCAGTTTCAACCCGAGTTATGGGCCCGTGCTGCCCGCGCCGCCGGCATGAAATATGCCATCTTTACCACAAAACACCACGATGGTTTTTGTATGTTCGATTCCAAATTAACTGACTACAAAATTACCTCTACCAATACTCCGTTTTCTTCTAATACGAAGGCAAATATTACTAAAGAAATATTTGAAGCATTTCGTAAGCAAGACATGTGGGTAGGGGCATATTTTAGCAAACCCGATTGGCATTGTCCTGATTATTGGGATCCATCGTTTCCTCCGTATGATAGAAATCCAAATTATTCGATAGATAAATACCCCGAGAAATGGAATCGCTACGTGCAATACACCCAACGGCAGATTAACGAATTGATGACGGGGTATGGCCAAATAGATATCCTTTGGTTGGATGGCGGTTGGGTTCAACCCATGACATCTACTAGTCCGCGTTGGGGCTACAAACCGGTTCACCAAGACATAGGCATGGATAAAATTGCAACAGAGTCGAGAAAATTACAGCCGGGGTTAATTGTAGTAGATAGAGCTGTGGAAGGCCCCAATCAAAACTATCTAACTCCCGAACAACAAATACCTTCTAAACTTTTGCCGTATCCTTGGGAAACATGTATGACTTTGGGTAATAGTTGGAGCTATGTAAAGAATGAAAATTATAAATCGCTGGACGTGGTAATTAATAACTTGTGCGCAATTGTTTCAAGAGGAGGTAATTACTTGTTGAATATAGCCCCAAGCCCAACGGGCGAGTTCGATAGTGCGGCTTACGCTCGGTTGGATGAAATAGGAGCATGGATGAAAGCTAACGGTTCAGCAATTTATGAATCAGAACCAGTGGAACAACGTAGTTTTCAAAATGCGTTTACCATAACCTATAATGGTCCACAAAAAACCATTCCAATTTTACCTGTTTCTTCCATCTATCTTACAAGAAAAATTGAAAATGGTAGGAATTTTATTTTTGTAATGGTAAGTACAAAAGGGTACAAACAGATTGGGAAAGGAAATAGTTATTCAATTCATATGAATTTCGATTCTATGGTTGTGGATGGTAAAAGACCAAAGCAAGTGTATCTGTTGACTCAGAATTTTCCGGGAACTACAGTTCTTACCCCCCAAGGGAACAAGCAAATAGGTATTTATTCGTTTAATCCATTTCAGAATTTAACGATCATTAAGTCTAATTATAATATGTCTTCTGCTGCAAGTAGAAAGAACTCTTTCGTTGGGAGAAATAATTCAAGTATAGATGAAATAAGGAATCAACAAGACGAGCTTGAAAAGACACTGCTATTAAAACAAGAAGACATGACGTATGTCATGTCTCCTGTAATTGTATATTGTATTGAATATTAAATCGAGTGAGTATCTATTTATAGGAATAACTTGTTAAAGCTCCTAATTTGAATTTACTCATTCGCATACCCCGGATTGGGTAACCTGCTGACTTGGCAAGCCAATTAAGCGGCTACCGCTAATTCAGGCTGACCCATTTTACGCATCCAACGGATGTGTGATTGAATCGACTGCCAAAATGTAGGGACTTCGTTATATTTAACATTAAACTCAGTACACAATCCTTTCAGAATTTTATTTACTTCAGGATAGTGCACATGCGAAATATTAGGGAATAAATGATGCTCAACCTGAAAGTTTAATCCTCCCATGAACCAAGTAGCTAACCAGCTTCGTGTAGCGAAATTGCTAGTAGTCATGATTTGGTGGATGGCCCATTCGTTTGGAATCTTTTCCACAGGTCTATCATAAACTTCTACATTTTCAAAGTGAATTCCATCAACTGCGTGAGCCATTTGGAATACCAAAGAAAGAAGGATTCCAAGGGATGCATGTAAAACAAAAAACAATAAAAATGCATTGCCCCATCCAAATAAAGTTGCTGGGTAAACCAAATAAATTAATAAATAAATAATCTTACTAACCCAGAAAGTAAAGTGTTCGTAAACAGTGAACTTAGGTAAGGGTTGTAAGTTTACCTCGCGTTTGAAATACTTGATGGTGTCATTTCCAAATAACCACCAAATAGTAGAAATAGCATACAAACCGAACATGTAAACATGCTGGAATTTGTGCATTGGCTTTAGTGTTTGTGATTCACAATGCCTTAAAAAAGGAGATTTGGCAATATCATCATCCAATCCATCAATGTTAGTCCATGTGTGATGCAAAACATTGTGCTTGAATTTCCAAATAGGTGCGTGACTACCAAGCATTTCCAATGAATGACTAAATAATTTGTTCACCCATGGTTTAGAAGAAAAACTACCATGACAAGCATCGTGCATTACATTGAACCCTGTAAAAGCGTGCATAACTCCTACTAAAGCAAATACAATGACAACAGCCCAAAACGGAAGATTGCCCCAGTAAGCTAAAACTAGCAATGCTGGAGTGAAGAGTAAGGCAAATGCTGTTTTCCACCAAAGTTTGTAATTTCCATTTTTGCTCATGCTTTTAGATTGGAAATATCCGTCAACACGACGGCGCAACTCTGCGAAAAACTCGTTACCGTGATTAGAGAAGGCTATAGTTTTTGGAGCCATAATTAAAATTAATTAGGTCAAAAATAATACAATTAATTTCAATTCGAAAATAGAAGCGTCCTAAAATTCAATCACTGGACGTTAATATGAACGTTTCGATGATAAATATTTAACACAATCATATGTTTTATCAAGTAATTTGAGGTGGATTTAGACTAGGACTTTTTGAATTTTAAGAACAGTCATATTATTGAGATGGTTTCACGTCCATTATTGGCAGTACTCGTGTTTTTTTGTGTCTTGAACTGTGATGCAGAACAGGTTGTTTCTCCATGTGGGTCATTTATGCTGTCTTCAAAATTCAAAGTGAGCTGCATTGAAATTAATCATAATTATGGATTGAAAAATAGTTCAGCTTGTTTTACTAAATATGAAGATGTTTTGCTTCTAAATGAAGATAGTACGGATAATAACCTCGATACGCTTAGATCTCCATGGAACCCGATTGATACTGTAAGGTTCGCCTTAC
>CAZKOM010000046.1:7810-18147 GCA_964554385.1 uncultured Flavobacteriaceae bacterium | reverse complement strand
CCCTTGATACCCCCCCCGCGCTGTACAGCCGCTTTTATACCAGACTTATCCGCTATTTCTACGCAATCGGGGAAGGGGAAAAAAGCATCGGAGGCCATTACTGCACCTTCCAAATCAAACCCGAAACGGTTGGCTTTTTCAATGGCCTGTTGCAATGCATCCACTCGGGAAGTCTGACCCGTACCAGAAGCCAGTAATTGATTGTTTTTAGCTAGTACAATAGTATTACTTTTGGTGAGTTTAACAATTTTAACTGCAAATTCTAAATCCGATAATTGTTGTTCAGTGGGCTCTGTTTTGGTTACGCAGTGCATTTGTGACCGGTTTTCGGTACTATTATCTTTATCTTGAATTAACACACCGTTTAAAATAGAACGAACCTGTTTTTCTTGAGATACTGGGTTGTTGGTTACCTCGATAATAATTCTATTTGGCTTGCTTTTTAACAATTCTAAGGCTGCATCATCATATCCTGGAGCTAATAGGACCTCAAAAAATAAATTGTTTATTTCTGCTGCAACATCGCCCATTATCGGTTGATTTGTTGCTATAATTCCTCCAAAGGCACTAACCGGATCGCAAGCTAAAGCATCGGTCCATGCAGTTAAACTACTAGATCTCGTTGCTACTCCACAGGCATTATTGTGTTTGATAATAACAAAAGTACAGGCTTTGGATGCATCGAATTCGTTTAATAAATTCATCGCCGCATCTACATCCAATAAGTTATTGTAGGATAATTCTTTACCTTGATGCTTTTGGAAAATTCGTTCTAAATTACCTTTGAATTGCCCAGATTGGTGAGGGTTTTCACCGTACCGTAAAGAATATAGTTTATTACCAGCAAACCAATCACCAATGGACGCATCGTAATTGGCAGTTACTTTGAATGCTTTTGCTGCAAATTCTTTTCGATCTTCCAAAGAGAGAGCACCATTTCCTTGATTATATGTCGATAAGAATGCATTGTATTGATTTTGGTGAGAAACGATGGTTGTGTAGGCGTGATTTTTAGCGGCCGCCCGAATTAATGAAACACCACCGATGTCAATTTTCTCGATAATTTCTTCGTCTGTCCCTCCATTGGCTACGGTTTCGTCGAAGGGATACAAATCAACCATGACTAAATCAAACAACGGAATTTCAAATTGTTGAATTTCTTGCATGTCTTGTTGTAATTCCCGCCTAGCTAAAATTCCACCAAAAACTTTGGGATGCAAGGTTTTCACTCTTCCACCCAAAATACTTGGATAACCTGTAATATCTTCCACTGCTACACATGGTATTCCTAAGTTTTCAATAAAAGCACGAGTGCCTCCAGTAGAATAAATGGTTACTTGATTTTGGTGTAAAGCCTTGGCGATTTCTTCTAAGCCGTCTTTGTAATAAACAGAAATTAGAGCAGATTGGATGGGTAAATTCACGGATACAAAATTACTTCCAACCATGGGTATTGGAGTGCCTTGTTTGATGAACTTTCTAATAAGTTGTTAACAGGTACAATGAAAACGCTAACCTTGAAATGTTTTTACGAAAGAAACGCAAGAAATAATACGAATCAATAAAGAAAAGTTCTTAGCTATCTATGCCAGAGTTTCAGCGGATAGCAAGGTTGTATTTCCTTTGTTGTGTTTAGGGGAGTACGGACAATGTCTACATCCGTTTCCGCAGCACCAACCTCGTTTTCTCAAAAAAGTAGCTGTAAAGACCAGAAATCCGTTTTCCCAGTAATAATCCGACTCGTTTTCTACGGAGTTGGGGAGATTCTGTTCTTTTTTATCGTTTTTCTGTTGGGTCACGGTAATTACTAGGCCTGGTTTGGGCAGGTGGAATTATGAATATATATAGGAAAAGTTAGCCGTCAATGCATTACATAGGTTTACCTAGTGTAATCTCTACTTTGCTAGTCTTTTCCGTGACATGCTTTAAACTTCTTGCCACTGCCGCAAGGACAAGGGTCGTTTCTTCCAATCTTCAAATCGTTGATGATTGGATTTTGCGTTGGTCTAGGTGCGGATTCAGTTGAACTTCCTTGAACTTCCGAAATTCCAGGGGCAATCTCTTCGCGTGAAGTTTGAATCTTAGGATTATTTTTCTTCAATTGAGGTTTTGCTTCCTGCACACCATTATCCTGCTGAATCTGTAAGCGGAATAAGTGGCCAAGTACTTTTTGGTTAATGCGTTGCAACATTTTTCCAAATAATTCGAAACTCTCAATTTTATAAATTAACAACGGATCCTTTTGTTCGTATTGAGCGTTTGATGTACTTTGTTTTAAATCGTCTAATTCTCTTAAATGTTCTTTCCATTCATCGTCTATTACCTCAAGCGTAGTGGATTTCTCCAATTCTTGAACCATGCTCTTACACTGGCTATCCAATGCTTTTTGCATGCTCACGGTAAATTGATATTGATGCACCCCATCCGTAAATGGCACAATTACATTTTCAATTCTATCCCCTTGTTCTTGACGAATATGTTGGAAAACCGGGTAGGCTTGTTGCTGCATAGATTCTTGCTTTTGGCTGTATCGCTCCGATAAATGCAAGAATAATTGCTCGGTTAAATCTTCAACTTTGCCTTTTTGGAACGATTCCGAATCAAATGGAAGATCCTGGGCCAAGGTTCGAATAACTTCCATCTCCAGCTCCAAATAGTCATTACTATCTTTAAATGAACCAACTACTTCTGAGCACCAATTGAACAACATATTGTTGAGGTCGATACTCAATCTTTCCCCATACAAGGCATTGGTACGCATGCGGTAGATAGAAGTACGCTGTTTATTCATCACATCGTCATACTCCAATAATCGCTTACGAATACCAAAGTTGTTTTGTTCCATCCTCTTTTGGTTACGTTCGATTGTTTGGGTCATGATACGATGTTCTAGCACTTCGTCTTCTTTGAATCCCAAACTATCCATGATTTTACTCACTCGTTCAGCTCCAAATATGCGCATCAAATCGTCTTCTAAACTTACATAGAATCTAGAAGTTCCCGGATCACCTTGTCTACCAGCTCTACCTCTTAACTGCCTATCAACCCTTCGGCTGTCATGTCGTTCAGTACCGATAATCGCCAATCCACCCAAGGATTTTACTTCCTCGTTAATTTTAATATCGGTACCTCTACCTGCCATGTTAGTAGCGATGGTTACGGCACCTTTTAAACCTGCTTCAGCAACAATTTCCGCTTCACGTTGGTGTTGTTTTGCATTTAATACATTGTGTTTGATGCCCCGAAGTTTAAGCATTTTACTTAATACTTCACTTACTTCAACGGAGGTTGTACCCACCAAAACCGGTCTACCTGCTGCGGTTAATTGATTAATTTCATCAATTACAGCATTGAATTTGGCACGTTTCGTTTTGTACACCAAATCCTCTTGATCCTTTCGAACTATGGGTCGGTTGGTTGGAATAACCATTACCCCTAATTTGTAGATATCCCATAATTCTTGCGCTTCTGTTTCGGCGGTACCGGTCATACCGGCAAGTTTGTGATACATACGGAAGTAGTTCTGCAAGGTAATGGTAGCATAGGTTTGAGTAGCTGCTTCTACACGCACATTCTCTTTTGCTTCAATTGCTTGGTGAAGTCCATCGGAGTAGCGTCTTCCCTCCATGATACGACCCGTCTGTTCGTCTACAATTTTTACCTTACCTTCTTGTAAAATATATTCAACATCGCGTTCAAACAGGGTATATGCTTTTAATAATTGGTTAATTGAATGGATTCGCTCACTTTTAATGGCGAACTCTTGCATTAACGCATCTTTTTGTGCTAGTTTTTCTTTGTCCGAAGCGGATGACTTCTCAATTTCAGCCATTTCGCTACCCACATCGGGGAGAACAAAAAAGTTTGGATCTTCTTCTCCTTGAGTGATTAGTTCGAGGCCTTTTTCGGTAAGTTCTACGGAATTATTTTTTTCGTCGATAGTAAAAAACAAAGGAGCATCAGCCAACGGCATTTCTCTTTGTTGATCTTGTAAGTAGTTGTTTTCTACTTTCGTTAGTATGGATCTAACGCCAGATTCTCCTAAGAACTTAATTAAAGCCCGGTTTTTAGGTAAACCGCGATATGCTCTGAATAACGCCAATCCCCCTTCTCCTTCTTTGTAGCCATTGTTTCCTTCTGGAATCAATTTTTTTGCTTCGGTAAGGGCTTGGGTAACATACCGTTTTTGAAGTTCTACAATTTTCTCAATTCTGGGCTTCAAGGCTTGGAATTGTTGAACATCTCCGTTTGGCGTAGGTCCTGAAATAATTAACGGAGTTCTTGCATCGTCAATTAACACAGAATCCACTTCATCAATTACTGCAAAATTAAATGGTCTTTGAACTTTATCAGAAAGTTTTACTTGTTCCTCGGGGGAATGTGCCATGTTGTCGCGCAAGTAGTCGAAACCAAATTCATTGTTTGTACCGTAGGTAATATCGGCTAAATATGCATTTCTTCTAGCTTCGCTATTGGGTTGATGATATTCTAGACAATCAACTGATAATCCTAAAAAATTAAAAATTGGACCATTCCATTCACAGTCACGACGTGCCAAATAGTCGTTCACCGTTACCATATGAACACCACGACCACCCAACGCGTTTAAGTACGTTGGCAATGTACTCACTAAGGTTTTACCTTCTCCTGTAGCCATCTCCGCGATTTTACCACGGTGCAATGCAATACCACCAATTAGCTGAACATCGTAATGAACCATATTCCATTTGATTTCGCCGCCTGCGGCTAACCATTCGTTTTGGTAGTTTACGGTATCACCGTCTATGGTAATATGAGGGTGTTTGGTAGCTAAATCCCTGTCTAAATCCGTTGCTGTTGCGGAAACAACCGAAGATTCGCTGAATCTTCTGGCGGTCTCTTTCATCACGGCAAAGGCTTCTGGTAAAATTTCAGAAAGAATTTCCTCTAGTTGCGAATTTCGCGATTTTTCTAATTCGTCTTGTTCGCGAAAGAGTGTGTCTTTTGTTTCAGTATCGGAATCGGCTGTATTTTTAATAGCCTCTTTATTGGCTTCTATTTCAGCATCTATGTCCTTTAGAAACTCACCAATACGCTGTTTGAATTCTAACGTTTTATTACGAAGTTGATCGTTGCTTATGGTTTGATATTCAGCGAAATAGCTATTGATTGAGTCTACCACAGGTTGGATTTCTTTCAATGCTTTTTCAGCTTGGTTTCCACCCAACAATTTGGTAAACGAATTAATGATATTAGCAAACATGATATTCCTGCGAAATTAACACAATATTTTGGCTTGCCAATACCTTGCCAAGCTCTAATTATCTGACAAATTGCCTTGATTATTATTTCATGGGTTAGTGTATTTAAATGTATTCAAAACGGTGGTGTAACAACTCAGGGCGGAAGACAGTAATCGATTGTAAAAAAATGGATATGATTGAAAACCCTATCTATTTTCCTTTGTTTAACTTTCATGATTCGTTTGTTGAGTTTTTTGTTAGCTGTTTTGTTGGCCAATTCTTCGGCCATTGCACAGGTTATTATTTCGGGTAAAGTTGTAGATCAAACAACAAGAAAACCACTGAAAAATGCACTGATTTTATTGGATAAATCTCCAACCACCGTAAAAGCGGACGACAATGGCGATTTTACTCTAACTAACGTAGAGCCAGGATTTCACTTGGTCTCAGCGGAACTAGAAGCGTATGAAGCGATAGGTGTTGCGGAGCAATTGTATACGCCTGCCAAATCTCCCTTTGTTACCATCGAAATGGAAGCGCAGGTGCAAAGTATGGATGCTGTAACCATTCGGAAAACAACATTACAACGTAGAGTAGCAGAAAGTCCAGTTTCTTCCCAGCAATTGAGCATTCGTGAGATTGAAAGAAATCCAGGAGGAAGTAGAGACATATCCAAAATTATTCAAAGTTTGCCTGGGGTTATTGCGGTACCAGGATTTAGAAATGATGTAGTAATTCGCGGAGGATCACCTTCGGAGAATAAATTTTACCTAGACGGTATAGAAATCCCTATTATCAACCATTTTCAAACCCAAGGCAGTACCGGTGGACCTGTGGGTATTTTAAACGTAAATTTCATTAAAGAAGTAAACCTAAATACGGGGGCTTTCCCAATTAATTACGCCAATGGCTTGAGTTCGGTTTTTGATTTCAGGCAAATTGATGGGAATAGTCAAAAAATGAAAGGTCGATTTACTTTAGGCAGTAGCGATGTGGGATTAACTGCCGATGGTCCGTTAGGGAAAAGTAAGAAAGTTACCTACATTTTATCGGCAAGACAAAGTTACTTACAGGGGTTGTTTGCGTTGTTGAAACTTCCATTCTTACCGAATTTTATTGATTATCAAGCTAAAGTTAAAGTGAAATTGAAGGGCAATGACGATTTAACCTTTTTGATGGTGGGTGGCGTTGATTTTTTTCGATTAAATACCAAAGTTAACGATGGAATAACCGACACAGCTACCCTTAAATCAAACAAATATATTTTGGGATATCTACCTGTATATCGGCAGTGGAATTACACTTTTGGAACAGTTTATACCCATTATAATGGCAAAAATAAAACGCAATATTTTCTCAGCAGGAACATGTTAAACAACACATCGTATAAGTACAGAAACAACGATGAAACCGATGAGGCTAATAAAATTTTCAACTACAACAGCACAGAAGAAGAAAATAAATTCCGGGTAGAACATTATCGCGGTATCGGAGGTTGGAAATTTATGGGGGGAGCTGGATTGGAATTTGTTCAATTTGCGGTTAATAACGATGCGAAATTTCTGGTTCCAGGAGCACCAGGAACACCAGGTTCTGTTGTGGATGTGAAGTTTAATAGTTTGCTGGAGCTCTTTAAATATTCTGCTTTTGTAAGAGGCTCTCGTTCCTTTGGAGAAGGCGGTTTGCTGAGTATTGCCGGTAGATTGGATGCCAATAATTATAACAAGTCTATGAGAAATCCATTGAACCAACCTACTTTGTCGATGAGTGTAAGTTACCCGGTTGCTCTCCCTGGACTGTATGTAAATGCTAACGTGGGCCAATTTCACCAATTACCTTCCTACACCATATTAGGTTACAGAAATAACATCAATCAACTCGATAATAAAGAACGGGTAGATTACATTCGAAATCGTTCTGCGGCTGCTGGTTTTCAATACAATGCCGGTAAAAACACCCGGGTTACATTGGAGGGTTTTTTGAAACAATATCAGCGGTATCCATTTAGTCTAACAGACAGTATTTCCTTAGGTAATTTGGGAACGGATTTCGCGGTATTGGGTAATGAGCCAATAGCATCCGTTAGTGAAGGTAAAGCCTATGGGATGGAATTTTTGGTGCAGCGCAGAAATAGAACTGGATTGTATGGTATAATGGCGTACACATTATCTTGGAGTTTCTTTAATGATAAAAATGGAAAAAGTGTTGCAAGTGCTTGGGATAGCAGGCATACATTAAGTTTGGTTGGGGGTAAGAAGTTTAAAAAGAATTGGGAGTTGGGATTGAAGTTGCGTATGGCTACAGGTAGACCTTACACTCCATTTGATGTAGAAAGGTCCTTAACAAAATCAAATTGGGATGTTAAAGGGGTAGCTTTGCCCGATTATGGGTTATTGAATACTCAGCGTTTGGGTAATTTTTCTCAAGTAGATTTCCGACTAGACAAAGTATGGTATTTGAAGAAAACATCGATCAATTTTTATATTGATATACAGAATTTATTGAATACAGCGTACATGGGCCCTGAGACTTTAATCGCGGCACAGAATCCAGATGGTAGTTTAATTACTGACAATGCAAATGCAGCGAGATATCGCGGAGAATATCTGATGAATAGTACTGGATTTTTGCAACCAACAATTGGTTTGATTTGGGACTTCTAAAGAAGAGTTACACTGATTTCTAATAAAAAATGCGCTGAAGTGAACTCAGCGCATTTTTTATTAGGTAGTATTTAGTTCTTTATAGGTTATTAACCCTGTTATCCCATGAAATCAAACGTGTAACCCGTTGCGTGAGGATAAATACACATCACTGGAATATCTTCACTTTTGTTTACAATTTGTTGGGTTAGGGTACCGATGATTAATTCGCGAATACCTTTCTCCGTATGAGTCATTACCAAAATCAAATCAGCCTTTACTGCATCGCTGTATTGCAAAACTTCATTAGCGAAATTATCTAAAATACTGTCTTTCAAATCATGTAAAACGTATTGAATTCCGCTTTCTTCTAGTTGTGCTTTAACGATGTTAATCCCACCGGCAATTCTCTTGCTTAAGTATTCGTCACTGCTATTGGAGAATACTACATGTATTTCAGATTTGAATTTTTTACCTAAATGAATTGCCCAATCTACCTTTTGACGAGATTCTATGGATAAATCGATAGGCATTACAATCTTCTTATATCCCTGTTCGGCTATTGGACTTTGTTTGATAACAACAACGGGAACTTCGGAATATTGGATGGTTCTAGATGCATTGGATCCAACAATTTGTTCTAATCCGCTGGCACCGCTACTACCCATGATTATTGAATCAAACCCCTCCGCATTGGCAGTTTCTGCGATTGTTTTATAAACTTTTCCCTTTTCTACACGATGGTTTACGGTTATTCCATGAGCCGCAGTGATTTCCGCTGCTTTCTGAGCAACTTTTGCTTTAATTGCGTCGATCATTACGTCGTTTTGTCCTGCCGAAAATAATCCACCTAAGAAACTTTCTTCCAAGATATACATCAACGTAATCTCGTTGTTGTATACCTTAGCAATTTTGATAGCATGGGTTAAGGCATTGTCCGCAATAGGAGAGAAGTCGATAGGGACAAGGATGTTGTTATTGGTTTTACGATTCATAAGCAGCTTTAATTAAACTATGGCGAAGTTACGCAGAATTTTTTCGATTATTTATGATGGATGTCAGTCTTCAACGGCTAACATCAAATCTGCGGTAATTGCGTCAGCAAACCATCGGCCTTCTTGCGATAATTTTATACAGGTATCAGTTTGCAGGATATGTCCACTGTTTTGCCATTTTTTAATACATGATTTAGTCTCATGTATCCATTTATCCCAAGTATTTTTGTCTATGAAAGCCGATAATTTTTGCAATTCTACTCCGTTTTCTAAACGTAATTGGGTCATTAGTGTTTCATTGAATCGATTATAATTGGTTAAAATTTCTTCTTCGAAATACAATAAATCGTTGGATTCCCCTTTGTTGATTTTAGTGTACAGAGCGTTATTGGCAATATTCCATCTGCGTTTAACTCCATTAAATCCATGTGCACCAGGGCCAATACCCCAATAAGCATGTCCTTGCCAATATCGCTGGTTGTGTTTCGCTTTGTGATGTTCGTTTCTACTTAAATTGCTGATCTCGTAATGGCTCCAATGATTTTCTTGAGCCCATTGAGTAAGAATTGAAAATTGTTGGGTACTATGTTCGTCTAGAATTAGGGTGCCTTTAGAAGTGTTTTGTAATTTGAATAATGCTGTTTTCTCTTCAACTGTAAGTGCATAACAGGACAGATGATGAATACCGGATTCTTGTATCCATTTCAATTCTTCAATCCACTGTTCTGAAGTTTTTAGATGAGACCCGTAAATTAAATCAACACTTAATTCAAATCCTCCATGGTTTAAAATTAATTCCACAGATTGTATGCTCTGTTGGGCATTATGTACTCGGTTCATCCATTGTAATTCGTTATCATTTAGCGATTGTAGTCCTAAACTGATTCGATTAATTCCCATTTCGCGCCAATTATTCAAGTTCTCAACGCTAATATCTTCTGGGTTTGCTTCTAAGGTGATTTCGGCCTGAGGAATAATGGTTTTCGACTTTTGTATCTCTTTTAGTAGTTTGCGGAGTAAGGTATGATGAAGTACCGAAGGAGTGCCTCCTCCAAAATAAATAGAGTGAATAGTATCCTCGGAAATAAAAAATTGTTGCTGTTTCCAATCTGAAATCATGGCATTAACCATGTCCTCAAAGCCAGTTAAACGGGTTGAGAAATGGAAATTACAGTAGGTACATGCCTTTCTGCAATAAGGAATATGAAAGTAAACCGATGCCATTGCGCAAATTTCAATGAAATGATGGGTATTTTTGCAGTGGATGATTATTTCCTGTTACAAATCAAAAGGCCGTGCCGTAATCGGGTTAACCCTGATGTGGCTGCTTTTTTTTGCAGGAAATGGGTTCACATTGGGATATGGAAAATCGTTAAGGTTGTATTTGTCCGGGAGTGAACAGCAGCGATTGGTGCCAATGCTTACCAGTTCAAGCGTATTAAACTCGGAGGAACAAGATTCACTTAAATCGAATTGGT
>CAZKOM010000046.1:0-7800 GCA_964554385.1 uncultured Flavobacteriaceae bacterium | reverse complement strand
GCCCCCCATAAATAAACTATTGCTGCCAAACCTATATCTGCCTAGAGAATGGAACGATAGTTTGGCGGATTTTTGGGTGGATAGTTTGCGTAAGCGATGGCGCTATGAAAGGGCGGTAATGATGCGCGATTCGGTTTCCAGTATGCCCGATTCTACGAATTATTTCTACGATTCCGTGGGTGTAAGGCTCAACTCGTTGGTTATTAGGCCGATAAAAGATCCTTTTGATCCTTTTTCAAATACATTGTACATCCGTAGAGGACAGGCGAAATTTTGGTTCGTAGGGGTTTCTTTGGTTTTTTTATTGTTATTTTTTTACTATCGATCGGCATTTGTGAAGCAATTCGAGCTGCGTATTAAAGGTGTGTTTTCGTCCTATTATTTCGACGAAATGATGAACGATAGAAGCTTTGAGTATCAAGGGGGGAGTGTTGTTGTATTACTCATGGGTAATTTGGTGTTTTCTATGGGAGTCATGCTTTATTTGCGATTTGGCGGATTTTTAGCATTGAATGTTGGATGGTTCTATTGGGTAGTGTTTGGTGCCGTGATGTTAGGCGTTATGGTACTTCAATTAATTCAGTTACTATTTGCTTTTGCACTCAATATGACTGATACCGTTAGGAGACAGAATCAACGACAGCTAAATACAAATTTTGTATTAGCGTTAGGCTTTCTGCCGATTTTCGTATTTGTGTATTACAATTCCAATTTATTAAGGAATATCGATATACCATCATTGGTGTCATTTATGCTAATTATTTGGATTGTAGCTCGGTCAATATTAAGTTTTGTTGGATTATCGAAAGACAGGCAACTTGATTTTACCGCATTTTTGTATTTTTGCACTTTAGAAGTATTGCCATACGCACTATTTTTTAGCTTGTTATCAAAAACATAAACCATGTCTTCAACGGAAAGAGAACTTAAAGTAAAAAGCATTTTGATCACACAGCCTCAACCCGAAGCTGGAAAAAACATCTACGAAGAGTTTTCAAAAAAGTACAAGCTTAAAATCGATTTTAGGTCGTTTATTCAAATTGAGCCAATGGCTCCGCGAGATATTCGAAAGCAGAAAGTTAACTTTTTGGATTTTACGGCAATCATATTCAACTCTAAAAATGCGGTTGACTATTTCTTCGGATTGGCCAACGAAATGAAAGTGGAAATGCCGCCGGAAACCAAATATTTTTCAATCAATGAAAGTGTTTCCAATTATGTGCAGAAGTATATCGTACCAAGAAAACGTAAAATGTATCATGGAAAAGGTACCGAAGCAGATTTTTTAACCCTATTTAAAAATCATTCTACCGAGAAGTTCTTATTTCCTTGTTCTGATATTCGCAAGCCATCGATACCCGATCATTTTGCTAAATTGGGGTATAATTTTACAGAATGTATTATTTACAATACCGTAAGCGCGGATTTAAGTGATTTAGCGGATGTGTTTTATGATATATTAGTGTTCTTTTCTCCGGCCGATATTAAATCGTTGTACGATAACTTTCCGGAGTTTATTCAGAATAATACCCGAATCGCTGCTTTTGGTTCCAGTACCCAACAGGCAATCGATGAGCATAATTTAATTTTGGATATTGCTGCTCCCGCTCCTGGTATCCCTTCTATGTTAGCTGCATTAGAAGCCTACGTAAGCAAGGTAAATAAAGGTTAAATCACACCGATGTATAGGGTGAACCCAAGTTCATCTTTATACATGAACCCATGTTGTAAATGGTTTTCTTTTGTTCCTAATTGTTTTATCAAGTCCGCCGTTTTTATTCCACAATTTCTAGCGGTAATTGTAGTGTTTAGTAAATTATTTTCTTTAAGTTTTCTTCCAATCTCCCGCAAGCTCCCAGTGAATACGTGCTTAGTAATTAGCGTTCTCCCCATGGTTTTTGGCCAAGGTACGGGTGTAATGAAGAAAGAGTAATTCCCACGTGTTTCAACCCCTGGAAGCGCCGATAATAGTCGATTTAATCCCATAGCAAAAAGACCTGCATGCGGTTCGAAAATGAAGGGTAATTCGGATTTAATTTCCGATCCTTCGGATGTATTTGGGTTTAGTTGTAATTCAGTGTTTATTGTTGCAACTGTTTCATTGGTTAAACGCTGTCCGCTATTAGCTTTCGAATAAAATTGAGAAAATAACTCCGCACTAGATTCACTTATGTTTACCATTTCTTTTTCAATGCTATCTTCCGTTATATGAGTTTCTAGCCCCGCTAAAACAACCAAAATTTCTTTCACCTCCTTGCCAGAGCAAACGGAATAGGCTTTCACAGATACACCAATGTGTTTTTGAAACCAGTGTATATCAACCATTGGGCTTAATTTAATGATCCAATGATTTGCTTTCACTTTATGTTTTTGATAAAGTTCAAAAACGTTAGGAAGGTATTGATTTACATCCGTTGATATCCGTGATGTTGAATTGTTGGAATTAATGGTTGGTCTTCTGTCAGGGTCTATATAAATTACATCTACTACTTTGTGCGATTGCCATTGATCCCAATTCTCTAAAGCCCATTCGGCCGTTTGAGATATTCGTTGAATTTTATTGGCAACTCCAAGTCGATCAAAATTTAAAGTACTCCAAAAATTTAGTGATTCATTCGGATCGAAGCTATAAACTTCGCAGGATGAACTAGCCCAGGCCCAATCGTCTACTCCTAATCCACCCGTTAATGAAACCATAGTTTTAGCAGCAAATTGTTTTGCTTTCCACTTAGCAATAATTTCGCTGGTGGCTTGTTCTAAATAAACACCAAAACCAATGCCTTTAACTTTGTAGAATGATGGAAGTTTTCGTTTGAATTTTTCAAGGTCGTTTTGGAAAGAAATTAATGGAACATACCAATCACCCCAATGTTCTCGCAGTGAATTTTGGAAATTTGGCAACTTTTTATCAGCAGCTTTTTGTTGAAGTTTGGGTTGCTTTTTCTTCTTTTTTATGGATTCATCGGTAGAAATGACCGATTTAACGTACACTTCATCTATTAAAGGCAATAAGTTGGCTAGATTTTTGTTTTCTTTGTAACTCAAATTGTACATCATGAAAACTGCAAAGGTATTAACACTTCTTATTGTTTTGGCAGCGGTAGTTAGCAGCTGTGGCGCTCGCAAGCAAGATCGTTGTCCATCCGTAGGGAAAAACACCGGTTCTGCTCAGCCAATCCATGGATAATCGCTGGAAAATTTTAACGGATACCGATCACTTAAAACAAATTGTATCGGATTCCAACATTCGACCACAAGTGCTGTTTAAACACAGCACGCGTTGTTCTATTAGCACGATGGCCTTAAATCGTTTGAAAAGTTTAACCGAAGAATTTTATCAGAAGGCGGATTTTTATTATTTAGATTTAATCGCTTATCGAAATATTTCAAATGCTATTGCTGAGGATTTTCATGTTTTTCATGAATCCCCACAAGTCATTGTGATCAAGGACGGAGAGGCCATATTTGATGCTTCTCACATGGAAATTACCACCGATAGTTTACTTTCGGAATTGTAAACATGCGAATAGTTCGTGCTATTGGTGAAAAAATCGAGATATCGAAAACGGTAGACGAGAACGATTTAGCCACATTCGAAACAGGGAATGTACATCCATTTTATGGGACATTTGCTTTGGGTAGGGATGTAGAATGGGCCTGTAGGCAGTTTGTTCTCGAAATGAAAGAAGAAGATGAGGAGGGTATAGGTACTTTCTTAAATATTACACACAAATCTCCTGCTATGCTGGGGCAAACGGTTCGAATTGCAGCAGAGTTAACTGCGGTAGAAGGTAATTCCGTGAACTGTTCATTTACTGTTTGGGTAAACGATAGGTTGGTTGCAGAAGGCACACAAGGACAAAAGATTTTGAAAAAAGAAAAGTTAGATCAAATTAAGAAACAACTTCAGTTGCCATAGTTTCCTTTCAGTTACTTTGCTTGTACTGATTCTATTCGGATGGATTAAAATCCAGTTGCGTCTTGGTAACGCTAAATTAGGAGTTGCGATAATTGCAAATCTTCCTTACTGAAATAAAGCACTACAACAAATATTTGGTTGTACCTTTGCACTTTGGAGAAAATGTTTCAGTGAGCGCCAAGAAAACCCATAAAAGAGTAGAGATTGTTAACCGTAAAGCAGGCTTTAACTTTCATATCGAACAACGATACGAAGCCGGTATTGCTTTGATGGGGGGTGAGGTGAAATCGATACGAGATAACAACGTAAATATGGGTGATGCCTATTGTTTGTATGAAGATGGCGAATTATGGTTAAAGAATATGCATATCTCTGAGTTTAAGCAATCATCCTATAATAAACATGAACCGCTACGTACAAGGAAATTGCTTTTAAATCGACAGGAATTAGCAAAAATTGAGGCCAAAATAAAAACAAAAGGCTATGCGGTGTTTCCTATACGTTTGTACGAGAATGAACGTGGTTTTTTGAAATTGGAAATAGGATTGGGTCAAGGAAAAAAGACTTACGATAAACGAGAAGATTTGAAAGAGAAAGATATTAAAAAAGACATGGAGCGCATGCGATTGCGCTAATTCATTCTACCATTTTAAATCAGTTCAACAATACCTGATGAAATGGCAAGAGCAGACTGTACGGAATTGTTGAAATCAGCGATGGAAAGTTGAAGATAGGGGACTTGGAAAAAATCTGCTATTTTGGAAAAATCAAAGGTTTTTGGTGTATGTATGAAAGGTTTCAGCGGAGGAAATTGATTTGGACCCGAAATCCAATCGAAAATTCGTCCTCCTTGATTATTGATAACAATAACTGTTAAATTGGTAGGAAAATCCATCCAAAAGGCATTGGAATCGTAAACCGTTGAAACATCGCCAACAACCGCTAAAACGTGTTTATTGGGGTTTGCATAAGCTGTTCCGATGGCGGTGCTTATTGAGCCATCAATTCCACTTACTCCCCGGTTTGCATATACTGCTGCTGCCGTTGGAGTACTCCAGGAAGCATATCGAATGGGCATGGAATTCCCCATTTGGATAATATGATTTTCTGCGTTGATCTGTTGCATCAATTCATTGATCCAAAGTAATTCATTAGAAAAGGGTTGAGGAATATTTTGGTAAGTAAGTTGTTGTTTAGAAATATAATCAGTCCAAATTTTCTTGAAATCTGTAACGTGATTTTTCCATTCAGGGTTTTGATCAATTGCGATGAGAATGGTCTCCAATTGGTCTGATTCAAATCCTTTCCAATGCAAGGGTTGGGTTTGAAAGGGATCACCTACTTCCTCATAAATACCTAAATGTAAATGCTTTGGCTTCCAATCTTTGAGTTTTCCCTTTAAGGGTTTTGATAAAACGGTGGTTCCCAAAGTAATCAATAAGTCGGGTTTCAATGCATCAGGAATATCCCGTTTTAGTAAACCCCAATCCCAATTTGCAAGTCCGTATTCACTTTGATGACTGCAAACATCCGCGAAAACAGGTAGGGTATGTTGTAGTCGGTTTAAAACATCGGATACGGATTTGTTAGGAGTGGAATGCCCGATTACTACGGCTATTTTCGGAGTAGATACCAACAGTGTATCAAAGATTTCATTAAGTTTTTCAATGGTGGGTGCTTGGTTTTGTTGAAATTCTTTAAATACGAACGGTGGTATAGGAATTTTGGTGGATGGGAAATCGGCTACTCCTTCGTAAATGGGTTCGTCCAATGCGATATTGATGTGTACGGGTCCAGGAATAGGTAGCATGCTAGATTGTATTAGTCCATACACTTGGCTTGCACAATCGGGAAAATGCAGATTTCTGGCGTTAAGATGAAGTGATTGGCGGGAATAAGTTCCAAAAATACCTTGTTGGCGCAGTGTTTGACCATCCCATTGATCAATTAGATGTTCCGGTCTGTCTGCGGAAACAATTAATAAAGGAATTCGCTGATAATAGGCCTCACAAACTGCGGAATACGCATTTACTAATGCTGTTCCTGATGTACATAAAAATGCCGTCGGATATCGATTGGATTGAGCAATTCCTAGAGCAACAAATGCACCAGAACGTTCGTCGGGTGCGCTATGCAAAGTAAAGGACTTATTTTTAAGTAATGCCGCGACAATCGGTGCGTTCCTCGACCCTGGAGATACCACCCAATGGAAAATGCCTGCTTCTTCCCACAGTCGAGTGAGATAGTCAAGATTATAGGATAATTGGGGGATGTCCATCGTTTAAGTATACTGTATTTATAAGTGGAATTTTAGGATAAAAACCCTTGATAGAATTATTTAAAAAACGGATTTGTGTTTTTTTCCATGCCTACAGTAGTTGGATTTCCATGGCCAGAAAATAAGGTATAATTGTCTGGTAGAGTGAAAATTTCTCGTTCAATGTTCTCTATCAATTGTTGATGGTTCCCGCCGGGTAAATCGGTTCTGCCAATACTTCCTTGAAAAACAGTATCTCCAACAACAGCGAATTGGGTTGAGTGATTAACGAAAATTATGTGTCCCGGTGCATGGCCTGGTACAAATCGCACTTCAAAAGAACCCTTACCTACAGAAATGGTATCCCCTCCATTTAAAAAATGATCCGGTTGGGGTGACGGGGTGTATGCCAAATTCCATAATGCAGCCATCGTTTCAGAGCGATCTATCATCTTAACGTCGTCTTTATGTAAGTAATAAGGAATTTGATAGATTTGTTTTACCCACCAATTCCCAAAAATATGATCAATATGAGCATGGGTTCCAAGCAATGCAACTGGATTTAACTGGTTATCGGAAATAAACGTTTGAATTTGGTTTTGCTCGCTTGAATTATACATTCCAGCGTCTATGATAACGCAATCTAAACTCTCCTCACACCAAGCTAGATAGGTGTTTTCGCTTAAGGGATTAAAGGTGAAACAGTGGAGTTTCATTTATTGTTTGTTGTCACAAAATTACCGCATTTGATTCTTTTCATCGATTTAATATAGAATAAATATCGTTTATTGTTAAAAGCCGATTAAATTTGAAACGCTATGCTTAAAAAAATCGCTCTAGTTTTTGGTGTAATTTTAATTCTATTTCTGGGAGTTTTGGCATTTAACGGTGCTTTCCAATCTACTACGGTAGTGCCTGGCACGGAGGGTGGTTATCGATTGATGGGAGTCTATCATCGTGGACCTTATGAGAAAATAGGAGAGGCATTTGGAATTGTTGGAGAAGCGGCGAGAAAACTGGGTTGGAAGGACAGTACAACCAAAGAAATGCTGGCTACCGATAGGATTACAGTGGGTGTTTATTTTGATGATCCAAGCAGTAAACCCAAAGATTCATTATTGAGTTTTGCTGCGGTTCAAATTTTTAATTCGGCCGATAGCATAGCCTTTGTAAATAGGGTGAAAGATGCGAAATATTTAGAGATTCCTAAAGGTAATGCGATTATTTGCGATCAAAAAACTTCAGGTATGATTTCTATGATTATCGCAGCGATGCGGGCATATCCTGCCTTGGGTAGTTTTGCGGAGAAAAATCCGCCCAACGAACCCATTACCCATGTTTTTGAATTGTATCATCCGGGTAGAACCCGGTTTGTAATGTTGTCTGAATCAATCGATTAATAGCTTCAATACCTTGTTTTAGATAACTGGGCAAACTTGGTTGTCTCCTAAAAAAACAAGGCTACTTCTTGTAAAAGGGGGGACCACATGAAAAAATAAGGTATTCTTCCAAAGAATAAGTTATCCCCCAAAGAAAAAGGCTACCTCATATTCAGAGATAGCCTTTTTTATTACTTTAGAAATTAGATTATCTAGATGGGTCGATCCACAATTTTCATTGATGT
>CAZKOM010000045.1:0-18587 GCA_964554385.1 uncultured Flavobacteriaceae bacterium | reverse complement strand
ATCAGATTCTGCGATGGTCACCAATTCGCAGTACAATGTCCACAGGGTGTTGTAATCAGAAACATAAACAAATCGTTGATGAGGATCGTTTACTAAATCTCTTATTTTTACTGATTCCATCAAAATGGGTTGGTGTTCGCCGATCATTTGACTTTTATACACAACGTCACCGCTATTTACGGCATTGGCGGAGGGGTCTAATTGAACCTCCTTTAGACGGCGCCAGCGGTCGTCACTTACAAAGAAACTTGCTAGTTCTTGCCCGTCAAATCCAATAGATTCTTGGATGATTTGATGGAATTGCAATAGGGTATGTGCTGGTTTAATATCAATCCAACGGATGATATCCTCTTGATCTTCAAACCAAACCTTGAAACGATAAATCATAAGTACATGGCAAAAATAGGGTAGAGATGGTTATTTTTGTGGCAATCATCATGAATATTCGCGGAATTATTGCCTGTATTTTAATATCACTCTCTTATTTTACTCCTACGTTTTCTCAAAACTCCACCAATTCAAAAGGCGATATACGAGGATTTGTGTACAATGCTAGTAACGGGGATCGGTTAAATGGCGCCGGAGTTTCTGTGTTTAAGGTACAATCCACCGCGAATAATGGACAGAAAGTTTTACAATTTGTTCGCATGGTTTATGCGGATGCGGAAGCATTTTATGCACTTACAGGCTTGGAGGAATCCGTTTATGTTGTTCAGGTGAGTTTTCCTGGATTTGATACAATGTTGAATGAACTTACGGTTAAAAATGGCAGCAACGCACGATTCGATGCATATTTATCTCGAATCGAAAAAATGGATGTAATTGAGATTGAAGCAAAAGGTAAACCGAAAGAGACAAAAGTTGGATCAACCACCATTGAAGGAAAAACTATTTATAAAATGCCGGCCATTGGTGCTGAACCAGATATTCTACAATACCTACAGGTGTTGCCTGGTGTGGTTTTTAGTGGAGACCAAGGAGGGCAGCTTTATATCCGAGGGGGATCACCGGTAATGAATAAGGTGATGATGGACGGGTTAACCATTTATAATCCATTTCACTCAATAGGTTTGTTTTCGGTGTTTGAAACGGATTTAATTCAAAGTGCTGATGTTTATTCGGCAGGATTTGGCGCTGAATACGGCGGACGGATTTCGGCGGTGGTTGATATTAAGACTCGAGATGGAAATCGGAAGGAGCATAAAACCAAATTAGGTCTTACCACATTTACCTCAAAAATACTACAAGAAGGACCTATACGTAAATACAAAAAGGGGAAGAACAATAGCTCTTATGCATTTAGTTATCGTAATTCCTTTTTAAAGCAATCCGCCGGTTTAGTATATCCTTATATCGACGCTGGTAAATTGCCGTACAACTTTGGTGATTTTTTTCTGAAACTAAACTTTAACTCAGCCAATGGCGGGTATTCTCGTTTGTATGGGTTTCATTTTTCCGATAATGTGCGATTCCCCGGTTCAACGCAATATCGTTGGGCAGCCAATGGCGTTGGTGGGAAATTTTTGGTAGTGCCGGAACAGGCAAAAACGCGGGTTGACGGTTACTTTTTGTACAGTGATTACCGAATTCAACAAATTGAATCCGACGCGAAACCCCGAGAAAGTTCTATCGGTGGATTTAATATGGGAATGAATTTCAATTATAACTTTAAACGAGATGATTTTCGTTGGGGGCTTGAATTGAATGGATTTCAAACCAATTTTCAATTAACCAATGCCAATAACCGATTGATAAAACAATTGGAAAGTACTACCGAAATCAACAGTTTTGCCAATTATCGGATGGTAACGAAAAAGGTAATCGCCAATTTTGGATTGCGTGCTCAATATTATGCCTCGTTAGCCAATTCATCCTTGGAACCACGATTCCAATTTCGATACAATCCTTACAAAACCTTGGGAATAAAATTCGCAGCCGGTTTGTATTCACAGAACTTTTTATCGGCTATGAGCGATAGAGATGTGGTTAATCTGTTTTATGGTTTTTTAAGTGGACCAGATAATATTCCGGAAACATTTAATGGTGAACCCGTTACTCATCGACTGCAGAAAGCAAGACATGCTGTAGGAGGATTTGATTTTAAGATGGGTAGAAAACATACCTTTAATGCAGAATCGTTTATTAAAGTATTTGACCAGATTACTAACATAAATCGCGATAAGTTATTTGATGATAACCAGCAAAATTTGGATAAGCCGGCTCGATTAAGACAAGATTTCATAATAGAAAATGGAAACGCTTATGGAGGGGATGTTTCTTATAAATATTCACATAAGGGATTGTATGTATGGCTAGTTTATTCATTAACCTATGTAAACAGATTTGACGGAGTTCAAGAGTATCAACCCAATTTTGATCGTAGGCATAATGCTAATGCCATGGTTAGTTACGAGTTTGATAAAAAAAATCCCACTGAAATTTCGCTACGATGGAATTTTGGTTCAGGATTTCCATTTACACAAACGCAAGGATACTATGAAAAACAAACGTTTTCTAATGGGATTAGCACAGATTATGTGGGATCAAACGGTGATTTAGGTGTGTTTTACGCACGTTTAAACGGCGGACGATTGCCGTACTATCATCGATTGGATTTTTCGGCTAAACGCAATTGGAAACTTGAGAATGGAAAAGAATTCAATATGATTTTTAGCATCACCAATGTTTACAACAGGGCAAATATTTTTTATTACGATCGTGTACGTAGAACCCGAGTAGATCAATTGCCGATACTTCCTGCTTTGGGTTGTAATTATACCTTCTAACGTTCCAGAATCTCTTTTATGCTTTGCAATTTAAGTAATGCTTCTATGGGAGTTACTGCATTTACATCAGTGGTAGACATAAGTTTCTTTAACTGAGCCATTCGTGGGTCCTCCGTAGCAAATAAGTTCATTTGATATACGGCTTTACTTTCCGTTTTACGAAGTGATTTTTGCGGTGATAGCTGGGCCCTATCGGTTTCTAATTTATTGAGGATTTCGTTGGCTCTAAGTAATACCGCATTGGGGATTCCTGCTAACTGTGCAACGTGTATACCGAAACTGTGTTCGCTACCACCTTTTAGTAACTTTCTTAGAAATATAATCTGTGACCCTTGCTCCTTGATAGCGATATGATAATTGCAAATTCCTTCCGATTTCCCTTCCAATTCATTCAATTCATGATAATGGGTCGCGAACAGGGTAATGGGTTTGGCGGGATGACTTTGAATAAATTCTGCGATACTCCAAGCCAATGAAACTCCATCATACGTGCTAGTTCCTCGTCCAATTTCATCCAAAAGCACTAAGGATCGTTCGCTAAGGTTATTCAAGATGGAAGCTGTTTCAGTCATTTCTACCATGAAGGTAGATTCACCCACGCTAATATTATCTGAGGCCCCAACCCGAGTGTATATTTTATCAATTATTCCAATGTTGGCTTCTTTGCAAGGAACATAACATCCAATTTGCGCCATAATTACGGTTAATGCAGTTTGCCTTAGAATTGCACTTTTACCGCTCATATTTGGGCCAGTTAGAATAATTACACGTTGGTCATCTTTTTGGAGACGGAGTGAGTTGGGTATATAACTTTCTCCCGGTGGTAATTGGTATTCAATTACAGGATGTCTGCAATCTGTTAATGACAAGCCAAATCCATCGTGCAATTGCGGTTTGGTATATTTTCGTTGATATGCTAATTCTGAAAATCCACTTAGTACATCAATTTCGGCCAACAGCGACGCTTGGGCTTGTAAAACGGGAATGAAATCGGCCATTTTGTTTAATGCCTGTTCCCATAAATCCAATTCCAAGGCATTAATTCGGTCTTCCGCCGTAAGGATTTTTTCTTCGTAAATTTTTAGTTCTGGAGTAATATACCGCTCCGCATTGGCCAACGTTTGTTTACGAATCCAATCTTCAGGTGCTTTGTCCTTGTGAACATTTGTGACTTCCAAGTAATATCCAAAAACATTGTTGTATCCGATTTTTAAAGAGGGGATACCGGTTCGCTGACTCTCGTTTTGCTGGATTTCAATTAATTTGTCCTTGCCCTTAGTAGTTAACTCTCTAAGTTCATACAGCTCTTCATGCACTGCGGATTGAAAAATTCCTCCTTTTGCAGC
The DNA here is from genome assembly GCA_964554385.1 of uncultured Flavobacteriaceae bacterium. Taxonomy (GTDB): domain Bacteria; phylum Bacteroidota; class Bacteroidia; order NS11-12g; family UBA955; genus JAGKXC01. The sequence continues at coordinate 14,455 of CAZKOM010000045.1, read as the reverse complement.
TACAGCAGGGGCATCTTCCAATAAAGATTGTTGAATCCAATCGGCAAGTTCGGGAAGGGTGTTGATTTTGGACGCCGATTCCATCAATAAGGTAATCGAACTTTGAGACAATAGATCCTTTATCGATGAAAGTTTCCGTAAACTATTGCCTAATTGAACCGCCTCTCGTGGACTTATTTTTCGTAAAGCCACTTTTGAAACTAATCGCTGTTGGTCACCAATTTGCTTAAGTAATCCTCGTAATTGTTCACGTAACGAATGATTGGATAAAAATGCATCTACTTGATTGAGTCGAAATTGAATTTTACCCATATCCAACAAAGGGAAAACTACCCATTGACGTAATAATCTTGCACCCATAGGAGTACAGGTCTGATCTACGATATCGATAAAAGCCGTTCCACCTGAATAAATAGGGTGTAACAATTCAAGGTTCCTCTGTGTAAAACCGTCGATCCATACATGATCTTGTTCATCGATTCGGCGTATAGTGCGAATATGAGCTACATGATGGTGTTGAGTTTGTTGTAAATAATGCAAACAAGCGGCTGCGGCAGCTATAGCGGCATCTTGCCCATCTATTCCAAATCCTTTTAATGTTTGTGTTTGGAAATGTTTGGTTAATGTTTCTGTAGATGTGGTGAATTCGTAAATCCAGGGTTCTAAAGTTTGAAAGGAACTGGGTTTTCCAAAATGCGAAAAAACCAATTCTTGTTGATTTTTAGGAAGCAATAATTCGGCTGGTTTTAATGCGTCCATTAATTTTTTTATGGAAAACCAACCACTTTCTGAACATAAAAATTCTCCGGTGGAAATATCTAAAAACGCTACACCCCAACGGTTACCCACTTCATATAAGGAGCATAAATAGTTGTTTTGTTTATTGTTCAGTACTTTGTCGTTGTAACTAACCCCGGGGGTAACTAATTCTGTTACACCGCGTTTCACTATGGTTTTGGTAGCTTTGGGGTCTTCTAACTGGTCGCAAATTGCTACTCGATATCCTGCTTTTACTAATTTAGGAAGGTAATTGTCTAAGGAATGGTGAGGGAAACCCGCTAAATCCATTTCGGATGCTGCTCCATTTGCGCGTTTCGTTAATACGATGCCTAATACTGCAGATGCCGTTCTAGCATCCTCATTAAAGGTTTCATAAAAATCACCCACTCTAAACAACAAAATAGCACCCGGGTATTGGGCTTTGATGCTATAATATTGTTTCATTAACGGAGTTTCCTTATCGGATTTTCCTGCTGCCATAGGGATGCAATTTACAATTTTAATATACGAAAAAATTAACAATTAACCACCATCTAATAGTTGCAATTTTCGCAAAACCCCTTGCCAAATTGTATTTTTGTATCGTGCAAAAGAAATCCATGGACGACCTTAACCGATTAACGGTAGAGGAATTTAGACAAGCCCCGAAATGGCCTTATGTGGTTGTCTTAGATAATGTTCGATCCATTTACAATGTGGGGTCAATGATGCGAACGTCCGATGCCTTTCGCTGTTCTAGTATGTATTTATGTGGAATTACCGTAAAGCCGCCGCATAAAGATTTAATGAAAACCGCTTTAGGGGCTGAAAATACCATTGACTGGAAATATTATCTAAGTTCTTTGGATGCAATAATTGAGCTAAAAAAACAAGGCTTCTTTGTGATAGCCGTTGAACAAACCTACACTTCCATGTCATTGTCAGAAATTGAGTTCAATGCAGATAAGCCCATTGCATTTGTTTTTGGAAATGAAGTAGACGGAGTGTCAGAGGAGGTTTTACAGCAGTGTGATGTATGCATAGAAATACCGCAATTTGGTAGTAAACATTCTTTTAATGTTTCTGTTACTTGTGGGATGATTTTATGGGAGTTTGCGAAACAGCGATATTTTTCTAGCAACCCAACGTTAAAACCATAGAGTTTTTATCATGAGAGCTCTATTTTTATTTTCAATGTTATTGTTACTGTTCGTAGGTTGTTCAGGAATTGAAAGTAATCAAACCTATACGGGAACATTGAGAACAATTTCTGTTTCTCAACCTGATTCCATGATACTCGTTGAGGTATTACAACAAATTAATACACAATCAGAATGTACAAGAAATAAAAACTATGTAGACGCAGCAAATAAAAATTATTTTTTGGTTACATATAGTCCCGAATGTCCAATATGCGTTGGAAATATTAGCGAGTTGCAGAGACTTGTTCGATGGATAGATTCAGTAAAAGAAGAACCCTATACAAATCAATTAATTGTGTTGGCTGAGCAAACATTGCCACAGCAATACCAATGGTTACAACCATTTGTTGTTCGAGATTCAGCATTTAAAATGTCGAAAAAGTTAGGATTTAAAGTTTATCCCGAGTTGAAAATCATTAAGAATGGAGAGGTTTGTTATTCGGGCAAGCTAAATAATCGAACGAAAAAAATCGGAGAAAAATCTGTGGTAAATACTAGTTCAGATAGCAGTTTTATTTGGAATCAATGGCTAAATTGCCACAATAATAAAAATAACTTTTATTCTTCAAATGAAGCGGTTGGCTGCTATATTGAATAAAAATAAATCGATCGTTTTCGTGGTTGCTATAGGCTTGTTATTCGGCTTAACTCAGTGTAATTCGGATAAGTCTCCAATGGAAGAATCGGAACGGAATCATCAACAACCCATTGAACATCCAAACTTTGTGGAGCATATTGCACCCATTTTGAGCAATCATTGTTTGGGTTGTCACAGACCCCAAGGAATTGCTCCATTCTCGTTGAATTCGTATTCATTAGTTAGGAAAAAAGCCAAAACCATAGCAAAGGTGACGGCCGCTCGAATTATGCCCCCGTGGCCTGCCGATCCTAATTATTCGCATTTTATTGGTGAGAATTTATTGTCTGAGTCCGAAATAGCCACCATTCAGAATTGGGTGAAACAAGGTGCTGTGGAAGGAGATTATGCTAAAAAGTCGGTCGAAATTTTTTCTAATGACAATTCTCTTAAGGTATCATCGTATAAATCTTCAATTGGCAAGCCGGATTTAGTGATTCCGATTTCTCCTATTTCAATTCATGGCGATGGGAAAGATCGATTTTATTTAACCAAAACGCATATAAAATTGGCTGAAAATTCAGTGATCGCGGCCATGGAGTTTGTTCCTGGGAATAAGGATTTGGTACATCATGCAAATGGTCATTTGGTGTTGTATCCAAACGGGAAAAAATCAACCAAGCACTTAGAAAATAACTATGTAAATATTACACCAGGACAATACAACGAAGATTTTAAACAATTGGGTTTATTAAATGACGATAATAGTATCCCCGAACGTGTTCATTCTGCAGTGAATTATTTACCGGGTGTTTTGGGTGTGAAATATCCTCATGATATTGGTGGAATTTCGGTTCCCAAAGAGTTTGCTTTGGCATTAGTGGATTTACATTTTGGGCCATCGGATAGAAATACAACTGATAGCAGTCTAGTAAATGTGTTTTTTCGCAAAACACCACCTTCTAGGCCAACATATGAAATAAATTTGGGTACCGATGGGGTTGGTAAAATAACGCCCCCTTTGGTGATTCCACCCAATCAAATTACGGAACATTCAGTGTCCTACACCATCGAAAAACCCATAACAATTCTTACGATTAATCCGCATTTGCATTTGTTAGGTAAGTCGTTTAAAGCATTCGCAGTCAAACCCAATGGAGACACGGTAAGGTTGATTTCTATACCACGATGGAATTTTCGATGGCAATATTTTTACACGTTTAAAACGGCACAAGTACTCCCTGCAGGAACAAAAATAACAGCAACAGCCAAGTTCGACAATACCTCATTAAATCCTTTCAATCCAAATAAACCACCAAAGCGGGTTTCAGAACGTTGGGAGGATGGAGGGAATTCTATGCGAGCTTCAGACGAAATGTTTCAATTTATTATAACCTACATTCCGTATCAAAAAGGCGATGAAACCTTAAATTTGGAGTCGAAATAATAATCAACCAACCGATCATGATTTGTACCATTCATAGTGTAGTTAGTCCATCTGATATACGAGATTTTCATCGTGTGTTGGATAACGTTTATGCAGATGATCCTGTTTTTGTGCACTACTTAGAAAACGATGTAGAAGATGTGTTTTCCACTGAGAAGAATAAATTGTTTAAAAAGGGATGGCAAGTACAACGCTGGACGGCGAAAAAGGGGAGTGAACCCGTGGGTAGGATTGCTGCTTTTTGCAGAGTTTTAGAAAAAGATCCCAACGGTATTGTAGTTCGTGCAGATAAAGGAGGTATTGGTTTTTTTGACTGTATACATGACGATGCGATTGCTTCTCGATTATTTGAAGTTGCAGAGGATTGGCTCTATGGTAATGGAGTGGAAGATATCCAAGCTCCTATTAATTTTGGGGATAGAGATAGTTTTTGGGGATTACGAATTGAAGGGACAACTGCACCTTCGTATCGTGAAAATTATCATCCAACGTATTATAGAAAGTGGTTTTTAGAAAAAGGATACGCTGTAGAGATTGAACAGTTTACCTATGATATCACGGAGGATAAGTTCAATTTTGAGCGATTCAGTAAAATTGCAGAACGTGTAACCGGTTCAGGGAAATACACATTTGAATTTTTAGACTACAATAGGTTAGAGAAATACACTACGGATTTCGTTACAATTTACAATAAAGCATGGTCATTTCATGAGGATTTCGAACCACTCACGAACGACGCATTATTAAAACGATTTAAATCCATTAAACCGGCTATGCCTAAAGAATTTGCTGTGTTTGCCTATGATGAAGGGGAGCCCATTGGTCTCTTTGTAAGTATTTTGGAATTGAATTTATTATTTAAGTCGTTCAAAGGTAAATTGGGCTTGTGGCAGAAAATATTGTTTATGTTACAAAGAAATACAATCCGTAAAGCCAAGGGAATTGTATTTGGGATCGTACCCACCCACCATAATTTAGGTATCGAGACAGGGTTGATCATGAAATTTCATCAAGGATTACGCTCATTAAATAGAGTGGATAGTATGGAGCTTTCTTGGATTGGCGACTTTAATCCCAAGATGATCAGTATGTTACAATCATTGGGTGCTTACAAGACCAAAACACATCATACTTTTTTGAAAAAAAAATTAAATAAGTAGTAGTATTTTTAAAGGGAATTGCTATTTTTGCACTCCCATTACGGGACGATTTCGTAGCTCAGTTGGTAGAGCAATACACTTTTAATGTATGGGTCCTGGGTTCGAGTCCCAGCGGAATCACAAAATGCAGAGAGCCTTCAGGAAACTGAAGGCTTTCTCTTTTCAATATCGTGTCTTTTATTATTTTTTTGAAAACTGGTATGCCCTTCAGACGGTCTGTCTTTATTTTATCGAATTCTACTAATATTTTCTAATTTTGGAATTCAAGACCTTTAAAAACCTCTTATTTTGTAAAAATAATTTAAATAGAATACCATGTCGAACAAGTACCAATTTACAATCATACGAAAGCAATTAAACGCAATCATCCTTATTGTTTCTGCATTTGCAATTGTTTTTCAATCGTGTTCTTTAGAAAAACGATACCATAGCGGTGGTTATTCAATTTCTTGGTCTGATAAGCTAACTTCACATAAATCCTCTCCAAATCCTCAAATAAAAAAATCTGCCCCTAAGATTTCTAAAATTTCCAAAAATCATAATTCAAACGATGTTTATGAGAGAGCAGTAAATAACAGTGCCTCATTATCAGATGTTACAGCACTTAATATTACATCAAAACCGAATACTATGGATTTATCTAAGCCAGAATTTGGTAATCAGAGTGTTACTTTCGAAGCTTTGAAAACTACGAAAAATTCAGAATGTAAAAATGTAGAAAAAGTAAGCTCAGAATGGGTGAAATCCATTATAAAAAGTCAAGTTCAAGCCAATAACGCAAGTCGTGGTTCTAATGTACTATTAGGAATTTTGTTGTTAATTGTAGCATTGTGGTTTGCTTGGAATATCTCTATGTTATTAGGACTTATCCTGTTTTTCTTGGCCTTGTTTGTTATGAGTTCAGGAAGAGGGAAGCAGAAAAACAATAAAGAAGATAAAACAACAGAAAATGAAAGAAATAATTCTACTTTAGTAGATGTTGTCTACTTAAAAAACGGAAGCATGATCGTTGGTTCCATAATAGAACAAGTACCCAACGAAAATCTTAAAATTCAAACTAAAGATGGATCTGTTTTTGTTTATCCGATGACGGATATCTCTAGAATAACCAAAGAAAAAAGGTAAAAGCTCTACCATTTAATTACCATAGAGTTTTTGTTTTGTTATATGAATGATTTAGCCAATAATTGGCTTTGAAATCGAACAAATTCGATATGAAACCCGGTTCTTGAATTAAAGTAAATTAAACTACTTTATCAGTATTCATAGATAGATCGATTGTTTGTCGCCTAGTAAATAGTTTCTACAATAACTATTCAATTATGCCTGTATATAAGGAGTTAACGTAAAATTATCTACCAGGCATTCCGTGCGGATTAAATGGCATTCCACCAGGAGGCATGGGGAAACCGGTTGGATTACCCGGTGTCTGTCCTGGTTTGTTTCCACCAAATTGACTTAACTTGTAAGTGAATGTAAGCATAATAAAACGCGTAAGTACGGTTGTTCTCACATCTTCAAAATAGGTTTGTGTTACATTACGCTGAATTGCTCTGTTTTGATTCAGAATATCATAAGTGGATAACCGCAATTCACCGGCATTTTTCTTTAAGAATTTATACCCCAATCCTGCATTCCACAACAAAAATTGCTGGTTAAATCCATTCGAAAATCCAGTGTATAATTGATGTGTTACATCTGTATTTATAACCAGTTGCTTGGTTGGCATATAATTGAATGATAATCTACTACTTTGATTTATATATGTTTGGTCTAAACCGGCTTGCAATGAATTGGATACTTGGCTATAACTAGAATTACTGCTAATTGTGAAATCTAGTTTTTCCGATAAATTACTAGACAAAACCAATCCAACAGTATAAACCGGATTAATGGCAGTATTTAATAATGTCTCACCATTTCCATATTGAATTAAACTAGGAGTACTGCTTAATGTAGCGCCTAAATTTGTATTGAAATTGATTTTATTAAAACTTCTTCCCCAAGAAATAAATGTCCTTATGGAGTAAAATCCGTTTATATTTACGGGTATAGATAATTGTCCGCCCGGTACCAAGAACACACTATCCATTGGGCCATTTGCACCTTCATTTAATGCAATTTTATTATCTCCTCGGCCACTAAAAATGGTCTTATAGCTTAGGTAATTATTGGTTAAACTTCCACTAACTAAGGCAAAGAAATTTCTATTTTTTTCTGGTTTTACAGAAAAATATCGAACAAACAACGAGTGATTAAAGTCTTGTTTTAACGATGTGTTTCCAATACTCAATTGCAATGGATTCGTATTATTTAAAACCGGTTGTAATTGATCAATTGAAGGAGCATTGTTGGAAGTGTTGTAATTGAATCTAATGTTTTTCTTTAATCCCAATTTATATGTGCCTTGAATCGATGGCAATAAAGAAGTGAATGTTCTGTTTATCGGGGAATTGAAAGGGAATTGCTGATTGCCGTCAAGTTGTGCTATTTGACCTCTAATTCCAGTAGTAATAGTAAATTTATAGTTTTGAAAAACATGGTCAAAGCCTGCTCTGTGGCTAGAATAGCCATTAACAAATCTGCTAGATAGTGCTGTATCTAATACGTTATATAGACCTGAAGTTAGAATGTCTTGTAAATAGGTAAGTCGATCGTTATTATTCTCATTAAAGTTATTTTGATAGGTTAAGGCAATGCTATTGTTGCTATCAAGCGCCTCCGTAAAGGTAATTGAACTTGAAAAGCTGCTATTCAGCCTATTGTTATCCGTATTTTGATCAAATCTTACAATATCAATTATTGGTAAATACCTAGTGTTAATGCTATTCATTAAAGTATTGCCTGTCTGCTTGTTTATACTGGGATTTGCATTGAAAGCAATGGTTCTACCTTTTTTAGCAAATGAATGTCGATAGTTTAAACCAATGCTACCATTAATCCCCAAGTTTTTTGTATTGGTTGAATTAGATAGGTTTGAGAGTAAATCATTTGCTTCACCGGATCGGGTAGTAGATAGGATAGGAGTCTGTTTGTTATTATCTTGAATTGTAATTCTAGGTGTAATTAAAACTCTGTTACTTGAATCTGGATTCCAGGTAATTCGAGCATTAAAACGATGATTGGTGTTTTTTGAAACAGTTGGATTGTTTTCTTCATACAACATACCATAATTTTGACCTGTTATATACTGTCGAAAAGTGTAACTTTCATTGTTGTTGTTTGTGAAATTCGCAAAGTAGCTTCCACTAAATTCCCATCGTTCTTTTGGACCCCAAAAATTAGAGTAGTTAATCCCAAAGGCTGTGGTTGTATTTATTCCTTGTTGATTGCCAACAAAAAAATCACTACCCCCCATCATTCTGCCACCCATCATGCCCCCCATACCTCCGCGCATACCGCCTCTACCGCCTCCACCCATGGCACCAACAATATCTTCAAATGAGAAATTCTGTTCATTGATATTATTCGATTGATATAATAATGTTAATCGGCGTGATTGCTTAAATGCATTGTACGTTAAACCAGATTTGTACTTGGTGACATCACCAGTACCACCTAAGTTATTTCCTATACCTCCGAAAAATCTGCCGAATTTTCCGTTTTTAAATTGGGATTTTGTAATAATATTAATAGTCTTAGATGTGTTGCCATCATCAATTCCAGTGAATTGTGATTGATCACTTTTGCCATCAAATACTTGTATTTTCGATATGACTTCGGCGGGTAAATTTTTCAATGCGGCATTTGGATCTTCTCCAAAAAACGGTTTTCCATCAACTAATACTTTTTTAACTTGTTCTCCCTGAGCTTGAACTTGACCTCCACTTGAACTAATCCCTGGCATTTTAGAAACCAAATCTTCTGCAGTTGCATCCGGGTTTGTCTTGAATTTAGTGGCGTCCATTTCTGTAGTATCCCCTTTAATTTTAAAGGCCTGTGTACGTATTTCAACTGCGGACATTTGAGTAGCTATGGGTTGAAGTTCAATAGTCTTGAGATTAATGCTAATTCTCATGCCTTCCTCGGACCTCTGGAATATTGGATTCAGTGTCACCAATCCCCTGAAGGTTGAAAAGTTGGAACCAGTGATTTCCATGGCTCGTATAAACAATTTCGTATCTCCCGAACGCATGGCAGATCGTAAATCAACAACGGATGGGTTACCACCAATGAGGAAATCACGAGTTACATCCCACTTTAATTGAACTGTATCGTTGTTTTTACTCAGATTTTTAATTTCAGAACCTGAAATGGTAATTAATTGCCAATGATTTGAAGAATCAGCTGCAGTAAATAATGCCGGGTTTATTGAAGCGGAAATATCTTTAGGATTTACAATGGTTATTTTTTCTATATTAGGGGTAATACTTTCTAAATAAACGGGGATAGTAACTGAGAAATTCACAGGGGCACCTTGAAAAGCCTGGGCTTTTGTATTGTTTATGAAATTGAAAATAAACAATAGCAGTATTGCCGTTTTAGAATAGTTGAATTTTTTAGAGAAAAACATAAAAGTGCAAAGGTCTATATTTTTATGTGAACCGAGTCTTCATTTAGACGTATTCGTTTAAATAAGCGTTTAATTCCGTAAAGGATATTATTCTCAAGTAAAAATTTGGTTAACTTCGAATACAATTCATTTATTTATGTTCTTCGTACTATCAAAATTGGTTTCATTTTTATTGAAGCCATTCTTTTATATTTTTTTGTTTTTCGTTTTATCCTTCTTACCGAAGATTTCGAGATTCTCTCTACGTTTTAGGATAATTTCCTTGGTACTTATTTTGGTTTTTGGAAATCATGTTCTATTAAATGAGATTTTAATTGCTTGGGAAATTTCACCAAGCAATGCCAAACCCACAAAAACGGTCGTAGTATTGGGTGGGTATACATCATTTGATCGGGGAAGGCAAAGAATGGGTTTTAATGAAGCTGCTGAACGCTTTGTGTTTCCGTTACAGATGTTAAGCGCTGGTAAAACAAACAGATTAGTACTTACTGGGGGTTCCGGGAATGTTTTTAAAAGAGATTATTTTGAAAGTTCCACAGCCAAGCAATTTGCTTTGGAGTTTGGAATTGCTGATTCTCAGATATTAATTGACGATAAATCAAGGAATACATGGGAAAATGCTGTTGAAACCAAGAAGATTTTGGATAGTTTGGGAATAACAGAGGAAGTACTATTGGTAACATCTGCAGGACATATGCGAAGAAGTATGGCTTGTTTTAAAAAGGCGGGTGTCAATTTTATTCCTTATCCTGTTAATTTTCAATCTCATTTAGATCGAAAATATTCTTGGGATGCGCTGTTAATCCCATCGGCTGGAAATATTTCAAAATGGGATGCTATTATCCATGAATGGATAGGGTACATTGCGTACAAAGCAACCGGGAAAGCCTAATAATTTACCAAATTCTTAAAAGTCTACCAACGGCAATGTTGTTGTTGGGTAATCGATTAAGTCGTTTTATCTGATCTACGCTAACACCGTACTTCTGAGAAATGGAGTATAACGTTTCACTGGATTGAACTTTGTGATATTTTGGATTCGATTGAGCCGACAAGTTTGGAGAAGCAGGATTAGTTTTAGAATTATTGGTTTCTATGGGGGATTCAGCTTCTTTGTTTGTTACAGTTCCTATATTTTCCTTCGGGAAAACAGGATTTATTATAACAGATTTATTTGTTTCATGAGTAACTGGAGCTGAAATAGAATTATTCGATTTTTCAGTGGTTCTAATTTTATTATTTACAGAACTATCCTTCGTTTTCGTGTTGTCTATTTGAAGGATGGGTTGAAAAACCTCGGTAACTTTTCCAACTTTTAATTTTTGTCCGGGATAAATATAATAACCACGAAGATTATTCCATTGCTTTAAATCGTTAGGGGAAATAGAATATTTGGCTGAAATTCGATACGCTGTTTCTCCGTATTTTACGATGTGGTACGTCCAAGTTTCTTTATATATTGGTTTTAAAACTATTGTGTCTTTAAACGGTTTTTTCAATTGTTTAGAACTATCTATCGCAGGTAATATTCTAGTTTTAGGTGGTATTTTAGTAAGTAAAACCTGTGTGGCATTCGTCAAATAATAACTTTTAATTTTCATGCCATTTTCGGTTAATTGGAAACTATTGGATTTTAATAAGCCAGAATCAAGCCAATAATAGGAAGAATTTACACCACCAGCGGTTCTGTGCCAATCCCAAATAATCCAATCAACCAAGCTATTGTTGTTAATTTCTGTTCTTATGGTATTTGCAAATTCAGCTGACGTTGAAATTGGATTTTGATTTCTATTGATTTCTTGAGGAATACATAATACAAAACTCGTTTTGGGTAGATATCGTTTAATGCTTTGTTGATAACCTCTTAAATTTGCTAGAATATCGCTTACCGATTTGTTTCTAAAAATATCTTGTTGAAGCCCATCGAAAAAAATCAAATTTGGATTCAATTTTTGCAATTGAAAATAGTGCCCTTCAATTGATTGTAATCGTTGAAGTGAAACTCCCCTAATTCCAACGGCATGCCAAACCGCAAAATCTGAGTGTTCTAATGAAATCCCATGCAGTGTAAAACTCTTTTGTCTCCCTTGAGATTTTACCGTTTGAATCTTTATCCATTCTTGGCCGAAAGGAAATGTAAATTCAACAAATGGAGATAATTGATCTGTTTTGTTTTGGTAAATAGGAATTAGCTTTTTTTGCCCTAAGGAGGTGATAACCTGAATGTCGAAAGAGGTTTCATTGCGTTCACAATAAACACGTAATTTATTGGTTGATTTTCTTACTATCTCTGGAATTTCAATGGTTATCGACGCATTGGTAGCATCATCCGTTTTTGCAACATAACCGCATAACCCGGGTTTTACAATTGGGTAATTTTCAGCAGTAGTACCATAAATCCAATTTCCAGTATGCGTATTAGGAAAAACAGTTGGATGATTGCTCCCAATAAATGTTGATGGGAAAAAAATTCCCGGTGAAATTTGTAATTGCTGCAACCAAGGTAGGTTAAATAATTGTTGTTTTATTACTTCTTCCGATCCTATTTCAACAACCACAAATTTTTGAGTAAATCGGTTTTGCCATTGTTGATATAGCGAATTGACTGCGAAAGAACCCTGGTATTGAAATACAGATGAATTAGAATCAATAAAATGATATCGATTCCCTTGTCCGAAAATAGAATTCCCAGATAGAATTCCACAACAGAACAGTAATATGGCTAATCGAAGAAGCAACCGATGTTAATTAAGCTTCATCCAATATTTTACGAACTAATTCATTGGTTGATTTTGGATCTGCTTTACCTTGCGATTTTTTCATTACTTCACCCACAAACAAACCAATTAATCCCACTTTCCCATTTTTATACTCCTGAACTTTTTCTGGGTAATTACTTAGGACTTCCCGAATTAAATCCTCAATTAAATGAGTGTCTTTAACGGTAGTTAGTCCTAACTCTTCAACCAAGTCGCGTGGATTTTTCTCTGGCGATTGGATTAATTTAGGGAAAAGTTGTTGCGTAGCCGACGTATGATTTATTATGCCATTTTCTATTAATAACAATATTTCGGCAATTTGATTTGCAGTAAGAGAAAAGTCTTCTATTCCTAGGGCATTTTCATTTAGGTACCCACGAATTGGTCCGGTAACCCAGTTGGCCGCTTGCTTATATTTCGGAGTAGCGGTTACTATTTTTTCGAAAAATTGAGCGCTGTGTTTATCATCAATAAGAACCGATGCGTCATAATCGGATAAGCCATACTCACTCGTAAAACGTGAATACATGGATCTTGGTAGTTCAGGCATCGATTCCCTAACAGAATTTAAAATATCATCAGTAATTATAGTCGGTGGTAAATCGGGTTCAGGGAAATATCGATAATCCGTTACACCTTCTTTCTTACGCAGACTAAATGTAGTACCAGCTAATCCATTGAATCCCCGTGTTTCTCCTACAACGGTACCCCCATTATCCAATATTTCTGCTTGTCTATGAATTTCAAAGTCAATGGCTCTCTTTACATTTGAAATGGAGTTCATGTTTTTTACTTCCACTTTGGTTCCAAATGCTGTAGATCCTTTTAAACGAATGGACACGTTGGCATCACATCGAAGACTTCCTTCTTCCATGTTACCATCACATATATCTAAATATCGAACCAATCTTCTTATTTCGGAAACAAATGCATAGGCCTCTTCACCTGTTCTAATATCTGGTTCACTTACAATTTCAATTAATGCTGTGCCTGCGCGATTATAATCAACCAAGGTGTCGTATAAATCTTGGTCGTGCATGCTTTTTCCCGTGTCTTCCTCCATATGAATTCGAGTTAATCGAACAGATTTTTCAATTCCATTCGAAAGCTTAATATCTACTGTTCCGCCAACACATAATGGGGTGTCAAACTGTGTAATTTGATAACCTTTTGGTAAGTCAGCATAAAAATAATTTTTTCTTGCATAACGATTATACCTGGTTATTTCACAATTCAATGCTAAACCAATCATGATAGCCTTTTCAACGGCTGCAGCATTATGAAGGGGTAGGGTGCCTGGATGTCCTAAACTGATAGGAGAAACCTGAGTATTGGGTAGTGCTCCATATTCAATACTATCAGAACTAAATGCTTTGCTACGTGTTTGTAACTGCACGTGAATCTCTAAGCCAATAACGGCTTCGTATCTACTTTCAGGGTTCATTTCTACAAAGATAATAACACCTGCTGTTTTAAACGATAATAATCAACTTTTGATTGTAACTTTGACGAAGGCAGTCCGCTCTATCGATCCATGAATTTGGGTAGGAAAGTCCGGGCAACAAAGGGTACCGTACTTCCTAACAGGAAGGGGCTAGTCTTGTAAAAGACTGGTTACAGAAAGTGTCACAGAAAATATACCGCCTTGTTTTCAAGGTAAGGGTGAAAAAGCGGGGTAAGAGCCCACTGACAGTGTAGTGATACATTGTCCGACAAACCTTACGGGTTGAAAGATCAAATAAACCTGGATTGAAGGGTTACCCGCCCTAATGCATTGCATGCCAGGAGGGTAGATCGATACAGGCACGGTGTGAACCTTGTCGCAGATTAATGATAGAGACCAGAAATGGTACAGAACCCGGCTTATAGGACTGCCTTTTTGAAAAAAAAAACTTAATTATGCCTTGACATGAGCGTAATTATTTTGTACTTTTGCACCACGTTTGATAGGAAGGCAATGATTATTGTTTGATTATCATGTAAGCGAGAATAGCTCAGTTGGTAGAGCACAACCTTGCCAAGGTTGGGGTCGCGAGTT
>CAZKOM010000044.1:0-18936 GCA_964554385.1 uncultured Flavobacteriaceae bacterium | reverse complement strand
GCGGGGGAAATGAAATCCGTTTCTGCTACTTGAATTTTATATCCGTTCTCCAACCAGCGCAATTGCTCCAACATTTCAATTTCTTCCAAGGTACCCACCGCTAATTGGGTAATCGTTTGCAACACTGCCGGCCGAAAAGCGTAAATACCTACGTGTCGGAAATATGCAACCTCCATGTCCTGATTTCTACGAAAGGGAATAGGACTTCTCGAAAAATACAAGGCATGACCGTTTCGGTCAGTTACAACCTTCACGGCATTGGGGTTCTGAATTTCTTCGGTAGAATGCAATGCAAATTTCAAGGTAGCAATTTGGGTACTTTCGTTTTTGAAACACTGAACCAATTGTTCTATTTGCTTGGGTTGGATGAAGGGTTCGTCCCCTTGTACATTCACCACCACATCGCAATTCCATCCCAATTTCACATACGCCTCGGCGATTCGATCCGTACCACTGCTATGGTTGGCCGATGTCATAACCACCTTGCAAAATTCACCGGCATGTTCAGCAATTCGAATATCGTCTGTTGCAACCGCTACTCCGGCATGGGGGTAACACTGTTCTACCTGACCAATCACCCGTTGCAATACGGTTTTTCCTCCCAAATCGGCCAAGGGCTTACCGGGAAAACGAGAACTGTTGTATCGAGCAGGAATGATAACTCCAAAACTAGGCATATACGCAAAAGTACGCGGCAGCCTACATATTTTGAACGTCTAGTTATTTTTTACCAGAAAGAAACGGCAACAGTTTGAAGAAGATGTCGTTGTTTTGGTACGCTCCTGTAAACAATTCACTGCCAGGCCCATACGCGAATACCGGAACAGGAATTCCTGTATGATCGTGGGTGCTCCATGCCAGTTTAGCACAACCATTTTTCTTGTCCCAACCCACCAAACTCAAGCCACCGGTTTCGTGATCGGCCGTTACAATGATCAAGGTTTCGCCTTGTTGGTTTTTTTCTACTTCGTTCACTACCTCGCGAATGGTATTGTCTAAATCCACCAATTCCGCCATCAAATAGGCCGAATCGTTTTCGTGTCCAGCCCAATCAACCTGACTTCCCTCTATCATTAAAAAGTAACCGTTGGCGTTTTTATTTAACTCCCGCATGGCTGCAACCGATGCTCGCTCTAAATACCCCGCTCTGCCTTGATGTGCCTTGGGCGGGAAGGTGTCTTGATTATACATTAAAAGTGTGCGCTGCATGCGGGTTCCAGCGCTTAATCCGGTTTCAATGGAATCCAACTTGCGGGGATATCCTTTACCCGCGGTGGTAGGGGGTACAATCAATGTGTGATTGCTATAGTTGAAGGGTTTTAAGTAGGGATAACCGCCGCCAATGGCTACATCGATGGTGTTGGTGGTTAATAAATCACCCGCGATGTCCGACATCAAACTCCGTTTTGGCTGATGGGCATAGAAAGCTGCTGGAGTTGCGTGAGTAAGTTCGCAAGTAACCACTATTCCGGTAGCTTTTCCGGCCTCTTTTGCATGCACTGCTAAGCTGGGCTTGGCTTTGCCGTTTTCATCTACACCAATGGCATAATTATTTGTTTTTGTTCCGATGGCGATAGCTGTTCCACCTGCTCCGCTGTCTGTGATATAATTATTGGCACTGTAGGTTTGACTTAACCCGCAGACCGGAAATTTTTGGAAAACGCAAACATTATCGCGATCAATTTTTTCCCTCATTGTATTGCGGTCTTTCCCAGCCTGTGTTGCAAAAGATTGGTATTGGTAATGTGCACTCAACGCCGACCATTGAGCCAAACCGGTTCCATCGCCAATAATGACAATTACATTTTTGGGTTTTTTGAGCTTGCCGATGCCAGGAATTGCTTGAATTATCCCAGCCGATAGTATGGCGGTTATCAAAAGTCTTTTACTGATGTTGTATATGGCGTTCATAGTGGATTTCAATTTATTTGGATGGTTACTAAACTTAAATACGGTGAAAGAATGATGTAATATTTGTTGGATTTGCAAAATTAATTCAGGATAGGCTAGGGTTGTTGCATTAACAGAAATATAATAAAACGATGATTTTTAATTTCGTAACATAGGTCACTGCTTTTACCCAATTTCGGTTGTATTTTCGCAACATATTTACATTATGAACGGATTTTTTAAAGTACCCACCGGGGTTAACGAACCAATTTTTGATTACGCAGCAGGATCCACGGAAAGAAAGAATTTACAAGCAACCTTAGCGGAGTTGCGTTCTAAAGTACTGGATATTCCTATGTTTATCGGCAACGAAGAGGTTAGAACCGGCGACGTACATCCGTTGTCGCCTCCGCACGATATTCATCATAAAATAGGGCAGTATCACAGAGGAACGGCGTTGCATGTTCAACAAGCCATCGATGCAGCATTGGCAGCAAAAGAAAATTGGGAAAACATGCCTTGGGAACAACGTGCAGCCATTTTCCTTAAAGCAGCGGAATTGATGAGCACCAAGTATCGTTATCAGGTGAACGCATCAACCATGTTGGCACAAAGTAAAAATGCTTTCCAGTCCGAAATTGATTCGGTATGCGAAATGGTTGATTTCTTGCGGTTTAATGTACAGTATATGTCGGAAATTTACGCCGATCAGCCTCCCGTAAATCCCAAAGGTGTTTGGAATCGAGTAGAATATAGACCCTTGGAAGGATTCGTATTTGCATTAACCCCATTCAATTTCACTGCCATTGCTGGTAACTTACCCACTTCGGCGGCGATGATGGGCAATGTGGTGGTATGGAAACCAGCCGATTCACAAATTTATAGTTCTCATTTATTGATGCGAATTTTCAAAGAAGCAGGATTACCTGATGGCGTTATTAATTTGGTGTACGTGGACGGACCTGCAGCAGGCGATATTATTTTCAATCATCCCGAGTTTGCAGGAATCCATTTTACTGGAAGCACGGGTGTGTTCCGACATATTTGGCAGACCATCGGAACCAATATTGCAAAATACCGCAGTTATCCAAGAATTGTAGGAGAGACCGGAGGTAAGGATTTCATACTCGCGCATAGCTCCGCTCAAGTGGATGCATTGGTTGCAGGGATTATCCGTGGTGCATTTGAATTCCAAGGTCAAAAATGTTCTGCAGCGAGTAGAGTGTATATCCCACAATCCCTTTGGCCCGAAGTAAAAGAAAAATTGGTTAAGGAAATGGCTACGATTAAGGTGGGTCCAACCGAAGATTTTACCAACTTCGTAAATGCGGTAATCGACGAACGTGCCTTCAATAAAATTACGTCGTATATCGAAAAAGCAAAAGCTGACGGTGTAGAGATCCTTACCGGTGGTAATTACGATAAATCCAAAGGGTATTTCATTGAGCCTACCATCATTATGGCTCCTGATGCCAAATACACCACCATGTGTGAAGAGATATTTGGACCGGTGTTGACGATTTGGGTGTACGAAGATGCCGATTGGAAGAACATGTTCAAATTGGTAGATACCACTTCGGAATACGCTTTAACGGGGGCGATTTTCGCTCAAGACCGATATGCTGCTGCCGAAGCAACTCACGCATTAAGACACAGTGCAGGAAACTTCTACATTAATGATAAACCTACGGGTGCCGTTGTAGGTCAACAGCCTTTCGGTGGCGGACGAGGATCTGGAACAAACGATAAAGCAGGAGCGAAGGTGAATTTATTGCGTTGGGTAAGTCAGCGTACGATCAAGGAAACCTTGGTATCTCCAACAGATTATCGTTACCCATTTTTACAGGCTGATTAATTTCGTTGTTTCAGTACAATGAATGCTTGGTTAACGGTAATCCTGTTAATAATCTCTAATACCTTCATGACATTTGCCTGGTACGGGCATTTGAAGTGGAAAGATGCCCCAATATTTCAAAGTAAAAGCGCATGGGTTGTGCTTCTGATAAGTTGGGGCATTGCCTTTTTTGAATATTTATTTATGATTCCAGCCAATCGATTGGGATCCAAAGAAAATGGCGGCCCTTGGGATTTGTTTCAGTTGAAGATTGTGCAAGAGGCAATAGGATTAACCGTATTTACCATAGTTGCCTTGTTTATCTTCAAAGGCGAACAATTTCATTGGCGCTATGCCTTGGCATTCGTTTTTATTGTAGCAGCAGTTTGGTTGGTGTTCGGAGGTGCGAAGAATTAAAAGAGTAGCAATAAAGTTGATAGTAAATACGAATCAGAATATCAAATTTATTGGCGATGAAAATTTTACTTGAATCCGTTTCTCCTTTGTTCAAGGCTAAAGAGTTAAAATTAGTTTTAAGAATTTTTAGTTTACAGGTTTTCCTGCATTTAAATGTGCTATTAGGACAGCAAATAGTATATCCAACGCCATCGGATTCGGGAACAGTTTGCTTGAAAGTGAATACTGGGAAGTACGGATTTGGGATCAACATTACCAATTACAGATCCGACCTAAAGGGTAGTAATTTAATTATTAAAAATGTAAAAGGATCATGTAAAGGTGCTATTAGAATTCATAGTGACGAGGAGTTTATAAGTATGAATGGGATGTACTCTCAACGGGATACTTTTATTATCTATCTCATTTCCCACACCAATGATTTGATCTATCCTGCTGAAGTATTTAAAGGCAAGGGCAGAGCTCAAAAAGTAACCTTGGGGAAAACTAGCTGTCGATTAAAATGCGTTCCAGAGAACAATCCATGGATGCCGGTTTCGGATTATGAACCGTTTTTATTCGATAAAAAAGGGTATTATGTGAATCCATTAACTGGGAAAATTAACAAGGGAAGATATTTGTTAAATGGTTTACAAGTAAGCGCTTGTACCCTAGAATACTGGGGGTATATTCATGCATTTAGCACCTATACAAATCGAGAGGGTAAAAGAGTTAGCGGTAAATATCTAATAAAACAGCGTAAAATTGATTTATCGCAATGGAACTTCTCAGAGTTCAATTTGGATTGGTGTTTATAGGCTTTTTACCCATTGGTCGTACAGAACCTTTTCAGTTACAGGAGATAGTCTCACCATTGAAATAGTTAATCTTTCCTATTTTATCGTTAGTTTCGAATTTCAATTTTATTTTAAATAGTTTAAAATGAATCGTTTAACTAAAATATCGGGAGTGATAGGATTAATCATTATACTTATTTCTATGATAGGTATAGTAGTGGCATTTTTTAATACAAGCAATGAGGATCAATTTGTCACGGCATTATTACTGATTCCGTTATTTTTTATAACACAATTTTTTGTACGATTTAAATTTGGTTTTATTTCGGAAAATCCAACAACTTATCTACTAAATAAATTTGTACTGCGAGTTTCATACGGATTGATAGGATTGTTAATACTAATCATTTTTACTCTGCCAACAGTTTATTTTATCGAAAAAAACACAGAAGAAAAATTAATTAAAAAATACGCCGGATTAAAAAAGTGGAAGTCTATATCATCCAATTCTAAGCAGCAAGCCCATCTCAAAACAAAATATGATCAAAATAAATTGTTTTTCGATTTTTCAGTAGATTTAGACTCTTCAAACAGGTACCGATTTAGTAACATAGCTGAGTATACAATTCAATTTATGGATAGCGATGGATTTATTGTTGATGAAATTGCATTAAATAATCTAACTAGATCGGTTGATAAGGATGGAAATACTATTGGTTATAGCGTTAATGAAAGTGAATTTATAGATGTAATAGAGTATTCAAAATTTAGTGATTGGAACTTTACCTACCGTCTGGAATAAATAGAATCTCATTTTAACATTGAATATTTCAAAAACGAAAATAAATCTATCAGATGCATTTTATTTGTCGAGGTAGGCGGGTTTCATTGTTACGATTTCTCTTTGCCAGTTGGTTGTTAACGGGTTTATATGGTGTAGGGTCGGCACAAGAACTTCCACTGCGCATTGTATTTGAAAGTAATCAGAGAGATAGGGCAACTACAAAAAATCCCCAAGTATATATAGTTAAAAAAATTGCGGAGAACGCAGATTTCAATTATTCAAAAATCCATAGTGTTAGTAACATATCAATTTACGACACCATAGAAGATATACCAATTTGGTTTAAATCCGTTTTTGAACCAATTAAGGGCAGTTTTACTTATTATCAATTTCAATCGACATACCTTGGAATGTCAAAAGCGGAAGGAAAAAAAGAGTTTCATGATCTCATGATTATTAAAACAGATTCTAGTAACAATATAATTGACGCTTTTCAATATACCTTGGAATGGGCAGAACCGCCCTTTGAATACGATCTTTTTCGAAGTACAATAACTAATATTCAGTTAACGAATAATTTAGAAATTCAAAAATTAGGTTTTGAAAGAACCTTTACCGAAGGCTGTGAAGATATCGGTTTGATTGATTCGGGAATTATTAATATAAAATAAAAATCGAAATTTATTAACCGTTAAAGCATGAAGGGTTTTTCATATTTTTCAATATGGAAATACAAATTACTCGTAGTAAATTGGAATTATAGGCTTTTTACCAATTGATCGTACAGTACCTTGGAAACGGAGTTTTTCATGGGTTTGCCTTGGTAATTGGCTGTCCACAAAATTCCACGGGTGGCCGTGGTAAAGAAGATCTCATCCGCGGCACTTAATTCAACTTCGGTAATAGGTCGTTCTTGAACGGAATATCCATAGCCAGCTGCCAATTGCATTACCACTTTTCGCATAATTCCATCGATACAGTATTCTGAAATTGGCGGAGTGATTACAAATTCATTAGCAACAATAAAAACATTGGTTGAAACACCTTCGCAGGGTCTTCCATAGTCGTTGAAAATCAAGCACTCATCCAAGCCTCGCTCTTTAGCATAAATACCCGCCATGGTGTAAATCAAGGAGGAGCAGGTTTTTAAGGTAGAAGTGTAGTTGTTGTTTTTCGACATTTCCTTATACGTACCCACAGAAAGTCCTTTTTCCAGCCAAGGATAACCACTTTGCTCTTCCTCTTGAATTTCGGTAATTACGCAGACTTCATTGTTGTCTGGAGTATAAAAACCATCGGTATCGCGTATAAAACTCAATCGGATGCGGGCTTGCTTAAAGCCGGCTTTCTGACAAGCTGCGGTGATTTGCGTTTCCCAGGCAATTTCGTCCCATGCGCTGGGAAGGTTTAGTTTTAGGAGTAGCGCAGATTTTCTAATGCGTTCGGCATGTAACAATAAATGAAGTACCCTACCATTTTCAAATCGCAAACTTTCGAAAAAACCGTCTCCATAACGATATCCACGAAAAGTAGGAGGGAAGTGAGGTTGATTTGCATCCACCCACTGATTATTGATAAGAAATAAACTAGCCATTATTTTCTGCGTTTAATTTCATCCCGAATTTGAGCGGCACGAATATAATCTTCAATATTAATGGCTTCTTCTAATAGTTGTTCTAATTCATCCAAACTATATCCAGCTAATTTATCCTCGTTCTTGGCCGTTGGCTGAATGTCTTTTTCTTCGGACCTTCCGGGGGTATCGAAATCCTCTTCCTCTTTGTCATCGGAAAATCCAGATTCGTTCAATACCGATTCGGAGCAATAAATTGGACATTGGAACTTGGTTGCCATCGCAATAGCATCCGAAGTTCTGCTATCTAATTTGATTCTTGGTGCATCGCTTTTCAGTGCATCGCTACAAGTGATGGTAGCGAAGTAAACACCTTCTTCCAAATGATCGATACTTACTTCCACTACATGCAAGTGAAATTCTCTAAGGGTGTTGGCAAATAAATCATGGGTTAGGGGTCTGCTGGGTTTCATTTTTTCCAATTCCATGGCGATGGCTTGTGCTTCAAAACCGCCGATGATAATGGGCAATACCCGAGTCCCAAACTTTTCTTTAAGATATAGCGTGTAGGCACCGTGTGAGTGTGCGGGTACAATGTTCCGTATTTCTAACTCGGTGCGCATGGATTAATTTTTTGCAGCAGCAATAATTTTGGGCAATACATCAAAGGCGTCGCCAACAATTCCGTAATCCGCCGCTTTGAAGAAAGGTGCTTCGGGATCTTTGTTGATTGCAACAATTACTTTGCTTGAACTAACACCTGCCAAATGCTGAATGGCACCGCTGATGCCAACGGCAATGTACAAATTTGGCTTAATCGTTATACCTGTTTGCCCAACGTGTTCGCTGTGGGGTCTCCAGCCCATATCACTTACCGGCTTACTACAAGCAGTAGCAGCACCAAATGCATCGGCCAATTCTACAATCATGCCCCAATGTTCAGGGCCTTTTAATCCGCGTCCACCGCTAATTACCACTTCTGCCTCCGTTAAAGCTATTTTCCCGGTTACTTTATTCACTTGCTCCACCGTAATCCCAGACGTAGCTGAAATTGCGCTGGTGGATTTATTTGCATCTCCGCCCCACGCTTTAATTTCGAACGAGTTTGGTGTAATGCTTAACACTTTGCATGATTTGGTTAGATTCACCCAAGCAAATGCTTTTCCGGAAAATACTCCGCGTTTAACGGCAAATCCGTCAGTGGTAACTGGTAAACTGATAACATTGGTTGCTAATGATGCATCCAATACTGCAGCAACGCGTGGTGCTACAGATTTACCGGAATACGTATTACTTATAACCAATAAATCGGCTTGCATGGATTTTGCTACTTCTGCGATGATGGTAGAATACGCATCGGAAGTAAAGTTTCCTGCGTAATCAACGCTAACCACTTGATGTGCACCGTAAGTACCCAAACTACTTCCATCAGCAGCTCCAATAACTAATGCCGTTACCGAACCGCCAGCGGTTTCTGCAATTTCACGTGCATAGGAAATAGCCTCTTGTGTGGATTTTTTAAAGGTATTGTCTGCGCTTTCCGCAAATACTAAAATGTTTTTCATTGTGGTTTAAATTACTTTGGCTTCGTTTCTTAAAATATCGATCAATTGTGCCGCATTTTCAGGGTCAATCATTTTAACCCCGGTCTTGGCAGTGGGCAACTCATACGATTTGGAGGCGGAAAAATCAGCAACCGTTTGAGGCTGCAGCAATTGCAATGGTTTGGTTCTTGCCGCCATAATTCCGCGCATATTGGGGATACGAGGTTCGCATAGATCTTTTTGAGCACTAGCAACTACAGGAGCAGCGCATGAAACCGTTTCTCTACCGCCGTCAATATCGCGATCAAAACTGAAGGTTCCATTATTATAATCGATTCTAGTGACTACGTTCACCGAAGGAATTCCCAACAGTTCACCTAATAAGCCACATACAGCACCGCTGTTGTAATCAATACTTTCTCTGCCGGTTAAAATTAAATCATATCCGTTGGCAATTTTTGCAATTTCAGCGGCTACAAATTGAGCATCGATGGGATCAGCATCGATACGAATCGCCTCGTTAGCACCCATACTTAATGCCTTGCGTATAACCGCTTCACTATCAGCTTTACCAACGTGAACAATGGTTACAGTTCCGCCGTTGGCTTCTGCCAATTCCAATCCGCGCGTAACCGCCAATTCGTCGTAAGGATTTAAAATATACTGAACACCGGCTGTGTTGAATTGGGTATTGTTTTCAATAAACCCAATTTTTGTAGTGGTATCTGGAACCACGCTGATACAAACGAGAACTTTCATTCTTTTTAGTTTCCGCAAAAATAGCAAAAAAAACCGCCTTTTTCTCCATTTGGATTACCTTGCATAGTACTTTCGCACTTTCGCTTAAAAAATCACTATGAATTACCATTTTATTGCTATCGGTGGCGCTGTAATGCACAATCTTGCGCTGGAATTACATGCCCTCGGACATTCCGTTACAGGTAGCGATGATGAAATCTTTGAACCTGCCAAATCGCGATTGCAGCAGCAAGGATTGTTGCCCGAAACCAACGGCTGGTTCCCCGAAAAAATTACCCAAACCATCGATGCAGTGGTTTTAGGCATGCACGCCAAAGCAGATAATCCTGAATTAATCAAAGCTCAGGAACTTCAGTTGCCCATCTATTCCTTTCCAGAATTTATCTACCAACACGCAAAACATAAAAAGCGAATCGTAATCGCCGGCTCTCATGGCAAAACCACGTCAACCGGTATGTTGATGCACGTACTGAAACAAAATAACATCGATTTCGATTACCTAGTGGGTTCCATCATTCCCGGATACGACAGAATGGTGAGAATTTCCGATGCCCCATACATCGTTATTGAAGGCGATGAATATCTCACTTCGCCCTTGGATCTACGACCCAAATTTATTCATTACAAAGCCAATGCAACCATGATTACAGGCATTGCTTGGGACCACGTGAATGTATTTCCTCAAGAATCTTTATACCAAGATCAATTTCGCTTGCTGATTGAATCCATGGATAGCGAGAATCCCACGGTGGTGTGGTTTGAAGGGGATGCCGATCTAAAGGGGATAATAGAAAAACAACCCGAGGTAAATGCAGTTCCTTATTTAGAACCGATATATAAACCTCAACAATACGGGGTCCTGCTAACTGCCGATACCAACGGGAATCCCACACATGTTACACTACCATTTTTTGGTAAACACAATTTACAAAATGCAGCTGGGGTAGTGAAGTTGGCAAAATGGGTAGGTATCGAGGAAATCAATGCATGGCAAGGGCTATCTACTTTTCCCGGAACCGCGAAACGCATGGAAATTATCCACCAATCAGAATCCTTAACTGTAATTCGAGATTTTGCTCATGCTCCGTCTAAAGTAGCTGCCACCGTGAATGCGGTGAGAGAACAATATCCAGATTCTCAGTTTATTGCCGTGTTTGAAGTACATACTTTTTCTAGTTTAAACCCCGAATTTATGTCGAGGTATAACCAAACCCTACAACCGGCAAATCAAGCGTTTATTTTATTTGATCCTCATGTATTTGCGTTGAAAAAAATGCCTATCCCCAGTGCCGATGAAATTGAACTTCGATTTGGTATTGGACAAGCCATCAGTTCTCCTTCTGCATTGCAGGAATTGGTTTTAAATGCTTTAAATAATCCAACTTCAAAACACCAGGTTTTACTATTGATGAGTAGTGGGAATTTGGGTGGAATGGACCTGTCGTTATTCTTTCGGTAGATTTTTATACACTACCTCCAATAGTCTGCCTCTGAAACCTGTTTCGGCCAACTTTTTATTGGTATCGGTGGGGAAGGTTCTGTTCGATAAGAATACAAATACCAAACCGCTTTCCGGATCAGCCCAAGCCCAAGTTCCTGTGTAGCCGCTGTGACCAAATAAGCTTTCGGGAGCCCCTTCAAATACATTGTTTTTTAATCCTTCTTTGCCATTTACTTTATCGAAGCCCAATCCGCGGTAATGAAAAATCTTTTCACCCTTTTTAGTCGTTTTGATATGACCAACACTGGTGGTGAAATGAGCAACGGTGCTGGATTTTAGATATCGTTTTCCATTCCAAATTCCGCCAGAACGCAACATTTCCATGAAGCAAGCTAAATCGTGTGCATTAGAAAACAACCCTGCATTTCCCGCTACTCCACCTAAAAACATTGCGGTTGGATCATGTACATAACCTTGAACCAATCCCCTTCCCAAACCGGATGTCACACTATATGTGTCAATAAAAGTAGGTGCAATTTGATAATGCGGTATATTTCTCTGTAATGGTCTGAACCCCATAGTGGTTAAGCCCATCGGCCGGTAAAACTCTTGATCCATATATCGATCTAAACCCATACCGGTTTCGTATTCAATGAATTTGCCGAGAATTACAAAATTGATATCGCTGTAAATGTAGGCCTTGTCGGCCAAGGGCGTTAATTTCTTAATCCATTCCCAGGCGGTATTTCCCCACGATTGATCAAGCCAAACTCCATGTCCAACGGGCATTTGTTGGTTGTCCGACATTAACTTGTTCACCCCGGCATTACTATTGATTCTTACCTGAGCACCATGTTCAATGAATTTGGAAGTTAATGGGAGAAATGCGATCAATCCGGTTCTGTGCATTAGTAACTCTCGTAAGGTTAACGTTGCCCATGGACTAGCCGATACCTCCGGAAAAAGGGTACCAATCCCTACGTCCAACTTAATGCCTTTGGTTTCAACCAATTTCATAATGGCAGCGGTTGTTGCAGCTATTTTGGTGATCGACGCAATATCGTAAACATGTTGATTGTTAGCAGTGATTTTAGGGCCGCTATTTCCCGGACTTTCTTGCAATAATCGTAGTCGTTGATTTTGTTGTGGTCCAACCAATGTTTCAGTGGAGTCGGGGAGCT
The DNA here is from genome assembly GCA_964554385.1 of uncultured Flavobacteriaceae bacterium. Taxonomy (GTDB): domain Bacteria; phylum Bacteroidota; class Bacteroidia; order NS11-12g; family UBA955; genus JAGKXC01. The sequence continues at coordinate 6,737 of CAZKOM010000044.1, read as the reverse complement.
GCCCAAACGATTTTTCGTAAAACAATTTACCGTCTTTTAAAACCACCAATTGAGCACTGGGGAATAATTTTTCCGATATTCCTAATTGCATCATGGAATCAATAGCCGCGGTTTGTTGCAAATATTGCAAACGTTGAAAGTGGTCTTTTCCTTCTAAATACGGAGGAATATGATTAGGCAGACTTTTCCAATTATTAACGGAGTTTAAAACCAGGGAACTGGGATTTTTAATTTCAACGGGTAAAATTCCTTGTCCTGAATATGCCCCAAATATGTTTTCTATTCCTGCATGAATTTTACTGATGGCATTTTCATGAACGATAACCATAGGAACCGTACTTTTTTGTTGCAGCTCTCGGATAGCGTAACTATGACCTGCGTGCAAATAAACCATTCGGTACTTGTTTTGAAGTTCCTGTAAAAACAGGGTGATTTTAGACGGTAAAAGACGTGATTTTGTGCCCCAAACTGGGAAGTCAAGACCAAAAACAACAATTCTTGAACGAAGCGAATGTCGTTGGTAGATGGATTTGAGTACGATATTGAATTTAACTGAATCGGCATTCCAATTAACAAAAACAGGGTATTTGCAATAATTATAACCTTGTAGTTTTTTTAACACCTGAAAAGAAATACTATCCCCGATAAAAACAGGTAAAATACTATCGGATTGATAGGGTTTCCATGGTAATCCGGATATACTACCTACGGTAGGTTGCAGGTTTACGGTAGACTTTTGGGTGATTTCTTGTTCGTAGATCGACTCAAATTCTTTTTGTAATTGTTGAACATCGTTTGATAGCCCAGGTATTTCTGTTAATCGTTGCTGGAATAAACCCAGTTGTATTTTTACTGCAATTACTCGCTTTACCCGTTCAGCAATTTCAACACTATCCAACCAGCCATTCTCTTTGGCCGATTTGGCCATTTCTATAAAACCACCTACATCCTCTGGGAAAAGTAAAATATCATTACCCGCTTGTAGAGCCATGAATGCAACTTCAGTGGGGGTGGAGATTTTCGCAACCCCTTTCATGTTCAAAGCATCGGTAATAATTAAATCTTTATATCCAAGTTTACCCCGAACCCAATCGTTAATAATGGTTTTCGACAATGAAGCTGGAAGACCAGAACTATCCATGCTAGGAACTTGTAAATGCCCCATCATTATACTTGCAACAGGCTGATTTACAAGTTTTCGAAAAGGTTCGATATGTGTTTTTTCGATTTCCGAAAGGGGAAGGGTAATAGTGGGTAAGTCTTTATGGGAATCTACAATGGTATTTCCATGGCCTGGAAAATGCTTGGCACAGGCTAAAATACCTGCTTCTTGTAACCCTTTCGAAAATGCTAATCCCAATTGGGCAACATGAGCCTCGTCTGATCCAAAACTACGAAAACCAATAATGGGATTGTTGGGCTCTGTGTTAACATCTATATCTGGGGCGAAGTTGATGTGTATACCTGCTCGCTTGCATTCCCATCCAATATACATGCCGGTTCGGTAACTATATTCTTCGGTTAATAATTCCTTTTTTACTTGGGATGCCGAACCTAATGTTAACGCGAAAGGATATTTATACTGATTGGACAATCGCATGGACAACCCCCATTCTCCGTCTATGCCTACCAACAGAGGTAACAGACTCTCTTGTTGGTAATAGTTGTTAAGATACGCCTGAGTTATTAAATCCCCCTGAAACCAAATTATCCCCCCAACTCCGTATTGCTTGATTTGCTTAACCAATATTGGGTCTACTTGGTTGTCCTTTGACCACGCGGGTACCATCAATAATTGTGCTACTTGCTTTTCGAACGATAAAGTTTTAACAAGTTTTTCAGCAGTATTTAACGAAGTTTGCTTGATGTATTGAGCCGAAACATCAAAAACTGAAACACAGCATACGAACGCAATCAGTGTATACTTAAAGGTGTTTTTAATGAATAGATTTTTTCTTAGAAGTACAATCGGCCAAACAAACATTGCAGTAAAACAACAACTTCATTATCAATCTTGAAAGAAAATTATTGCCACCGGATGTGGAAAACCCTTCCTTTTTTTCGAAACTTGTAAAAATAATTCCTGCAGGAAGCAACAGTTTTGAAATTAAACTTGTCTAAGGCTTTAACTTCCTAAAGGAGTCATGAAAATCAAACACCGGCATGACGGACAAAGAATTGTTAGAGGGTTGCAAGCGCGAAGACCGAATCTGTCAGCGCGAACTTTGGAACCGATATTCCAAAAAATTGTTCGCATTGTGCCAACGCTATTGTAATAATACCGAAGAAGCCGAAGACGCACTCATGGAGAGTTTTGTAAAGATATACGATAACTTATCAAAGTTTAGAGGGGATAGCTCCCTGGAAACTTGGATGAGACGCATTACCGTTAATCAATGCATCAATAAAATTAGGGCAAGAAAACATGTTCTAGACTCTCTAACCGAGGAAGAATACCACCTTGGATTTGACGACGAAAGTTTGAATAATCTACAGGTAAAAGAAATATTGTCGTTGATAGAATCATTACCCGTTGGTTACAGGACCGTATTTAATATGTACGCCATTGAAGGGTATAGTCATAAAGAAATTGCACAAGAACTAGGAATCGATGAAGGTACTTCTCGATCCCAGTTTTCAAAAGCTAGAAAGGCCTTGCAATTTGCTTTTATTAAACAAAATCCATCGTCTAACCCCTTAAATTCTCCTTCCTAATGTCGTACTTGAAAAAACAAATTGTAGATCAAATTCACGACTTAGAGTCACCGCTAAACGCGCGTATGACCTTCGAGGAGGTAATGCAACGCAGAGAAAAGAAGAAACGTAGGCTGTTATTATTTTGGCCAAGGATTGTGGTTGTAGGTGGTTTGTTTACCGCGGCTGGTTTGGGGTATTTTGCATGGAGTTCTTCGCATGGAAAAGTGAAACAATCCATTGTTATTGCAGAGAATCAAAAAGGACTAGCGCAAAAATCCAATGTAAAAGAACAGCCGGAAGTCAAGGACGTTAACGCTGATAACGATTCATATGCAAAGAACGACTACTCTGCTAAACCGGTAGCGGATGCAGAACCAGCGTCAAAGCAGTCGTTTGAAAAGTTGGTAAAACAATCGGCTGAAACAAACTCGGCTATTTTTTCCCAGAAATCCTTAGAAAAATCAATAATTCTTGCTGAGATAAATGCGGTTGAAAATAGGGAAATCCTTGAAACAGCAATTGAAATACCAAAATCAATGGTTGAGGTTCCTGTAACAATCGAAAAAGCGAATTTATCCATAGTTGAAACACCCATAACCAAAGTTGAATCTCCCTTACCTGAAGTTGAAATACCTCAAACTACGGACGAAACTATAGCTGGGATCATATTAGAAAAACAAAATGAAAGTAATCGTTGGTTAGATATAGAAGCGTTGTTGGCGTTAACCCACGGTAAAGGGCTACAGATGTTTGAAATCCCAGATCCATTATCAAAATCTGATTTTGAAGTGGTTTTTGTTGATTTAGAGGAGGATGAACTAAACCGTTATTTTAGACCGGGCAATTTCGAATCTCCATACCATTTAGAATTGTCGGTGGGAACAGGCAGTAGGGTACTTACTAATTTTGATGAAACTCTACCATTAAGCGTTTTAGGAAATCAATATAACGCGCACTATCAATTGTCTTTATTGAAAGACATGTCAAACGGAATTCAATTGGCTGTGGGGATGTCGTATGGCGAATGGGAAGGCAATGGTCAATGGCAAAAACGTGAGTGGAATTCGTACACGGTTCGAGATAGTTCGGTGCTTATTGGATTTCCAAATCCCAATGATAGACAGGTGATTTATTTCGATTCAACAGTGAACGAACTCACTACAACACAAGGTGGAATTAAATACCAAATCACAAAAATTTCTATTCCTATTGGATTTAGAAAGTTGATGTATTTAGGAAAAACCCCGTTCCGCGTAGCAATGCAAATTTCCCCCGGTAAGACAATAAAAAGTAGCGGATATTACTTCAGTGATTTCGAATTCCATTCTATTGAAAATCAACGATTAACAACTATGGATATGAAAGTTGCACTGGGGCCATCTATCAGTATCAACAGGAATTTTACCGTAGTTTTAGAGCCTAATGCAAACATGCAGATGTTCCATGATTCTCGAACCAATCGCATTCATAGCAAATCGTTTTACGGGTTCGGATTTAGTTTAATACGACATTTTAACTAATAGTAGCAAACGTTGTAAAAATCCTTTGGGTTTGGAAACCAATGTAGTTTTGATTTCAAACTCAAAAAATGGGGATTTATCTACCTATGTATTAATGATCAGTGATTTAGTTATATAGATAGCGTCCAACCAAATGGATCTTCGATATTTCCATACCGCAAAGAATCTAGAAATGATTTGATAGCCGATGAGGTGGTGATGTCTCCGTTTTCTAGCACTTCGTAATATTCACCTCTGTGGCCAAACCCTTGAATTGAAATTAATGTTGCTGCCGTGCCCGTTATAAACATTTCATTCAACGTTTTATTGGCAATGGCATCCTTTAATTCCTGAACTGATAATTGTCTTTCCTGTACCGAATATCCAAGATGTCTAAGGCCAGTAATTACACTATCCCGAGTTATTCCCGCTAACAATGTATTGGTAAGTGAGGGAGTTATAACAGTGTTGTTAATAACGGCAAATAAATTAGTAGTCCCTGTTTCTTCTACCCATTGATGGGTTACAGGGTCGGTCCATAACACTTGATCAAAACCTTCTTTTTGTGCTTTTTGTGTTGGATACATGGCTGCACCATAATTACCAGCGCATTTCGTAAATCCAACACCACCGGGAGCTGCGCGGGAAAATTCGTCTTCAACTTTTACTCTTAACGCCTTGTTGTAATAGGGTCCAACGGGACAACAAAAAATCGCAAAAATGAAATTCTCGGATGGTTTTACTCCAATAAAATCATCAGTTGCAAACATGTAGGGTCTAATATATAATGCACCGCCCTCCGTTTTTGGGATCCACGCCTCGTCTAATTCAAGTAGGGTAGTGAGGCCGGACATAAATAAATCTTCCGGCACCGATGGCATAACCATTCTTTCTGCCGATTTATTTAGTCGTTTGCAGTTTTCTAATGGTCTGAATAGTAATGTTTTACCGTCTTTTTGGCTTTTGAAAGCCTTCATGCCTTCAAAAATGGATTGCCCGTAATGAATGGCGCTTGTGGCAGGACTTAAACTGAGAGGTCCATAAGGGACAATTCTAGGATTTGTCCATTCTTTGCCATTCCAATTGGCCAAAAACATGTGGTCTGTGAAAATTTTGCCAAAACCGATATTTTGGGGGTCAAAATCTTTAATTCTACTAATTTCTGATTTTTCAATCGTAATTTCGAATCCCATAGCTCAACAAAGGTAACAAATCGAATCATGGAAACCGGAACAAATCAACAAAATATTGAAAATCCTTTGTTATTGTTACCCTTATTTGGAAAGGAGATTTTTATCTTAAAATCTGATATTCAATCGTTACCAGAGGGTGAATCTCAAATAGGTTCCTTAAAAGATATTGTAAAAAACGACTCTTTAGATGTTACCGCGAATCCCAATGGGTATGCTGGGGAAGTCTCCACACAAAATGCAGTAGAACAACTTGGTCAAATTCAACAAAACCAACAAACCACACAAACTAAACAGTCTGAAAACTCCCAAACTACACAACCAATTCAAAATCCAAAACAAAAAGTGAAAATACTGAATTTGTTTGTTGACAGTAGTGACGGTGTATTTTCTGATTCTACGCGCGAAGCGTATGAGAAATTAATGACGAATTTAAAAGTAGAAGGATTGCCGATACAGTTTATGGATGTGGCGATGATCAATACTCAAAATTCGTTAAAGATTAAATCAATGTCCAATTCTAAGGGAATGACATTATCGCCGGATTTATGGAATGAGTTTGATGCAGAATACTGCGTGTTATGGTCTGATTCTCCTCTTGTGAACCCGGCAATGAAGCATTATTCTATGAGTAATTTCAATAACTCGAAGCTGATTTTTTTACCCGGTTTTAATTCCATGTTGTTGTCTACCGAGTTAAAAAAGAATGTTTGGATAGCTTTTAAGCAGTTACTGGGCTTTGTTTAACTGGAATTGGTACATTTTCTAGCCATTTAGGCATCATTTTTTTATTCTAAAACGTCTATTACGTTACATGTTTTAATTGTCCATTTCGTTGCTCATGGAATTAATTGTTTAGAAAATAAACGTTTATTTCTATTTCCGAATTTGGCATTGTAATGCATTATAAATAATTTCGTTAAACTACATGTTAAACACAGGGATCAATACTAACTATATCAAACAATTGTTCCGATTCTTTTTCATGATTTTGTTTGTGTTTTCAGTTAAACCGGCACAAGCGGATCACGTTATGGGAGCGGATATGGGATACAAATGTTTGGGTAATGGTAAATATAAAATAATTATCACCTTCTATCGCGATTGTAGGGGTGCTGCTGCGCCGCCAAGTTGGAGTCTATTGTATTGGTATGCTGGTAATAACGGTGGACAGAGTACTTCGAGATATTCTCTTTCCTTGTCTAGAGTAAGTATACGAGATATCACTCCGAGATGTTCAACCGCAAGCAGTCCATGTACCCCAACGAATTATGATTACACGGGCGAAGGAGTGGAAGAGCATATTTATGAAGCCAATATTGATATTACAAAAGCTCCATTTTCTACATCT
>CAZKOM010000043.1:0-19027 GCA_964554385.1 uncultured Flavobacteriaceae bacterium | reverse complement strand
TTGGAGCACCACAGCCTTCTGCAGCAGCACCTTGCCAAGTTTCCAACCAAGTTTCGGTACCTAATTTGTTTTCAAAGGTTCCATCGGAGTTGAATACATACTCATCGTCTGCTAAACAAGGTCTGTTGTTTGCATCAATTCCAGTGCTAAACCAACCAAAATCGCCTTTATTTGGTCCTACACCAATAAAGGTGCACTTCCAAGTGCCGGCAATTTGTGCCATGCTGCTGGCTGCTAATCCCGCAACAAAAGCCATAGTAATTATTCTCTTCATATATATAGATTTTTTTCAAATATAGAAGATTTATCGAGTTATAGTAAAAAATACAATAAGTTTTTTGACAAACTACTGATGTATAGATTTTTGGCGATTAAAAATCAACAAATAATTTGTGTAAAATGCAATAAATTATGTATTCACAGATCCAGGATGGACTGTGTTTTTATAAGTGATTTTTAGTAAATAAGTTAAAATAGGCGTACGAGAAATTCGTCTTGTAAAAAATCTCTATTGCACATGGTTAGGAGGGCAATTATTTGTGCTTTAAAATACCGCTAATGAAATGACGCGTTACCGAATTTAAAATTCCCAGCGATACGCGATGTAGTAGCCTATGCTTTTTAATCGAATATTATTTTGGAAGGTATTTCCTTGGTATTCAATTGCCTTTATTGGGCTGCTTAATGAAAATTGATTATTAATTCCTCCTTCCAAGTGTTTTAAACGCACACCTGCACCAAAATTCAACATGGGAATAAATGATTTTATTACATTATGGGTTACTGCAGGGGCAAAATCATAAAATTCAGCCGAGGCATTTTTATACCACGAATAGTCGGCTGTAGAAGAAATGGGTTTTCCTGTGAGATATCCTCCTGCACCAACAAATCCAAAAACCTCTAGAAGTTTTATATCAATTGCTTTAGAATAATGAACATTAAATCCATGTAAATTGGATGAGAAAGCGGGGACCATGGGTCCATAAAACCCCAACGTATTGTCTTTTGCTTTGGGAGAGAATCCGAAGGACGAGTACATGTTCATATAATCAAATCCTAAACGATTCCCTTGTTTCATGCGATATTGGTATCGTATAGCCATGGGTGTATTGAGTGTTTCTCCGGAGGTGTACTCGCAGAGCAAGGTTGGACTTACTTGTAAGATGAAATTGCTTGTGCTGGTGTTCGACAAACTAAGCATGGGTGTGATTGAATGTCGTTTTACAGGAGTAAGCTTTGGACTTTTTCTTAAAGCAACTTGATGAGATAGAGGTTCAAATCTCGTGTTCGAATTTGCTTGTAAAAAATTATGGGATAAAATAGAAAACAGAGCGATTGCAGGAATTAACTTTTTCATACATTCAATTTACCATTTATTGTTATATCGATCGTAATATTCAAAATTTATTTTGAAACCATACCGAGGTTTTTCAAAGAGATTGGAGTAGCCCGCGGTGTAATAGATCCCAATTTTATATCGATCTCTCCAGACCCTAATTAATTTATCAATACCAGCGTAGCCTTCATAAAAAAACATATTTCTGCGCTCTGGGGCATACAAAATATTTACTCCTGCTCGTTCACTTAAACTGAGCTTTTTAATTAGAGGGATTTTATTTACCAATGCTCCGTTAAATCGATGTTGGTAGTGCACTTCTACAAAGCGTTTGAATGTAAAAAATGTACTGTCTAGTTGTTGAAAAGCATACAAGGGCGGAGTAAAGATAGTGGCATCCCCTCTCCTTTGATAACGATAATCGATCAAACTGATATTCCGATAATTTAAGAAGCTACCACTATTGGCCTTAATTTCTGAAGTTCCAAATAATCCAATGGGGAAATCGTGATTTAAATAATATTCCAGATAGCTATAATCTATTGTACTGCCCAAAACACCCGGTAATGCTTTTTTAAATCGTATACCAAAGGTTGGCCAAGAGGATCCGAGAATTACTTTTTGTTTTGGTTCTGATATATAGCGTTGAAAGGGTGTGTAACTCAAATTAATTGTAGCATAAAAAGCTGTATTGTTATTAAATACAGACGGTTTATTGTTTTCAAATAAACTATCGCCAAATTCATCAAATTGGTATTTCGACATATCTTCTCGGCTGGAATATTCACCTTGCAACCGTAAGAATAGTCCATTAATTAATTCTTGGTTATGGTAGGCAGTAACATGATTGTGAACATAGAAATTATCCCTTCGAAACATATCAATATAGGCAGCATTTCCATTAATCACTCCAAAGTCACGACCGCCAGATACCGTGAAACTAGCTCTTTTATAGGGATTATAGAGGGTTGATAGATAGACAGTTCCCCGTAAATCTTGGTTTCTTAATCCATAACTGATATTTTCACTAACCGATATACTACGTTTGTTTTCGAACGTTTTATCGATTCGTGAGAACATGCTTATTCGTGTGCCTCCAGGCCACCAGGGCTGGTAAACGGTCCACAATGGTTGAAACGACATTTCCAAACCCTTCTTGCGATTTTTATAGCCTTGACCTTCCAAAACCAGGGATTTGAAATTTACGGTGTTAATGGATTTTTCTACTGAATCTAAGTATTTATCAGAAGTGTAAACTCTTTGTAGCGAATCGTTTACAGCAATTGCTCTCGCTTGTCCATAGCTTAATGGACTACTTCGTTGTTTTTCCCAAAACGAAGAATCTCGTAAATAAGCGCTATCGATGGTTTTACTGATTTCCAATCCGAAATGGTTCTTTTTCCATTGGGGATTGATAGTTCGGGATTTAACATCCACCGCTGTAGTGGCAGATAGCGTTGTTTTCCCAAATTTTGCAGAATAATAAAAACGCATGGAATCGGAAATTATCCAGTTTTGTTCCGTTTTATCGAAATACTGAACAATTTTCATTTCATCATACTCCGCCATCAGGTGTTTTGGAAAATCAAAGGATGATTTTAAAATCCAAAATCCATTTTCAACCAATTCCAATTCTCCGTCTACTGTGGCATTCGCGGTTTGTCTGCCTTGCATGTGAATTCTTAATACTCTTCCCCATTTTGGGTGCTCATAACTCCCTTTATATTGAAATTTATAAGCAAGCAATGCCGAATTACTTAGTGGACTCATTACGGGCAATGGACAAAGTGCAGGTACCTGAAATAGGTTTTGGTATGGGTTGAAATCGCCATCCGAGGCGGTTAAATAAAACAGAAATGATTTTGAGCCGATTTTACGAACACCCTGTCTAACTTCTTTTAACTTATTGGGGTAGGCTTGGTCTCGAATCATAAGAATTTCCATAAAAGCACTGATTCGTTGCGTATCAGTTATTCTATCATAATCCTTAGAAGTATTGGCAATATGCTTTAATGAGAAGGTATTAGTTGTTGAATCAATAGTTTTACTGGTATCGGGAGAAATTATTTTCTTGTTTGCCAATGTTTCCGTGCCGCTGTCTGCAATTTGATGTGTGGTTGAGAGCGAATTCAACAAGCTATCTAAGGAACCAGTTGGTTTTTGTTTTTTGGAGTTGAATATGGTTTTCGATTCTTCGTATGCTTTGGTGTAAACAACAGACGATGTAGCGGGAATACGTTTGCTCCAAGAGTCTCTCATGAGAATTGCTTGTCGCATGTACCCCGGACCTGGATCCTTCCATTCTTTGTTAATTACCAGTGTTTCAATTCGTTCGGTTTTGGGTGTCAGTACAATTTTCAATGTATCTTTATAGTTGCCCTGAACGATAATTGGAATTTCTTGAGGGTAGAAATCGGGGTGAGAGAAAATGATTTTATAGGTGCCAGTTCTAAGTGTTAATCCAAAAAAACCATCAAGACGGGTCTGTGATAAGGTAATTCCCGATTTATCGAAAAGTTTAACATTGGGTATAGGTGCCCAGGAAGTATCGGTTACAATTCCAACCAGTTGAGCTTTAGAAATTTTTGGGCTGCAACACAGTAAAATAGAAAGAATGAGAATTCGCAGTGAATTTAATTTCATCGTTTTACCTCCTTCTTTTTGGATTTTGCCGGTTTAACAGCATAAGGTAATGTAGGAATTTTTGCGTTAAAGTATGGTTCAAATAAATCAGGATTGGGTTTGTTTTCCGGATCCCATAGGAAACCGGGCAATTCCTTTTTATCCTTTGGTAATTGATTGATGGGGAACAGCGTTCCTTCCGGATTTTTGAAGAAGGTAACCGTTTCTAATTTACCATTATTCATGTTGATTCGCATGTCGCCACCTTCAATGAAATTGGCGGATTCAATACGATTTGAATCATTGCGAACGAAGTAGATGCTTTTTGATTTTCGAAATACTTTAACCGATTGAATTTGTTGATTTTGATTAAAATAATTCACCATGGAATCGCCAGAAACTTGAGAAAAATAACCTTCGCCTTCTTCTAATATGGAGAAAGCTTTAGGAAACACATGTAGTTGACGAATTTGTTTATTGATTACAACCATGTACATGGAATCTCCAGAAATTCGAGTGGCGGAGTCCCACAATACGGGTTTGCTGGAAAATCGTACAGTGGAATCGGTACGCCAAGAGGTTAATCGTTTGGTTTTACCGGTAAATCCTGCTTGCAAGAAGCCAACGTTGGAAATAGCATCGAAAGCTTTTTCGGCCAAACTATCGTTAAAATACAATAGAGTATCGGCGCAAATTTTAAATGGTTCTTGGGGATTATCAACTTGGTACACGAGGGCTTTTTGTTGTTGGTTACCAAACAAATGCATTTGTTTTATCGTTCCATTGTACCAACCGGTTTTTCCCCATCCTTGCAGTTGATTGGCAGAATCTTTGATCATTACATGACCCCAACATTTGCCGGTTTCATTTTTTTTATCGAATTCCAAAGTATCGCATACCAACAATTTTCCAGGTTCGAATAAACCAACTTCACGATAAAATGTTCCAATTTCCTTTTCTGTATTGTACCAACCCCGTTGGAAGGTGATGGAACTTTGCTTGTAATCTATTTGAGTGGCAGAAAAAAAACTGGCCACTTTGGAGTCTGTGCGGTATTGAAGTGTATCCGTTTTAACAATATAATCGGGAGTGCTAAGAACCACATTGTATCGGAAAAACATGGTCTTTTTTGAGGGATCGTAAGAGCCGGAACGTGAAGTAAGTCGGGTGTCCTTGTCAGTAATATTACCACCTGAATTATACCAACCTACTTGAGTTTGGGTATTGTACTGAATCCATGGAGTGGCTAATTCGAGGGTGCCGTCTTTAAGAACAACGGATCCTTCTACTTTGGCAATATGGGTTTTGTTGTTGTAGTATAAATTTCTACCGGTAACTACCACACCTTCGGGATTTAAAATTCGCACATTCCCTTTACCTACTAAGTTTTCGGATTCGGGATCATATTCCGCTTCATCGCAAAAAACGCTAGATCCACTTTGTTCAAATCGTACATTGTCTTTAAGTAATTGTATCATTTTCCCATTATTTCGGGACGATTTCATTCGGCCTGCTTGAAGACTGATTGGTTGCGCTAATCCTTGATGGATCCAAATGCTTCCTAAAAGGAGGAACAGGACATGGGATATTCGAAATTTGAGCGCGGTCACTGAAGCAATGAATTAACTTTGCAAAATACGTGTTAAAAGAGTTTAATCGGTTGGCAAATCTATGGAATTGGAATTTAAACCGATGTGAAACATTATTGGCGGTAAGTGGGGGTGCAGATTCGGTGGTTTTGGCGAGATTTTTTAAGGAGTTAAATTTTCCATTTGCAATAGCGCATGTAAATTATGGTTTGCGTGGAGAAGATAGTATTCAAGACCAACGTTTAGTAGAAAATCTAGCTGCAGAATTGGGCGTTGAGTGTTTCGTGCATCAGTCCAGCCCCGAAGCGTTGGCTATGTCTCAAGGCATCTCGTTGCAGATGTCGGCCAGACACACGCGTTACGCATTTTTTGAAAAAATCATGGCTCGGTTTCCGGGGAGATTTGCAAAAATTGCCACGGCTCATCACGGTAATGACAATTTAGAGCACTTCTTTTTGTATCTATATCGAGGGAATTATCGGGTGGCTTGGCGCGGAATACCCGTAGAGAATGGAGATATTATTCGGCCTTTGCTTGGGTATTCCAAAGAGAAAATCTATGAAATAGCGATTGAACATGGATGGCATTGGAGGGAGGACGCGAGTAACCAAAAACCAACCTACTTACGAAATAAAATTAGGCATTGGATAATTCCTGCGTTGCACGATAGCTTGGATTTTGTTAATGAGTTTTACGAATTGAGTATACAGCAACAACGATTGTTGGCAGATAGCAAGCCGAAATTATTATTGGAATGGGAGCGGTGGGTGGAAACAGATAAAGAGAACGATTCCTTATGGTTACCAGAACATTTAGGCAATCGACGGTGGTTAGAGGATATGGAGATGAAGAATTTTGCCAAGGAACAATTGCTTTCATTGGGGTTTACTAGGGACCAAATTGACAAAATAGTAGGTTTTTCGGTACAAACTGGTGGTAAAATTCTGGGTAAAAAATATGAGGCTTACAGGACTCGAACTGGCTGGAAATTATTTAAGGAACTACCGAAATTTACAGGTGGGAAACTGGAAATTTTAAAAGTAACAAAACATGATTTTGATCGATGGAAATCAGAAAATACAAGAGTTACTACTACAAATTCCGTGTTTGTATCGCCATCGATTCAGGGCATGAATTTAAAGGTGGGAAGTAGAAATGAAGGAGATTTTTTTACCAGTGCATCCGGAAAGAAAAAACTGTTGAGCGATGTATTTATCGATTTAAAAATCGAAAATTATTTAAAAGATATTTATCCCGTGATATCCAATGAGATGGGAGAAGTAATCGCTGTTTTAGGTCTTGTAATTGGAGAAAAGTACCGTGTTAAAATGGAAGATTCCTACTGTTTTCGTTTGGATTTCATTCAAAATTAAAGTGCTTTTACAAAAAATCGTGTAGGTTTGCTATTATGAAAGCCATTATTCCCGTTGCCGGTATTGGTAGTAGACTGAGGCCTCATACCAAGACCCAGCCTAAGAGTTTAATCCCGGTTGCGGGTAAACCAATTTTGGGTCATATTTTGGATCGATTGGTGGGAGAGGGAATTGAAGATTTTGTATTTGTCATTGGATATTTAGGCGATAGGATTGAGCAGTATGTACGGGAAAATTACAGTAACTGTAAAACCGAATTCGTAATGCAAACTTTGGGCAAGGGCATTGGGCATGCAATTTGGTTAGGACGAGAGCATTTCCAAGAAGGTGAGCCGATGATGATTGTTTTGGGCGATACCATTTTTGAAGCGAATTTTTCACATGTATTGGGAGCAGATAGCAATGCATTGGGTGTAAAGAAGGTGGAAGATCCAAGACAATTTGGCGTTGCGGAATTACGGGAAGATGGAACCATACATCGGTTAAGTGAGAAACCCCAAATACCTAAAAGCAATTTGGCCGCAGTGGGTTTGTATTACATCAAGGATACCACCATGCTGTTTGAATGTTTGGATTACAACATTCAAAATGAAATTAAAACGCAGAATGAATTCCATTTAACGGATGCGTTACAATGCATGATCGATCGGGGTTGTAAGTTCACAACATTTGCCGTGGATGCTTGGTTTGATTGTGGTAAAAAGGATATTATTCTTCAAACAAACCGAAATCTATTAAAACGCCGGGCGAATGAAGATTACAGCCAATTTTCAAAAAACAATATTATCGTCCCACCCGTGTATATTGCGGCTTCAGCAAAAATTGAACACAGCATAATTGGGCCAGATGTAAGTATTGGAGAAAATGCTGTTATTCAACGATCGATTGTGAAAAATAGTATAATCGGTCAGGGTGCCGAATTGAATAGTGCGTTATTGGAGGATTCTTTAGTTGGGTCGGATGCAGTTTTGATGGGAGCTATTCAGAGTTTGAATATTGGGGATAGTGCTGAAATAAATTTACGGAGTAATTAACCCATGGGATTTCGAATTTCCGCTGTTGATTTGGTAGCCCTGTTGGAGGCTAAAGCGGTGGAGATTCCTCCAGGATTAGGGGGTTATGAGGTGTTTACGGCCAATGCGAATCTGGTAAATAAGGCGGGTGAAGGTTTGATTTTACATGGATCTTCAGACAGACAGGTAAGCAAAATTTTATTTGATACCCGTCAAGCATCCGATGCCATGTCCTTGTTTTCTGAGACATTATTTTTAGCATTAACGGATAAAAGAAATGGTCATGACTTTGTGGAGGCCGCCTATCATTTAGGTGTTAGGCAGTTTTTGGTGTCCGAAATAAGAACGGATTGGAGTGCCCTGACGGATGCGGTTTTTTACCAGGTTTCCAACGTTTTACAATCATTGCAAGTACTGGCGAGTTGGTATCGAAAATCATTGACAATGCCTATTGTGGGAATTACAGGTAGCAATGGGAAAACGATAGTAAAAGAGTGGATCTTCAAATTACTTCAACAGGATTTTACGGATGTATATCGCAGTCCACGGAGTTTTAATTCTCAATTGGGCGTAGCAATTAGTCTCTTGGAAATACCTAAAAGCAGTGGCTTAGCGATCATTGAAGCAGGGATTTCAGCACGGGGTGAAATGCGTTCATTGCATTCGATGATAAAACCCAATTTGGTGGTTTTTACGCATTTAGGAGGTGCACACGATGTGGGATTTGCAAGTTTGGAGGAAAAGGTAGCGGAAAAATTGATTTTGGCCGAAGATGCAGATGTGTTGATTTATCCATTTGATAAATTGATTGTGCGAGAACAAGTTAGCCGTTTAAAACAGCGGTTTCCGATGATGAAGACAATTTCCTGGGGTCAAGAAAATGGAGCATCCTTTAGAGTATTGCCCTACCATGAGGGTGATTTGAAAATGCAATTTATACATCGTTCGGTAACCCATACCATTCCTTTATCCCAAACAGACAGCGCTTCACGAGAAAACACCATGAGCGCCTTGTTAACGTTGGTAGCTTTTGAGCGTTGGGATCAGGGACATTTGGATATGTTTCAGTATTTGCCGAAGTTGAAAAACCGATTGGCTTTAGTACAGGGAAAACGGGGCAATGTGGTTTTGAATGATACGTATTCTGCTGATATTGAGAGTTTTGCAGTTGCATTAGAGTTTTTACAGCAGCAATCACCGCATTATCATAAAGTGGTAATTTTAGCCGATTTCGAGCAAATTTCTCGCGATCAACAGACTTGGATTACATCAGTGCAGAATTTACTAAATCGGTATTCAGTGGATCGATTATTTTTAATTGGTGATGTTTTAAGCGAACACAAAAATTTGTTTTCAAGCGTTGGAAATGTTTCGGTTTATCCATCTGCTCAAACCTTATTCAGTTCTGGCGATTTAAACTCGATATCCAATGCTGGAATTTTAGTAAAAGGTGCACACCGATTTGGACTGGATAAGGTAGCCGATGCATTGCAGGAGAGGCACCACGGTACTTATTTGGAAATTGATTTATCGGCGCTGGCGCATAATTTCCAAGTGTATAAATCGAAGTTAACAAACGATTCTAAAATCATGTGCATGGTGAAGGCGTTTGGGTACGGAAGCGGCACATACGAAGCGGCAAAACGATTGGATTCTCTGGGAGTTGATTATTTAGGAGTGGCTTATTTAGATGAGGGAATTGCCCTCCGAAAAGCCGGTGTGAAGGCGCCAATAATGGTGATGAATGTGGATTCAACCCAATGGAGATTGCTAAAAGAAAATTCGTTAGAGCCAGTAATATATTCTAAAGAATTGTACGATGAGTTATTAAAATTTGCTTTTAATAGCGATGGAATTGAGCAGACATGTTCTGTGGAAAATCCGTTCAAGATACATTTGGAATTGGATACAGGGATGCACCGTTTGGGATTTGAGTTGGGACAGGTAGCTGTATTGTTGAGTCAATTGAACGATCATCGTATTCGTGTGGCTTCAGTTTTTAGCCATTTATCGGCCTCTGAGGACCTACAAAGTGATGATTTTACGCGGTTTCAAATTCGACAGTTTTCCTATGAAGTATTGCAAATTGAATCGGTTTTAGGCTACAGTGTATTGAAACATATTGACAATTCCGCAGGAATTGTGCGATTCCCGGAGGCTCAACTATCCATGGTTAGATTGGGGATAGGGTTGTATGGAATTGATCCCAGCGGATTATTAAGCGCTGAGCTCCAACCAGTGAATCGATTGGTTACGGAAATATCACAAGTAAGAACCGTGAAAGCGGGTGAGGGAATTGGGTATGGAATGCATGATGTGGCGGCAGTAGATCGAAAAATAGCCGTTATCAAAATAGGTTACGCAGATGGCTTATTACGGGTGGATGGTAAAGGGGTAGGCACGGTTTGGGTACTAGGTCAACGTGCGCCGTTAGTAGGTAATATTTGTATGGATATGGCGATGGTGGATGTTACCCATATTTCAGATTGTTTACCCGGAGTTGAGGTAGAAATATTTGGCAAAAATATATTGGTAGAAGAAGTTGCGGAGCGAAGAAATACCATCGCTTATGAAGTGTTAACCTCGATTTCTCAGCGAGTAAGCAGGGTTTTCATTGAGGGATAAAAATATTAACTTTTGCGTAAGTTCTGTTCCCTTTATTAGGGTCCTTAATGGAGTTTGTGCTTCGTCAAAATACCGAATTTTGGGTATTTTTTGCAGGAGTTTTGTGGCGAACTTTGTTTTAGCATTTGCACTTAAACTATCTTAATTATCTTACTATGGATGCGCGTAAAGAGGGGAATGAACACACCTATTTTCAGGATCTATTATCCGAAAATAAATGCCTTCAGAATTTAGCTTCAAGTTTTTTCTGGATAATGGCAATTTCTTTTATTGTCTCGATTTTATTTTTTTGGTAGCAGGTAAAAGATTTATTTAACAAAAGAGTTGAATGGATTTTTCAGTCCTTGGTATTGAGTAATATCTACTTTTAATGAACCTACTCGTATATCGGTTTGAATACGAATTGGGATTCGGTTTTCATCGTCACTTACCCAGACAGTCATGGCATCGGCTTTCGCAAAAACACGGTCTACTACTAGTTGTGGCTTGAGTTTAATGCAACGAATTTTACCGATATCAGTTTTTATAACTTCTTTGCCTTTATAGGTAATGGGCAATTGAAAAATCTCGTTATCGATATAAACATCTACGGGAAATTGAGTATTGATGGCAGCTTTTTTATAATCTAAGTTTCTAAGATAATAAATAGCAGAAGCAATATCTTGAGTGTATTTTGGAATGGTTATTTCGCCTTTTTTATTTCGAAGTTTTGCGTTTTCATGGTCGTAAATTGCAATATCCTGAGCGAAATAATCATTTTCCCTTAGGGTTTTTGCATATCGAAGGGGCGCTTGCGAACCTTGATCGATCCAACTCTCAAATTTGTCACGCACTTTATACGCCCATTCAAAACTCTTTACTGTTTCACCTTCTACTTTTACTGCGTAGGAGTTTTTCCCAGAAATGTTTTGTGCGTTGGGAGAAACACTCATGCTAACTATTCCTGCGTTGATAGCTCCGTAGTGAATTCTGTATTTAAGTAACTCACCCGGTTGGTAAGCATTATTAGACAACGTACGCAAGGCGGTTAACGCGTTGTTAGATTGATGGTTATAGGGTGATAACGCTGCCCATGAACCCAAACCACCTAGAAGTATTAGTCCCATGGCGACAGGGTTTAATGCGATGGAAAATAATTTCTGTTTCATACCCGTTTTGGACAATAACACAACAATTATGCAAATCCCCCAAAAGAAAAAAACTTTTTTTTAAATTTTACTAAAACCTAGGTATAGGTGTAAGAAGATTAGCAATTGATTCCGACCTTTGGGAATTATTTCCATGTCTGATAATCAAGAGCTCATACAATTAACACGTTATGCAAAAGCCAGCGGTTGTGGGTGCAAAATTCAGCCCGCAGTTCTACAATCTATGTTGGAGGGTATTCAAAGCGCCCCCGCCGGTAATTTGATTGTTGGAAATAATACCGGTGATGATTGTTCTGTCTATGATTTAGGGAATGGGCAGTATTTACTTCAGACGGTGGATTTTTTTACTCCGTTGGTAAATGATCCATTTGTTTTTGGTAAAGCTGCAGCCACCAACGCCTTAAGTGATATCTGGGCGATGGGTGGAAAGCCAATAATGGCAAACGCAATAATGGGCTGGCCGGTAGATACGCTACCTATTTCTTTAGCTCAGGGCGTGTTGCAAGGAGGAGTGGAGGCTTGTATCGAGGCTGGAATTGCAATGTCAGGTGGTCATTCCATCGATTCTCCGGAACCCATATTTGGATTGTCTGTTACGGGTTTGGTTGATGCAGAAAACTTAAAGACCAATGGAGGCGCTAGAGTGGGGGATTGGTTGTTTTTAACGAAGCCATTAGGAATTGGAATGTTAGCAGCCGCGCATAAACGTGCAATAAGTACAGCCGATCAAGACAGTGAATTATTTTCTTGGATTACCCGTTCAAATGCTATAGGAGCTGAGCTTTCTAAAATTTTGGGTGTTCATGCCATTACGGACATTACAGGATTCGGGTTATTGGGTCACGCATTGGAAATGTGCGAGGCATCCCAAGTATCCATGGAAATAAACGGGGCTCGTTTACCCAAAATAGAAGTGGCTATTACCTTGGCCCAGCAGTTTGTATTGCCGGATAATGCTATGCGTAATTGGAATGCCTATCAAGAGAAAGTGGAATTAGTAAATCAAGAATCCTTTGCTTGGATCGTAGACCCTCAAACCAGTGGAGGACTTCTCATCGCTGTACATCCAAATACGGTGACTGATTTTTTGAAAATTTGCGACCAAAACAATACGGATGCGTGGCATATTGGTGAGGTAACTAATAAGTTAGAAAAGCAAATAATAATAAGATAGGGAAATTCTACCCCCGGAGTTACATAGTTAAAAGTAATAAAAAAGCCGGATTATGCTCTGTAGGTTACCGCTTTTACGGCATCGATGATTCTCGCAACATTAGGAAGATAGGCCTCAACGAATGTTGGAGCATAAGGAAGGCTGGTGTCCATAGATGTTACGCGGTGAACAGGAGCATCTAAGTAATCGAATGCCCTGCGCTGAACAATATGACTGATTTCGGAACTAATAGATGCCAATGGCCACGCTTCTTCCACAATAACTAATCTGTTAGTCTTCTTTACAGAAGCGATAATTGTATCGTAATCTATAGGTCTAACCGACATCAAATCAATTACTTCAGCATTAATTCCCATTTTTTCCAATTCGGCAACGGCATCCCAAACACGCAGCATCATTTTACCAAAGCTCACGATGGTAACATCACTTCCGGTTTTAGCTACTTTGGCAACTCCTAATGGGATTAGATATTCTTCCTCAGGTACTTCGCCTTTGAAACCATACATCTGCTCACTTTCCATGAAAATCACGGGGTTTTCATCCCGAATCGCAGATTTTAATAATCCTTTTGCATCGGCAGGATTGCTAGGAACTACAACCTTTAAACCAGGGGTATTGGCATACCAATTTTCAAAATTCTGAGAGTGTTGTTGGGCTAATTGACCTGCGCTTCCAGTTGGACCTCTGAATACCATCGGACAAGTATATTGGCCATTACTCATGGAATTCATTTTTGCAGCAGAGTTGATTACCTGATCAATGGCCACCAATGAGAAGTTGAAGGTCATGAATTCACAAATAGGTCTAAGTCCATTAGCAGCGGCACCTACGGCGATACCTGCAAATCCTAATTCTGCAATAGGAGTATCAATAACTCTTTTGGCTCCAAATTCTGCCAACATTCCTTGGCTAACTTTGTATGCACCGTTATATTCTGCAACTTCTTCGCCCAATAAAAAAACACGTTCGTCACGACGCATTTCTTCTTGCATCGCTTCGCGTAAGGCTTCTCGGAATTGGATTTCTCTCATGATTGAAAATTCAAAGGAAGCGCAAAAATACGTCTTTTATTTCAATCGTCTGCTCAATATATCGTCGATAAAGTTGAACAATTGACGCGGGCCCATTTTTCGCCATAGAAGCTCGTTTAATTGTCCGCCGAAATTGAGATAATAATCGATTCGATATTGACGAAATTCATCGATTACATGATCTCGGAAATTAATCATAGCAATCCAACCTTCTTCTACATCTTGGAACCATTCTTCGTAGTAAGAATCGTCACTGGCATGAAAATTCATCACGTTTTCACCCAGTAAAATGAATTTATTAACTCCTTCGGCCATCATCAATTCTAGAACTTCGCGTTTTAACGTCATGATATCGTTGTACAATGCATCGTTCCATTCACCAATCATCTCGATAATGGCAAATTTATCGTGATAATCGGCAAACAAAATTTTAATGTATAAGGTGCTGGAGCCAAATTGGTCCCACTGAGGATGGATTAAATAGTTGTAAACCGTTTTATCGAAATAGAACTCACTATACTCGCGTTGATAAAAGGGCGAACGCTGATCATCGGCAGCGCTGTATTGATTGAGCCAAGCAAAATGGGGTTCTAAATCGTGCATTATTGAGACAACAAACAAGTAAATCCTTGGTTTTGCAAAGATACAATGGGTAGGGAATTTCTTTACCTTTGAGGCGGTGCAAGGTTCATTTTTGAAAAATTTATTTTGGTTACAAGCCCTTAATTGGCTGATCAAACCTATTTGGATTTTACTGATTGAACGTGAAATTCAATTGCAATTGGGGGATGGTATATATGGCCAGTATGCGGTGCATTTGGGTATTGGAACCTTGTTTGCCGTGTTGTTGGATGCAGGCATTAACTCATTTATAAGCAGAGAAATAGCAATATCGGGTTCCTTGAATTCGTGGAAACGAATTGTAGGTTTACGACTCGGATTAGGGCTTTTGTATGTTTTGTTGGTCCTTGTATTTTCTGCTGTTCAACCTACTATTCAATGGAATTTGATCGGATTAGTGGTTGTTAATCAGGTGTTAGCTGCATTTGTGTTATTGGTTCGATCGGTACTACAAGGCAGGCATTTGTTTAAATGGGATAGTATTGTGAGTGTGGCGGACCGCTTTACAGCAATTGTGGTTTTGATTGTTGCATTTGGATTGTTTTCAGGTACTGGGATAGGGAGTAACGGTGTTGAGAAATTTTTAGTAGCACAGGGTTTGGGATATTTGGTAGCGTTTTTACTGGGTGTTATTTGTACCGGGGGAGATATTTTAGGTCGTAAATCTGAGAAGTTAACGGGAGAATTTGATGCGAGTAATGAAACTTTAAATAGCTCAACAGTTTCTTTTTCAACTTGGGTTCAAGGGATGGGTTGGTTTGTAGTTTTGGGGTTAGCCATGAGTGCATTTACACGATTGGATATTCAGATGTTGCAGTGGTTTACTTTGGATATCACCTCGGAATTATCGTTGCCTGATGATTTTCCTCGACCTGAAAATCCAGGTTTCTTAGCCAATGGCATGTATGCCAAGGGGTATCGATTTTTGGATGCCGCCTTGATATTTAGTTCGATGTTGAGTGTTCAGTTATTGCCCTTGTTCAGCAAACGATTAGCGGAAAAATTGGATCTACAACCTTTGGTTTGGTTGGGGTTCCGATTAGTTTTCATGGTATCGGTTTTGGCAGCCTTTGCAGGTTACTTTTACGGAAAATCCTTGATGGCAATGTTTTATGAAATTACGGTGGATGCGGAGGCATTTAATATGGGTCAGTTATTTTTTGGATTTATGTTGGTTTTTGTAGCTATGAGCACTGTACACGTATTTGGTACTTTGGTTACTGCAGCGGGAGATGTACGATGGCTTTCCTTTTTAGCTATTGTCTGCTTAATTATCAATGTATTGGTAGATCGATTACGGATTCCGCTAATGGGTCCATTTGGTGCTTTAGAAGGTGGATTAGCAACCCAACTGGTTTTTGCGCTGGGCTGCATTTATCGTGCTCACAAAAGAGATTTATTTATTTGGAATTGGAAGTATGTCGAATTTTTTGTTTTTCAGATTGTGGTTCCAGCCGTGATCTTCTCTATTTTTTGGGCGGTATTTGGATTAACATCGGCTTTAAATACTACTCCTATAGTTTGGTTATCTTTAGGTTGTTCTTTATTGTTAAGCGTATTGATTTTGGGATATCTGAATTTCGGCAAAGAGTTAAAAGAATGGTTATTATCAAGAGGGTAGTTTGCCAACAAATCGGACAACAGAACCTTTACCACTGTGACAATTACCTTCTTGAAGTTCAATGATTTCAGTTTTTAAGGTTAGGATTTCGAAATTGGGAAAGTCTAGATTAATTATTTCTTCCGAATACAAAAGTTCGGGGCTAGACGGTCCTCCTATATTGGGGTATTCTTGCTGAAATGGAGGATGATTTTGCGAAAAAGCTTCCAGAATTATGAATCCATTGGGTTTAAGCCAGGGTAAAAATCGCTGATGCAGTTCGTTTCTTTGAGATTGATGGAAATGCGCATAAATTAAAACGATGGCATCAAATTGGTGCACTGAGTATTCTACGGAGGTAGCAGAACACACATCGTATTGAATGGACACTCCCAATTCTTCTGCGAGGTTAAGTGCTTTAATTTTCCCTTGCTCGCTCTGATCGAATGCCCTAACGAGATGTCCTTGTGTTGCGGCATAAACCGCATTTCGGCCTTCCCCTTCGGCAGGGAATAGTATTTTCGAGTTTGGAGGTAATAGTTGTAATTGTTCTTTGAAGAATTCGTTGGGTAGTTTTCCGTATGCAAAGTTGGGGTCGCTGTATCGCTGGTTCCAAAAATCGATCATGACGCAAATTATACAAAAAGATATTTGATTTATGTGATATTAGTCACGGGGAATTTCCAAATTGGTTTGTTCTTTCGGATAGAAATCTACAACATGAAGACAGAAGTTTTAGTCATTGGTGGCGGAAATGCGGGAATAAGTTTCGCATCGCAATTGCACAGAGCGAATTCGAAGTTAAAAATCAGCCTAGTGGAACCATCGGAAAAGCACTACTATCAACCAGCTTGGACGTTGGTTGGTGCTGGTGTATATAATGCGAAAGATACGGAGCGTAGTATGGATTCTGTGATGCCAAAGTTTGTAGAGTGGATCAAGGACAAAGTAATTTCGTTTCAGCCAGAGCGAAATGAAGTTACCGTGTTAAGTGGTAAAGTTATTGAGTATGAATTTT
Source organism: uncultured Flavobacteriaceae bacterium (assembly GCA_964554385.1). Taxonomy (GTDB): domain Bacteria; phylum Bacteroidota; class Bacteroidia; order NS11-12g; family UBA955; genus JAGKXC01. The sequence continues at coordinate 1,877 of CAZKOM010000043.1, read as the reverse complement.
TAGTAGTTGCACCGGGAATACAGTTAGATTGGTCTGCTGTAAAGGGATTAAAAGAGAATTTAGGCAAAAATGGGGTATGTAGTAACTACGATTTTAATACTGCTCAGTACACTTGGGAGTTGTTGAGTAAAGTGAGGGGTGGTAATGTGGTGTTTACCAATCCGCATACACCGGTAAAATGTGGCGGAGCACCGCATAAAATATTGTATTTAGCGGCTGATTATTTTCGTAAACAGGGGTTATTGAACGCGGTGAATTTAAGCTATTGGAGCGGTGGGTCAAGATTATTTGGAATTCCAAAATACGAAAACACGTTGTTGGAAGTTGTTAAACGGGGGAATATCAAAACCCATTTCGGCGTGAAGTTGGTAGAAATAGATGGTGAGGCTAAGCGAGCAAAGTTTGTGGGGATTGGTAAGGAGAACGTAAACGATGAGTATTGGGTTGATTATGATATGATACATGTTACTCCACCACAAAGTGCACCGGATTTTATAAAAAACAGTCCTTTAGCAAATGCTTCGGGCTGGGTAAATGTGGATCAGTATACGTTGCAACATGTTACGCACTTTAACGTTTTCGCCTTAGGGGATGCCGCTGGATTACCAACGGCAAAGACAGGCGCAGCTGTAAGAAAACAGGTACCGGTAGTGGTTGAGAATTTACTAAGTATTATAAATCAAAAACAACCATCCGAGAGATATAATGGGTATTCTTCTTGTCCGCTGGTAACAGGGTATGGTAAGTTAGTAATGGCAGAGTTTGATTACAATAATCAACCTATGGAAACCTTTCCTTTTGATCAGTCCAAAGAACGATGGAGCATGTATATGCTAAAGAGATACATACTTCCTTGGTTGTATTGGAACCAAATTTTACCGGGTAAAATGTAATTTATATCAACTTTCCTGCTGAGACAGAAAATCCGGATTGCGGTTGAGGGGCTAGAGGCGAAATGGATTTCCATATGGAGTTATCCCATCGAATTTTAACGTATGTACTTTTTTTAATGTAATCGATTTGAATACCGATTCGTGCTAATGTGGCTTTCGTTTCGGCAATAGGAATTGAGTACTGTTTATCGCCTGAAAACCAATCGAACTGAAAAAATACTTGTGGAATTATAGTTTGTTTTTCGATGCTATGATTATAGAAAAGATTAGAAGTACTAGTGTTTCGAGGTCCGAGTTGATAGGTGAGTTCATTGCTGCCACTTAGTGTAGTTAAATTACTTAGTTGTAAACCTAAATTTCTTCTTCGGATGAATGTGCTAATGCCAAATTCTGATTGCCACGAGCCATTTCCAGGTTGCAAATGTATTGGTAATTGCTCTTTTTCGGCACCCCGAAGTTGGTATTTCCCATTAGGAATTCGAATTCCACCTTGCAGAAAAAGTACTTTTTTCAATTGATTATCCAAACTGTAGTTTCGATTATCGTACATTGAATAAATTCCACGAATAAAAATGTCTCCTACGCCTTGTATCGTATAGTTTGGATTTTCGGGATATACATTTTTTCTGTTTATTGTTTTCTGCGAAATGTTAGCGATAAATTGTAATTTTTGAAGAGAATCTGGTCGCCAAGAATAGTGGAATTGTTGACTGTAAATCTGATCAAAGGATGTAAGATTCCCAATAGTTGCAGGGTGTTTGAAGGAAATATACTGACTTTCAAACAGCAAATATTGGCGTGATAGTGTATTTATTTGTCCCAAACTATTGAAACCGGCACTAATTCCACACACATCACAAGCATGTAATGGGTAAATTAATAGAGAAATTATAATAGTAATAAAATATTTATACATGTTAACGGGGTTCTGAAAATTTAAGATTTGAAATAAACTGATAATCGGTGAGTGTTTTTAAAAAGGCC
>CAZKOM010000042.1:0-19074 GCA_964554385.1 uncultured Flavobacteriaceae bacterium | reverse complement strand
TGGTGATACCCAGCAGGTGCAGGTATTTGTAGATAATCCTAGTGTCATTTTAAATTTTATTACGGTGGCTCCACCGCCCAATGCCGATAATGCGGTCTGGTTAAACTACAATGTAATAAATGCTCCGCGTTATAATAATAGGGTGTTTATTCAGTCACGTCCTGCAAACACCGGTAATTTTGTCACGGTTGGCACTAGCAATATTGGCACCAATCAGTTCATCCATTCCGGGGTAAACACCGATATCATAGCTAGAGAATATCGGATTGCCATCGTGAATCGATGTGGAGATACCCTTTATTCACTGTCACATACTGTTGTGCTATTAAATGGGCAAAAAACAGGTCCATTCAGTATGGCGCATACCTTTAGCCCATATTTAGGTTTCCCTAACGGTGTGAATCGTTACGAATTATATCGATCGTTCACCAACGGGAATGATTTCCAATTGTACCAAACCTATTCCAACCCTCAATCGGATAATTTTGATAACGGCAAGGATAATTACGCGCAGTATTTCCGAATTAAGGCCATCGAAACAGGCACAGGAACGGAAAGTTGGAGTAACGATATTTTAATTAATTACGAGCCTGTATTGTTTATCCCCAATGCCTTTACGCCCAATCAAAAAGGTGGAAACGAAATATTTATTCCCTTTAGCGGTGGGTTGAAAACCTATAAAATGAGTATTTATAACCGATGGGGGGAAAAGTTGTTCGAAACCGCCAATATGACAGAAGGTTGGGATGGCACGGTTTTGGGAGACCCAGTAATGCAGGGAGTTTATGTGTTTGTAATTGAATATTCCGATTATCAGAATAAACAATATACAACACAGGGGACCTTGCAATTAATCCGATAATATTCTATAATTGAATAAACTTAAACTATGAGTAATCCATTTTTCTCAGATTCGGCTTTTAGCAATGCGCGAGAAGCCTCGTATTCAGAAACCATGACGGTTTCTGGTACTGTTAACAAAACTATTTTATTGTTTGCTTTGATGGTTATCCCTGCTGGTCTCCTTTGGCTTGATATGGGTGTTCAAGGCGGAGAGGGTGCTGATGGGATTGGCTATGCTATGAACAACGGACTATCCAAATACATGTGGGGAGGTTTGATTACGGGACTTTTGGCTTCATTAATTATGATGTTCAAGAAGTCCTGGGCTCCTGTTTTAGCACCGGTGTATGCCGTTGGCGAGGGTCTGTTTTTAGGGGCAATATCCCTGGTCTACAATGCTGCATTTGATGGTATTGTTATGAATGCCATTGGTATTACCATGTTGGTGTTCACTGTGATGTTATTAGCGTATAGAAGTGGCTTGTTGAGAGCTACCCCGATGTTTACGAAAATTTTGATTTTTGCAACCATGGGTGTTGGTGTTTTCTATCTAATTACCATGATTATGGGAATGTTTGGGGTTCAGAGTTTTTATTACGGAAATAGTATGATGTCTATTGGTATTTCAGCCTTAATCGCTGGAATTGCCGCGTTTAATTTGATCATGGATTTTGCATTCATCGAGCAACAATCCGAAATGGGAGCTCCTAAATACATGGAATGGTTCTCGGGAGTGGCTTTATTAATGACCTTAGTTTGGTTATATCTTGAGATTTTGCGTTTGTTAGCAAAATTGCAAAGCAGAGACTAATTTGTAAGTATTACAAATCATAAAAAAAGCAGGCTGCACGCAGCCTGCTTTTTTTATGAACTTAATTTTTAAATTACAGGTTACAGAAGCAATTCAATTATATCGATAATAAATGCTCCAATAAATAGATATTTATATTGAGTTAGCTGAAATACTAAATTATACTTTATAAATTTAAATCAATCCTCGTCGTATTCCAAAGCCAACTTTGCGCTTTGTAATTCCGATAATGAATGTTGTTCTTTTAAGGATTTCGCAATGCTAATTCCCTTATCGAATACCTCCATGGCGGCTTCCTTTTCGCCTATATCAATCAAGCATTTGCCTAAATGATAATACGTAGCTACATAATTGGGATGCTCGGCAACCAACCATTGATACTTTAATAACGCATTTTCCTTGTCTCCCGCTTTCCACCATTCCTGTGCTAATGCATAATTTAAAAATGGATCATTGGGTGTATCCACAAGAAAAGCCAAGATTTGATTAATTCGATTCGACATACAATTTATCGGATTGCTACAGTTACCCGAAGCCACTGGTGCGGGCTTATTCTACCTGATACGGCTATGGCATCGTTAATGTTGAACTTGTAAAAATGCGCGTCCACGGTGGCGTCAATTGCCTGTAGGACATAAATTCCTGCTAACGACAATATCGCCACATCTCGATTTCCTCGGTATCGATCTCGTTCCGCGATTAGTTGGGCGGTGGGAGTTTTTCCAATTTTAAAAATTCCAGATATGGAATCATTGAGAGTTCTAAGTTTAGATCGGTTGGTAATCATGGAATAGCCTGCATAGCCAAAAGCGCCATAAACAATAGGTACTTTCCAATATTTTCGGTTGTAAATTTGACCACTACCGGGTAGGGTAAGCGCCAATATCGTTGCTTTCTTTGGAGAATGAGAATGGGTGTCTTTTACTGTCTTGTTGGAATCTAGAAAGCTACTTGAATATCGCGGATACCGATAAGGCATTAAACTTGGCTCAGCATTAGTACTTGCGCGTACTTGCGTTCCTTGGGATAATCCAAGGTTGGCTAATAGGATGCATGCAAGTAAGAAAATTTGTCGAACCAAGATTTGGAAATTTAGTCTTGAATTCTAGAAAGGATACGCTCCAAATCCTCACGATTTTTGTAGGAAATGATGATTTTACCCTTACCCTTAGCTCCATTTTTCAAATGAACATGGGCATTGAGTTTTTTGTAAAACTCCTCGGTGATTCTATCAATCTCAGGATCCCAGTCCGTTCCCTTCGGGAAATCATAGGTCTTTCCTTCTTTCGTTGCTTTAGCTAAAGATTCAACTTCGCGAACATTTAGTTGGTTATCAATCATTTGCGCATATAAACGCATTTGAGTGTCTGGGTCATCAATATTGATAATTGCGCGTGCATGGCCCATGGTTACAACACCCTGTTTAATTCCCAATTGGATGGCATCGGGTAACTTTAATAATCGCAAGTAGTTATTTACCGTGGTTCTATCTTTGCCAACTCGTTCACCCAATTCTTCTTGTTTGAGATTGCATTCTTCCAACAAACGCTTGTAACTCATTCCAATTTCGATGGCGTTTAAATCGCTTCGTTGAATATTCTCAATCAAAGCCATTTCCAACATGTCTTGGTCATTAGCAACACGAACATAAGCGGGAATTTGGGTTAGACCTGCCAACTGCGAAGCCCTTGTTCTGCGTTCTCCGGAGATGATTTGAAAACGATCGGCACTCATTTTTCTCACCGTAATTGGCTGAATCACACCGTGTACTTTTATAGACTCAGCTAATTCCTCCATCTCCGCCGGACCAAATTCGGTTCTGGGTTGGAATGGATTGGCTTCGATATTTCTGATTGGTACCATGCTTACATGGCCAATTGGAGCGCTAACAGCGGTGTTTATGTCGTTGCTAGCATCTTCTAACAATGCACTCAAACCTCTACCCAAACCGGGTTTTTTCTTTATCTGTGTACTCATACAATTTCCTCCGTTTCGGTTACTTCAATCATTCCGTTTTTCTGCAATATCTCCTTGGCAAGATTTAAATAGCCGATAGAACCCTTGCTCTCAGCATCATGGTGAATTACCGGAATTCCATAACTGGGAGCTTCGCCCAATTTAGTATTACGTTGTATTATACAGTCAAAAACAATGTCTTGGAAGTGGGTTTTTACGTCCTCAACTACTTGGTTGCACAAACGCAATCTTCCATCGTACATCGTTAATAAAATTCCTTCAATTTCCAATTGCTTATTCAAGTGATTTTGAATGATTTTTATGGTATTCAACAACTTACCAAGTCCTTCTAACGCAAAATATTCACACTGTACAGGAATAATTACGCTATTAGCCGCAGTTAATGCATTGGTAGTGATCAAACCCAAAGAAGGAGAACAATCGATAATGATAAAATCGTACTGATTCTGAATGGTTTTTAACAAACCTTGCATGATGCGCTCGCGGTTTGGCATGTTCAACAATTCAATTTCCGCACCAACAAGATCAATATTAGAAGGCAATAAATCCAAAAATGGGGTAGGCGTGCTGATAATCACATCTTGAGGATGAATTTCTTGAACCAAACATTCGTACAATCCAATTCGAATGTTCTTAGGATTAAATCCTACGCCAGAGGTAGAGTTAGCCTGTGGATCGGCGTCTACCAATAAGGTTTTGTACTCCAATACAGCCAAACTGGCCGCTAGATTAATAGCCGTGGTTGTTTTACCAACTCCGCCTTTTTGGTTGGCTATGGCAATGATTTTTCCCATGTTCGAATCCTGTGTTTAAGTAAGTTGCCTAAAATCCAATTTCAAATGCATCGATGCTTATTTTTGTCGAATGGATCAAATCGATCCAATAAAACTCACCATGCGTCGCTTTGATTTTTTAAGCATCAACAAAATTATTTCCTACACTCGGGAATTCAACATCTTTTATCTTGCAGTTGTCTACATTGGAATGGGTATTACTAGTTGCCAAAATGTGGATAATTATTCTAACTATCAGATATTCAATTATAACGAGGACGCTGGAATTACCACCTTGGATCCTGCTTTAGCACGTTCACAATCCGAAATTTGGGTGGTTTCGCAACTCTTTAATAGCTTGATTGACTTAGATAAGGACCTAAAACCCGTACCCGGATTGGCACAAAAATGGTCAGTGGAAAACGGTGGAAAACACATTCAATTAACCTTGAAAAAAAATATCCGATTTTGCAGCTTATCAACAAATACTTTATCAAAATCTATATCCAATAAAACTCTTTCCGCTTACGATGTAGTGGCCAGTTTGCAGCGTGTTTCAAACCCGGTAAATGCTTCCCCTGGTTTATGGATTTTTACCAATGTTGATACTACCCAACGAGGTCGAGGTATTTGGGCCGATAACGACTCCACTGTTTCCATTTACCTTTCAAAACCTCAGGCATCATTCATTTCTCTATTGGCAACCTCGTATTGCTCCGTTCTTCCCATAGAATTATGTGCACAAGAAAAATCCTTTATTTCTAGAAATCCCATTGGAACAGGACCATTCTACCTGAAGCGATGGGAAACAGATGTAAAATTGGTACTAAGAAAGAATCCATCGTATTTTGAAAAAGACAGTCAAGGGGTTTCTCTCCCTTATTTGGATGCAATCGCAGTATCGTTTATAAAAAATAAACAGACGGCATTTATGCAATTTGTGGCGGGCAAATTTGATTTCTTCAACGGATTAGAAGGATCATTCAAAGATGAATTATTGACCGATTCCGCTACCTTAAAACCTAAGTACAAATCTAGATTTAATCTATTAGTAACCCCATTTCTAAATACTGAGTATATTGGTTTATATATGGATTCATTAAATCCAGGTCATCCAATATTGCGGAATCAACAGTTTAGAAAAGCTATGTCACTGGCAATTCCAAGAGATAATTTGGTGCGATTTGTAAGAAATGGATTGGGTGATCCGGCGAACGAGGGCTTTATCCCTCCGGTACTATTACCTATCGGAAGAAATAATTCATTAGCCAAATTAACGTCAAGCACGGATAGGGGACATCCAAACAAATTAGGCATCGCCCAGAGTAATAAGCGTTCCCAAGAAATATCTACCAAAGCTTCTCTGGATGTAAGCAATGTTCGAAGCTGGGAACTTGATTTTATCGAGTCGAAACGAATCATCCATCAATTAAAGTCTCAAGGAATAGTGCTTCCTGAGCTTGTGCTAACTACCAATGCCGATTATCTGGATATGGCAGTGTATCTGCAAAAAGCGTGGAAAGACGTGGGAATATCTGTAACGATTGATTTACAACCATCCGCTGTTTTAAGAAAGAAACGAAACGAAGGATCTTTACAATTATTTAGAGGCTCTTGGATTGCCGATTATCCCGATGCCGAAAGCTATTTAGCCTGCTTTTATGGACCGTATTGTTCACCTGATGGGCCTAATTACACTCATTTTATATCCAAAGAATATGATCAATTGTACAGGGATATTGAATCAGGAATGAAAGGGCAGCAATATAGGAATGAGGCTATTAAAAAAGCACTATCAATATTGAATGAAAATAATCCGGTTATTCCTTTGTATTACGATAAAAGCCTGCGATTATTTCATCCTTGGGTAACAGGACTACAAAACGACGCTGCGAATCGCTTACTATTAAAACGAGTAAAAGTTAAACACTCGCTTCAATAAACGCTCTCAATTCTGCGTTTTGTTCTTTGGCAGTCTGCATATCTTCTTTAGAACCTTCCCACCATTTTTGACCCTGGTGTACGAAAACAATGTGTTCCCCGATGTCTAAAACGGTTTTCATATCGTGGCTATTGATAATGGTGGTAATATTAAATTCACGGGTAATTTCGGCCAACAAATTGTCTATAACACGAGAAGTTAAAGGATCTAATCCTGAATTGGGTTCGTCGCAAAATAAATATTTAATATTCAATGCCATAGCTCTTGCAATACCCACACGTTTTTTCATTCCTCCTGATATTTCAGATGGGTATTTTCCGTAAGCATGACTTAAGTTTACACGATTAAGGCAATAAGCTACACGATCCAATCGCTCTTGTTTTGTCATATTGCCGAACATTATCAATGGAAATTCCACATTTTGCTCAACGGTTAAGGAATCAAACAAAGCAGTACCTTGGAATAACATACCTATTTCTTTTCTGAGTTCCTTTTTCTCTTCATAATCTAATTCGTGAAAACTCTGATTTCCAAATAAAATCTCTCCGGAAGTAGGCACTTCTAGGCCCACCATGCATTTTACCAAGACACTTTTACCACCGCCGCTTGCTCCAATGATTAGATTGCAAACTCCTGGCTTGAAAGTGGCATTCATATCTTTCAATACCTGTCGTTCGCCGAAAAACTTATTTACGTTTCTTAATTCAATCATGTTACAGGAACATTTTAGCGATGATCAAATCGGCAAATAAAATAAATACACAAATACGGGTCACCGCCTTGGTACCGGCTTCACCAACTTCTAACGCACCCCCCGTAGTGTAATATCCTTGGAAAACACTAAGCGACGTAATTAAGAATGCAAAAATGAATGCTTTCACCAACATGATGTTGGCGTATAAGGGAATGAAAGAACTGCGAACACCGCTAGTAAATTCATCGGCCGTTACAACACCGGTTAGTTTCCCGGCTAACAAACCACCATAGATTAATAAAAAGTTTGAAACAATAACGAGACAGGGAATCATAATAATTCCAGCAATGATTTTGGGCAGACCTACAAAACCTGCTGAATTTATTCCCATAACTTCATATGCATCCAATTGTTCACTAATACGCATATTCCCAACTTCAGAAGCAATATTGGCGCCTACTTTACCTGCTAACACCAAACATGTGATGGTAGGTGCTAATTCTAATACAGAACTAGACCCAACTACCGATCCTACAATGCTCATTGGGAAAAAACTGGGTGGTAAAACACCGGTATCTGCCGTTAGTTGTGAGGCTGTTTGAACGGTAGTCACGGCACCGGTGAATAAAGCGATCAACACTACAATGAGCAGAGAATCTACACCAATGAGATTCATTTCCCGCATCAGATTTTGCCAAAACATGTACATCCTTTCGGGTCTGCGAAGCACGTAACGCATGAAAAGTACATATCGACCAACTTCCCTGAATAAATTCATGATTAAAGGGGTAAAGTTATTACGTAAAATGCAATTTTTTAGGAAATTTTACTCCATACCGTGCGGTGCGGCGATTTGCTTAATTCGTTGCGAATAGGGATACTTTCGGGCTTCATTAGTAACTCATCATTTTCTAACCATTGGGCGGCTTCAACCCGGGACGCAATTAATATGGCCTCGTCCTGTCTAATATCGGCAATTTTCAAATCCAAAATACCACTCTGTTTGGTCCCATCCAATTCTCCAGGCCCGCGTAATTCCAAGTCTACTTTGGCAATTTCAAAACCATCGTTGGTAGAAACCATGGTGTTTAAACGTTTCTTCCCATTCTCCGATAGTTGGTGGCCTGATATTAAAATGCAATAACTTTGCTCGCTTCCACGACCAACTCTACCTCGCAATTGATGCAACTGACTGAGCCCAAATCGCTCCGCATTTTCTATCACCATAACACTGGCATTGGGTACATTTACCCCCACTTCAATAACCGTAGTAGCTATCATGATATCGGTTTGGTGCAGTTTGAATTTTTGCATCTCCGATTCCTTTTCAATGGCCTTCATTCTGCCATGGACCAATGAATATTTAAATTCCGGAGTGGGTAGGTAGGAAGAGACCATGTCGTACCCTGACATTAAACTATTCAGCTCTAATTTTTCGCTGTCTTCGATCAATGGAAAAACATAATAAACCTGTCTGCCCAAAGCAATTTCTTTTCTGAGAAAATCCATAATTAGTGGGCGCATGGATTCTGCTCTGTGTATGGTCTTTATGGGTTTTCGACCTTTAGGTAATTCATTAATGACACTTACCTCTAAATCTCCGTAAAGGGTCATGGCCAATGTTCTTGGGATGGGAGTGGCCGTCATTACCAAAATATGGGGCAGAACTTTGCCTTTTTTCCAGAGTTTAGCCCGTTGTGCTACCCCAAATCGGTGTTGTTCGTCAATTACCACCATTCCAAGTTGCTGGAAAACAACATTATCTTCTAATAACGCATGTGTTCCAACTAGAATGTGGATACTACCGTTGGCAATACCTTCCAGTATTTCCACTCTCGCTTTTTTAGAACTACTGCCGGTAAGAAGGGCAATTTTCAAACCCAAGGATTCAACCCATTCTTGCAGACTGTAAAAATGTTGCGTAGCTAAAATCTCCGTAGGAGCCATTATGCTCGCTTGATATCCATTATCAATAGCCATCAGCATACTCAACAACGCTACTATGGTTTTTCCGGACCCCACATCTCCTTGCAAAAGTCGGTTCATTTGTAACCCTGATTTTACATCGTTTCGGATTTCCTTAAGCACATTTTTCTGGGCATTCGTTAATTCAAAGGGTAATTTTTCTTTATAAAAAGAATTGAAATAATGCCCCACTTTTTCAAATACGATTCCTTTATAGGTTCTATTTCTATTGCCTTTTAATTGCAAATACCGCAGTTGTAAATAAAAAAATTCTTCAAATTTTAACCTTCGTTTTGCTTCCTCTAATCGGGTGATATTTTCGGGGAAGTGCAACTCTTTTATAGCCGCTTTTTTTGATGGAAATTTGAATTTATCAATAATGGCTTGAGGAAGATTCTCTTCAATGTGAAAATGAGGATGAGTTACGGCAGCACGACAAATTTGAACCATGAAACGGTTGTCTAATCGTTTGCGGCGCATTCCATCGGTCATAGGATATACGGGAACAAGGCTACCTCCTGTTTTTGGGTTTTTTAAGTCTAAAATCTCTAATTCTGGATGCGGAATGCTGAATTTTCCTTTGAAATTGTTGACTTTCCCGTATAGCTGGTAGACGGTATTTTGCTTTAGATTCTTCTCAATGTACTGATGTCCTTGAAACCAAACCAGTTCAATCTCACCAGTAGCATCGCGAAATACAGCGACAAATCGCTTGCCTGCACCCGTTCCAGTGATCCCAATTGGAGTGATTACGCCCCTGAGTTGAACGTATACATCCTCTCCGTGTACCTGAGATACTGAATAAATTTTTGACCGGTCTTCGTGCCGGAAAGGGTAGTGACTTAATAGGTCTCCCAAGGTATGAATACCCAGCTCATTCTTAAGCGCTTGAGCCTTCAACGGGCCCACACCTTTTAAGAATTCAATTTCGGTATCAATCCAATGGGTCATTTTGCGAAGATATAGTATCTTCGCAGCATGCTTCAAGGAAAAACTGCATTGATTACCGGAGCCAGCCGTGGAATTGGGAAAGGAATCGCCGAAATATTTGCGAAAAACGGTTGTAATATCGTTTTTAACTATGCCTCATCTGTTGAAAAAGCAAACGCTTTTGCTAAAGAAATTGCAGATCAATATGGGGTGAAAATTCAGGGATACCAAAGTAATGCTGCCGATTTTAATCAAAGCATGGAATTGGCCGAAAAAGTAATTGCCGATTTTGGGAAAGTAAATATTCTAATCAACAACGCGGGAATCACTCGCGATACGTTGATGCTTAGAATGACCGAAGAACAGTGGGATGAAGTGATTGATACCAATTTGAAAAGTGCATTTAACTTAACGAAAGCGATGTTGAAACACTTCTTAGGTAATAAATCAGGGAGTATTATCAACATGACTTCTGTTGTGGGTGTTATGGGGAATGCCGGTCAAGCAAATTATGCTGCTTCTAAAGCAGGAATGATTGGTTTTACAAAGAGTATTGCCAAAGAATTGGGTTCTCGAAATGTTCGATGCAATGCGGTAGCGCCAGGATTTATTGAAACAGAAATGACGCATGCGTTGGATGAAAATGTTCGTAAGGCTTGGGCAGATACTATTCCATTAAAACGTGGTGGAAGTACAGAGGACGTGGCAAATCTTTGCTTGTTCTTAGCTTCAGATATGAGTACTTATATAACCGGACAAACGATTTCTGTTTGCGGTGGTATGTTGATGTAATAACACGAATTGTCTGTAAATCATGCCCTTAGACCAAACGGAAGAAAGCCAGTTTCCTTACGAAAAAAACATGGGGTTCTTCGATCATATCGATGAACTTAGGGCCCGATTGTATCGGGTAGCAATATTGGTATTGGTTGGTACCATAGTGGCGTTCTTTTTCGTTGAATGGATTTTCGAACACATAGTTCTAAGCCCGTTTAAACCTGGATTTTGGGGGAATAGATTTTTTTGTGAAGCAGGGCGATACCTGTTTGAAACCGATGCACTCTGCTGGGAACCACCCGTGTTAGAAATGCAAAGTCAACAAATTCAAGGACAATTTGTTAGTGCATTTAAAATTGCGTTGGTTGTTGGATTTGTTGTCGCTTTTCCGTATATTATATATCAAATTTGGAGTTTTGTAAAACCGGCTTTAAGCGAGAAGGAAATTAAAAAAACCAAAAATAGTTTGGGTATTGTTTCGCTTTTATTCTTTACCGGATTATCGTTTGCATATTTCTTTTTGGTACCATTAGCATCCAATTTTTTGCTTGGTTATCAATTAAGTCCACAAATTAGAAATATTCCAACCATCGCTTCGGTTACGGGATTCGTTACATTTATGAGTTTGGCTACAGGGTTGGTGTTTGAGCTGCCTGTACTTATTTACATATTGGCTAAAATAGGTTTGGTTTCGGCCGAGTTTTTAACCAAGAATTGGAGATATGCAGTTGTAATTATCTTTATTATCGCCGGAATTGCAACTCCTTCACCGGATGTTTTCAGTCAGCTATTACTGGGAACACCCTTATTATTGTTGTATGTAGTGGGTATTCAAGTAGCTAAAAGAGTAGAAAAACAAAAGGAAAATGACTAAAATAACATTGGCTTTGGGTTCTGATCATGCCGGTTTTGAACTGAAAAATGATCTATTGGTTTATTTACTAGAACAAGGGTATGAATTGCAAGATATGGGTCCGGATTCTGCCGAAAGTGTTGATTATCCCGATTATGCTCATAAGGTAGCAGAATCTGTGGCTTCGGGAGAAAATACATTGGGGATACTTATTTGTGGAAGTGGAAATGGCGTTTGTATCACGGCAAACAAACATGCCGGAGTAAGGGCCGCTTTATGTTGGGAGCCGGAACTTGGTGCTTTAGCCAGACAACATAACAATGCCAATATCTTATGTTTACCTGCTCGTTTTATTTCTCAAGAAAAGGCAGTTGAAATTGTAAAAGCTTACTTATCTGCCGAATTCGAAGGAGGAAGACATCAAAACAGAGTATCGAAAATTGAAGCATAGTGCAGCTACAATTGTATGAGCGACGATTTTAAAACAAGTAAAGAATTTACCAAAGAACAGAACTTAGAAGCGGTAAGAATGCTTGGCTTAAAATTAGCCACAGATCCCCGTTGGGTAAATATTGCTGAAAAATCGATTCATGATATTTTAGTGGATCACGCTTTCTGTGAGCAAAAAGCAGCCACTCAGTGTATTTCCTTAATTGTTCGATTTGCCGACTATCCAAAAATTGTAGAAAAAGTTGCACCCATTGTTTCAGAAGAATGGGGTCATTTTCGAAAAGTATTAAAAGAACTTAAAAAACGAGGTTTAGAGTTGGGTAAATCAAGAAAAGACGAATACGTTTTAGAGTTACTCAAATTTGTAAAAAAAGGAGGTCCCAAAGAGGATCATCTACTGGAACAACTACTTATTTGTGGCTTGATAGAAGCCAGAAGTTGCGAACGATTTCGATTGTTAAGCCTGTATTGTACAGACGAACAATTGAAGGAATTCTATTACGAATTCATGGTCTCGGAAGCAGGACATTACACGTTATTTTTAGATTTGGCGCGAACGTATTTTCCAGCGGAAACAGTTAAAAAGCGTTGGCAGGAATGGTTAAACTACGAAGCTTCGGTAATGGAAAATTGGACCTTGCGCGGCGATCGTGTTCATTAATCTCGTTTCTTGAACGTTTCTTAAACAATCGATTTTTGTTCAATCAAGGAAATTCCTTGCCTAACTCGTCTACTTAGCCTAATCCAACATCAAGCGCCATCATGAGTACAAATCCACACATAAATCCTAAGGTAGATTTATCATTATGACCGCTGCTTTGAGATTCCGGAATTACTTCTTCCACAACTACATAAATCATGGCACCAGCAGCAAATGCCAATGCATATGGAAGTATGCTGCTTGCAATCATTACCAATGCTACGCCTAAAACACCTGCAATGGGTTCTACCATTCCACTTAGCTGTCCCCACATAAATGATTTTCTTCTCGATAAACCGAATCTTCTTAATGGCAATGCTACTGCCATACCTTCCGGAAAATCTTGGATACCAATCCCGATTGCAAGTGCAATAGCACCCGCTAAATCTGCACCGGGTAATCCTTCAGCAACCGCTCCAAAAGCCACGCCAACCGCTAAGCCTTCAGGTATATTGTGCAACGTAATTGCTAATACTAGCAAAACGGTGCGATTCCAATTAGTTTTTACACCTTCTTTTTGTTCTATTGGGGAACTTAAATGCAAGTGTGGAAGAAATTGATCCAATAGATATAAAAATACCGCACCGCCTAAAAATCCAATACCAACAGGCAACCATGCCATTTTATTATATCCTTGTTGCTGAGCCATTTCTATTGCAGGATTCAATAAACTCCAAAAACTTGCAGCCAACATTACACCACCCGTAAATCCTAGTAGTGTATCCATGTAGCCTTTTTTAATATCCTTGATAAAAAAGACCATAGAAGCACCAAGAGCAGTAATAAACCAAGTAAATAAACTGCCCGTAAATCCTTGCATCAAAGGACTTAATCCTTCAAAAAAATGTACAAGCGTTTCCATTTTATTATAACAGTTTAATAATTAGATTTTTCTATTTCATTAAGTAATCGGTTACCAATGTAGAAAGACTAATAAAAATATTCATCTGATTTTTTTAAATTCCCAGTATTAAAGTAATAGGTAAAGGTAGCTTGTAACATTCCACCTCTATAATTTAATGGGAAATAGGATTTATAAAATTCTCCACCTTCTACCTTCATGCCTCTAATATTCATTACAGAAAATTGATAAGTAAATCCAAATTCGTAACGATCTCCTTTGCCTGATCCTCCTCCCAAACCTGCCCCTAAGTAAAATGTTGGATAGAATCGTTGTTGACTGTTTTCAGTTACTCTAAATCGCGAATTCGCGGGTGCATTTAATAAGGTATCCGTCTTAGATGCAAAATTGTAATTTAATACAACTCCAAATTTTTCGTGTATTTGACTTCTGCTAGTTCCACCTTGACGAAACGACATTCCCAGGGGTAATGTTAAATTCACTGTGTTTCTAACTACCTTGTTATTTACAGGTAACGTGTCGCAAAAAACTCGATAACCATGGGAAACAAATCCTAATCCACTAGTTACAGAAATGTTGTCCTTCAAATTGTAAGCAGCAGCAAAACCTAAATTGAATCCAGTCTTTATCCTAGAACTAAAATTAATGTTGGCAGTGTCATTTAATGAAGTTCTGGAAAAATTAATTCCAGGAGTAAATCCTATGTAATACTTCGAAAGTCGATCTTCACCTTGTCCAAAACCCATATTTTTCACTAAAATAAAAAGAAGTAAAATTATAGTATGTCGGTACCTAAATAATTTCATACTGCAAACCTACATAATAAGATACCTTAATGGTAATTGTTCTATGAAAATTAGCAAATCCTCTGCAAAGAGTTGTAATATTTGCAAATTTGAACTTGTTCTAGCAACTTAGTATTCGGTCATAATTACCTTTGCAGCTATGATTGATCAATTGGCAGCATTACGCGCAATAAGATTCGCACTGGAAAATTTCGAGAATAACGATAATTGGCAATCAACAATACAGTTAGCATGCGTTAAGAACAGATGGTTTGAGCCTGAAAGTATCTATCAATCGTTAAAACAATGGCAGGAATCTTTAAATGAAAATTCCGTATTGGAATTTTTAGGGAATTATTCTTGGAATAGTCTTCAAGCAGAAACGGAATTACAGTATATTCCAAAATTAGGCTTAATATTAGCAGGAAATATACCTTTAGTGGGGTTGCAAGATGTAATAAATGGAGTTCTTTGTGGCTATCAATTGAAAGTTAAACGTTCCTCTGACGATGATGTGCTAATCACTCATCTAATAGAAGCCGCTGCTAGATTTGATCCGGTTTGGTCCAATAGAGTTGTTTGGAGCGATGATTTAAAAGGGATAGATGCTGCTATTGCAACCGGTAGTAATAATAGTAGTAGGTATTTTGAATATTACTTTCGAGACATTCCATACATTATCCGTAAAAACAGAAATAGTATTGCAATTGTTACAGGTGATGAATCCGATGAAGAAATTCTTTCTTTGGGCGATGATATTTTTAGTTATTTCGGTTTAGGTTGTAGGAACGTAACACACGTTATTCTACCTGAAAACTATGATCTTGGTAGAATTTTTAGAAAATGGGACGAAGTTTATTTAAATACCATTGTAAACCATAATAAATATGTAAATAATTACCATTATCATAAAGCATTGTTATTAATGAATTTAGATCCTCATGTTGATACGGGTTACGTTATTGCTAAAGAAAGTGAAGAACTCTATGCACCCGTAGGCATGTTACATTACAGTTTTTATCAGAATATCGATCAAATAATAAATAAAATAAATCAATGGAATACCAATATTCAAGTGGTGGCAACGAATTGGTCCGAAATTGAAAAGAAATTAAATTCAATGAATATTTCCGTAGTTCAATTAGGTAAAACCCAATGTACTACGTTAAATGACTTTGCCGACAATGTGGATACGGTTCAATGGCTTTTAAATAATCGCCGATTGAAAACAACGTAACAACGCTTCGTCTAATTTTTCAGGATGGGGTAAGGTGGGATTAAACTCAGTTATTTCCATACATACAGTTTGGGGATGATTCCATAACCGTTCAAATAAAAAACAAGCAGTTTCTATATCTAATCCATTTGGTTCTGGAGTCCCCGTTGCACTGGAAATACTTGCATCCAATGAATCAACATCGAAACTAACATATCGGTACATGCAATCTTTCAGATAATGGTTGATTCTATCAATTAACCATTCCTTACCGTGTTGGATAATCTCATCTACGGTAATCACTACTATGTTATGCTTGCGAATCAATTCCCATTCTTGCTCCTCGTATGATCTTGTACCAATAAAGACTAGATTTTTAGCAGAAATGCAATTGTTGGGTTTGTTTATTTTAATAGATTTTAACGAATTCCAATCTTCTTGTTCTAGTTCGTTAAGTTCACGAATTCCCAATGCGATGTTATCATCACCAAGCAATGCGTTAACACTCATTCCGTGAATATTACCCGATGGAGTAGTGAAGGGCGAATGCAAATCCAAATGTGCGTCAATCCATATTACACCAATATTTTCACCGCCTAATGACTTACAAAGTCCGCTAACTGTTCCTATTGCATTGGAGTGATCCCCCGATAGCACTAAAGTGTTATGACCATTTACCACACAATCTTCAACGGTAGAACATAATTTTCTTGTGTGTTCGATTAGTTCTTTTATGTATTTAGCTGGAATAATTTTGCTCGATGTACTTGAATTAACAGCGTCATCAAGGTTCGTGTCCTTTATTATTGAAGTTTGAATTTCAATTGTCTGATTGATTTGTTTTCCGATATGGCTAGCATCCACTAGGGATTTGATTCTTGAAGGTCCCTGAGAAGTTCCAATCTTTCCAGCACCCATTTCCCAGTCCGAGGTAATTACACAAGTTCTATTCGCTTTCATATGCTCGAGGTTGATTAACTGCAATTTAGAAGAATTTTTAATGAATACAAATTCCAAAGCTATTTCCGGCGCCATACCCAGTAGCCCGAAAATGAATCGGACTTACTAAATTGTTGTAGGAAGTATAGATCTGGTTTGTAGGTATTTTTCGTAATCAATAATGCTTTCTCAGTGGGGTTGCCATCTCTAATCCATACTTTTCTCGATTCTTGTTTTGGATAGGGATGGTTTCTGGTTTTTTCTTTTACCATTTCCGACTGATTGTACCAATTTCCTAAGAAATTATCCGGTTGGAGTTTGCCATGATAATAAATTGAATATGTTTTGAAACCCTGATTTTCAACCAAGGTATTTTCATGATTTATCTTTTTAACAAATAAGGCCAATGGATTTTGTAAGGTATTTGCGGCAGCAGGTAAAATAAAAGTATACGCAGATATAGCCACTAACAAGGTAGTTAATAATAAATTTCCTTCAATGAAATCCTTAGATTTTGAGATAAAAATTAATTTGAATAGGAAAAATAGTCCCACAATCATTATTCCACTCGGTAGGAGTGTGGTAACGGGCCAACTGCCAGATTCTAACAAGGCAAGCCCATAGGAATCAAGTTTCGATTGCCAAGAAACTTCCCCCCATTGTACCCAATTCATGGCAATTGGGCCTGCAGATAATCCCGCTAGTAATAATACCCCACTGAGTAGTAACCATAACTTTTGGCCTGCAGTAGTAACCGCTCTATTGGTGTAAACCAAATAAAAATGATAGGCGGAAAAATAGGTTATAGGCCACCAACAAAGGCTAGAATAATGTATGATTTTGGTTGATACAATTGAAAATACAATCAATACAATCCAAAACATACTTCGCATTAAGAAGTGCCAACTTTCTAAAACAAAATCTTCTTCTCCCTTTTTAGTTAAATATCGTATGGCAATTGCCGATGACGGGAAACACAAGACTAAAAGGACAATTAAATGATAAAACCATGGCTGGGTATGCCATTCAAATTGTCCGTTTACTAATTCCTTTTGATAATGGTAAAATGACTCAAAAAATGAACTACCTAACAAACGATAAACACTAAACGCCCAACCACCAACGAACAAAATAATTGGTAATAGGAAAATAAGTATTTTACCAGTTAATATGTCATGCCAACGACCTCTGTAGACAGTTATCCAAACAACAATTAAAAGAAAAATAATTAATGCGGCTTGACCTTTTGATAATGTAGCAAGGGCAATAAATAACCCTGCTAATAGGTAATAAATATGAGATCTCTCGCCATGTATTTCGGCTCTATTTATTCGATACCAGTTCCACAAGGCTAAGACAATAAATAAGTTAAAAACAGGGTCGATAATCGCAGATTTCCAATAAATCAACGTCGCAAACGTACATAAGGTAGTAATAGACCAAAATATACCAAGCATTCTTCTTCCCAAAAATTCACCAACATGATACACGAAATTAACCGCTATAATTCCAGCAATTGCGTTTGGCAACCGATAAACCCAGGTATGATCACCAAAGAATTTAACCGATATTGCTTGTAAAACTATAGCTAAAGGTGGTTTTTCCCAAAACGGCTCAAACCCCATTTGAACATACCACCAGTTATTGGTGATGGCCATTTCGCGTGCGGATTCCGCAAAATTTAATTCATCCCAGTCGAATAAAGGAACTAGTCCTAATCCAGGTAACAATAATAGCGCAGCTAATACTGTTAAAAGGATATGGATAGTTAATTTCGACATAAAATATCTGAGTGTTTAGTGGGGATTTCAGCAATTAACTAGTTTTGTTGCATTTTAGCAACCCGTTTTACCCAATTGTTAATAATCCATACCGAAGTATGCAAAAATACTAGGGCTAACAGTCCACCAATACTCACATCTAATAGCGAATGCTGTCCTAAGTATATCCGCGAATATCCCATTGCAAGAGCTAAATACAATAAGCAAATTTCTACGATTATGTTATTTTTTCGTAAAAGTTGATTAATACCTAAAGCAATAAATCCATAGCACAGAACAGCAATTGCGGTATGACCACTTGGGAAAGAATTCCAATATTGAATCGAAACTCCAGGGATTGACCGAATTTGTTCTATGGAAATACTAGCGGGTCTAGGTGCATTTACCCATTGTTTTACTAATAAAACAATCAATCCTTGCATGGATGCGGTAAATAAAAAAAGTATACCCAATCGTCGATTCACATAAAAACTCACTAAGGCTGCTATTAATATGATTAACCACTCTGCGGTTTGTGTATAAAATGAAAAAAACACATCCGCTTGATGAAATCCGTTTTTGTGAATAAACCAAGTAACAGGCATGTTCCAACCTGAAATTGCAAATAAAAATGCCGTCAAAAACACAATAAATGCCATCAATGTGAAATTTGGAATTCGGAACATGTGCACAAATATAATTCTAACTTCACGGCTAATAATTTTGAAATTAACATCAAATTGCCTTTTTTGCATTAACTATATCCCTAATACTATCCCCATGGCTACAGGAAACGC
>CAZKOM010000041.1:0-19091 GCA_964554385.1 uncultured Flavobacteriaceae bacterium | reverse complement strand
TCACGACCCCTTGCACCCCATGCAAGTGCGCTACCGGGCTGCGCTACATCCCGATGTGATAAGAAAAACGGTTAGATTTTTCTAAATCCCGGTGGTTTTGGTAGCATGGGAACGGGTCACCCTTTAAGGGACTGCAAATATAGCGGTTTTTGCAGAATTTACAATTGAATATGTGCTATGTAGTTCCAGTTGTTCCTTAACTTCGTTTAAATGCATTCTTCAAAATTTCTCTATGTTATTGCAGGTTGTAATGGTGCTGGTAAAACCACGGCTTCATATACAATTCTACCAGAAATTTTACAATGCCGGGAATTTGTAAATGCTGACGAAATTGCAAAAGGATTATCTCCTTTTCAACCTCAAGAAGTTTCGGTGCAGGCTGGTAGAATTATGATTTCTCGCATTGATTATTTAATAACCAATGGTTTAACATTTGCATTTGAAACTACATTGTCGTCAAAGTTACATACCCATACCATTTTGAAAGCAAAAGAGCATGGGTACCAAGTAGTGTTATTGTATTTTTGGTTGCAAAATGTTGAACTTGCAATATCTAGAGTTAGGAATAGAGTATTAGAGGGAGGTCATGATATTGCAATTGATATTATTAGAAGACGATACAAACGTGGAATTTCCAATTTGTTCAAATTGTATATTCCAATTGTTGATTTATGCTATTTAATTGACAATTCTTCTGGAGAACCAAGTTTCATCGCTGAATTTTGTGGGACTAATGATTATTCTATCCACGAATTCGCTAAATTTGAATATATAAAATCTACTGTATGATTACAGAAGAACAACAAAAAGAAATAAGAGAGAAATTAGTACAGGGCTTAAAAAGGTCCTACGATCGTTTATTGAAATCAAAAAGAGAATCGAAGAGTGAAATAGTTATTATTCGAAACAATAAAATTGTACGAATAAAACCTTAGAATTTACAATTGAATTCGGTGGGGATGGGCGTAAATGTTGAATCGCGATTGGCGTAAAAATCCAACCAAGGTTATACCCAGTTCCTCCGCTAAATCGATGGCTAAAGACGAAGGGGCACCCACAGCAGCAATGCATCGAATGCCTGCCATGCCGGCCTTTTGAACCAGTTCAAACGAAGCCCTACCGCTTAATAAAAGGATAAAATTGGTTAGTGGAATAGCCGAATGTGTAGATTCATCGGAGCCAATGGACTTTATGGAGGGTATTAAAAAACTACCGATGAGTTTGTCTAAGGCGTTGTGCCTGCCCACGTCCTCGCGCAAGGCATGGAGTTTACCATCGGCTGAAAATAATGCGCAGGCATGGATTCCCCCGGTGAAATCAAAAGCCGATTGTTGTTTGCGCAGTAGTTCGGGGAATTCCAATAACTGACTCGCTGAAACTTTTAAGTTCTCCGGTGCTAGAGCGATTTTACAATGCGTTTTTACTGCGTCGATGGAACTTTTACCACAAATCCCGCAAGACGACGTGGTGTAAAAAGGTCGATCCAACGAACGCAAATCCACCGCATCAAAGTTTCGCAATTCAACGGTTAACGTATCGCCTAAGGAGGATTCTTGAAAACCCAGAATTTCCGACGCATCGCTGATAATACCTTCGGTGAACAAAAAGCCCGCCGCCAACTCTTGGTCGTTCCCCGGTGTCCGCATCGTGATGGATAATGCCTTGGAAGATACGGTGGTGGAGGAAGCAACAGCTGATGTAGATGAGGAAATACTAGATGAAGTAGTTGGTGGAATATCCGATGAAGTACCAAATGAAGAAGCGGATGAAATACTAGATGAAGTATTAACTAAAGTATCCGAAATAATTGGGGAAGTATCCGAGTTGCTTGTTATTGCTGAAGTGGTTTGTTTTGTTGAGGTAGGGCCGTCCAATTGTGGTCCAGAGATACGTATTTCTAGCGGTTCTTCCACCGAAACAGAATCCAAAACATCCTCTTTTTTACCTAGATTGTACCGTATAATTTCTACCGGTTGAATTCCAAATTTATCGCTCATGCTTGGGATTTTTGGGCTAGGAATTTGTTTATATCTCTCGCCAACTCTGGGGTGTCGATGCTTTTAATTCGTATCGGTTCATCCATGGTGAGCAGGGTTGGATTCAAAGATTGAAAATATCTTCTGGGCGATGCCGATGGGTTTTGGCTATGGAACGAAGAAAAATTCACTAAGTGGGTGGCAGGGTAACAGGCGATTAAGGGTTCCATGTTTCCGTCTTCGGTATTGGCAAAGGACACGATGCTACCGCTGTCTTGGGAGTGAACGATTAGCGATTGTAAATCTACAGCGGCTAAAGCAGGGTAGTCGATTCCCAGTACCAACACCTGCGTATACCGAGGGTTTTGTTTAAGGTAATTCCCTACAGTATACAATGCCGTAGCGGGACCGTTGTTTCCCAGTGAAAAATCATCAACAATCCAAGAAATAGGCTTGTTTACCGGGTGTACGTTGTTGTTTTCTGAGGAAGCTGCAACAATTTCTTGCCAATGTTCTTCAGATTGAATGATTATTGCAACCGCATCGCAAATTCCGGCGAGCAGACTGGCTGCAAAAACCCATTGCGGGATCCCATGGTAATTTAGAAGAGCTTTGGGTCTCCCCATGCGTCTGCTCTCGCCGCCACAGAGGAGTATTCCCAAAGTACTGTATTGATCCATGGTTTATTGGCGATAGTGCATTGTTACTTCAAGGCATTTTTGGAGGCTGCATCCGCATCAGCGATGATTTTGTCGGCTTGTGTTTGCGCCTCTGATAGCAGTTTATCCGCTTTGGCATTGGCTTCAAGCTCCAGAGCATCGGCTTTTTTATCGGATTCCGTTGCTGTTTTATCGGCAATCTGATAGGCTTTTACTTTAGCATCTGCTGCTTTCTTTACAGCAATTTGGTACGCTTTATCCGCGGCCAATTTCGCGGCTTTTTTACTTAATGGATCGGTAGCTTTTGCAACCGCAGCATCGGCTTCTTCACGCGCTTTTTTCAAGGCTTCTGCTTCTATTTTATCGGCTTCTGCTTTTTGTTTACTAGCCAACGAAGACCCTTCGGTTCGGATTTTAGCAGCGGTTTCTTTTGCGGCAGCGCGGATTTTATCGGCTTGTTCCCGAGCCGTAGCTAATAATTTATCGGCCTTTTCTCTCGCCGCAGCTAGCGCCTTGTCCCGTGCATTGTTTAGCACTGGAGCCAAAGCTTCTTTACCCATGGCTTTCCAGTTAACTTGCATTTTGGGATCCTTTACTGTTCCCGTGATTGTAAATGGAAGTTTTTTGCCTTTTGCAATTAAAATACCGCCCAATTCCAATTTTTCATCCAATCCAACGGTACCCGAAAACCGCATTACCGTTTCTTGAGGCAGCTTTACCGATACGGTGTCTTTCAGCTGGAATTTACCTTCTCGAATAGCGAACGAAGCTTTGGTAGGAACCAACACCATGTTGCTTACCCCCCAATTCAATTTTTTTGATGTCTCCGACAACCATTTAGGAATTTGCATTCTTCCGTTCACCAAATCCAATAAACCGTCTGCGGCCATACTCGTATAATCTATGTCCATGGTGGGGGTTAATTGGGTTGAAAACTGAGTTTGAATATTAGCAAGACCATTGATATCGGCTAATATCGGAGCATATTTTTGTACGAAAGCCAATTGGTTTCTAAGGTTGGCGGGATTTAAGTTTAATATTTTAAATCCAAGTCCTGCTTTGGGTTTTCCTCCTTTTGCATAGCTGTAATTCAAATCGCTTAATTCAACAGTTGCGCCGAAAATATCTCCTTTGAGCGGATTTATATTCAATTTTCCATCTTTTACGCTTGCCTTCAATGCACAATTGCTGAGTTTGTATTTATCGTACAATAATTTACCCACCTCGGCAGAAAACGTTAAGTCTAAATTCGATGGTAATTCAACCGCTTCCATGGGGCTGCTTGCTGCGGTATCTGTGGCTGCAGGTGTTTCGGATGTAGGCATGGAATTCATCCATTCGTTTAAATCCAATGAACTGCTTCGTACCGATAAATCGCCCTTTAAGGTTTCTCCTGCAAATACATACCCCAAAGTATTTTCCAATTTACCAGCCATGCTGATGGAAGATTTCCCGTAGGATAATTGTAAATCATTCAACGTAAAAATTTGGGGCGCCGCGGTGATAAGTAAGTTTTTTATAGCCACAGGTAATAAACCTTCACCGGAGTAATTCATATCCTGAATACCAAAGGTTCCCCCCGCTTTTAAATCATTAAACTGCTGTTTCTCTACACTGGAATAATGCCCATCGAAAAAACAATCAGCCGAAATCTTTCCTGAAACAGACGTTTTTTCATCCAATGGTATTAACTGTTTCCAATTGTCTAAGTTCACGGCCAATTTTAAACTTCCTTTTGCAAACGGATTGCTCACAGGTGTTTGTAGGTCTAGATGAACTTCGATAGGGTCTTTTCCTAATAAAGCTTTGAACGGCTCAACAACAATTCGGGTATTATCGGGATTACCGTCTGCGTTATCCAGTTTGAAATCCAAGAAAATTCCGCTGGCCGATGCAGGTAATCCGGGGTATTGGAACCCAGCGTTATCGATTTTAAGTCCTACATGGGTGGTTGGCATTCTCACATCGTCCATGATTCCTTTCATGGTAAATGCGAGTGCCATTTTACCCGACGCCTTTACACTGCCAAAATCTTTGGTGTAGCAGCCGGGTACGATGCTGAGGAACGACTTAAAATCAGAAGATGGAGTGGATACGTCGATGTCCATATCCATATCTTTTTCGCGTAATTCAACCCATCCTTTGGCTTTTAAGGGCAATTCATTGATGGATAAATTATTATCGGCAAAACCAAATTTCATTTTGTTTAAGTCCATGTCGATGTTAGTATTACCCTTAATCGCGGCATTGGACAATAGGGTCATGCCACCAAACGACATACTGGTTTTATTTATGCTTAAATCGTTAAAAAGAGTAAAAATATCTTTTTCAAAATCTCCAGACGAATTGAGGTTTAGTCCATCACAAATCAAGTCCAAATCCATGGAGTGATCCGTGTACCGGATATAGGCATTATCCAAGGCTAATTGTTTGATTTTTAGGGATAAGGGTTCACCCTTGGCGGTATCAACAGGTGCTTGAGCAGTGGTGTCAACCTTTGCAATATCGAAATTGGCGGCACCGCTCTTCAAGAAAATAATGTGCGAACGGGTTTCATTCAGGTAGATTTTACGAATGTTGAGGGTTTCGCCACTGAGAACGCTTTGGATGTCTACCACCAAACGAATATTCTTAGAGGCCAGCAGGGTGTCGTTAGCAAACGAATCGATTCCCACAATGCTCACATCGTCAATACCAACCGAGAGGTTTGGAAAATTTCTGAGCAAGGAAAGGGATACATCGTGATTAAATCCCACTTTTGCATTGAGTGATTGGTTTACTGCTTGGTCTACTTTTTCAACGATTTTACCTTTAAATGCGAAGGGTAAAATGAGCAGCAATGCTAGGATAGATACAAGAGCAATTCCGATGCCTTTAAGCCATTTTTTCATAGTTCAACGATACCTGCAAAATAACGCAAAGCCGTTGACTTTCATTGCTAATTTCGGATATTTTCCGCCGAGATAGCGTTTTGTTGGACGAACGTTTTAGCTCTGAGGATGGCATTTTCACGGATATCGATATAGAATAAATTGATATCGCCTGAATGAAAATTGGATGTACGGTATAAAAAGGCTCCTGGAAACTTCGGTTTGGTTATCCATAAAAGCCCTCCAAATACTTGAGCATCAGATATTTGTGGGTAGACTTTGCCAAAAGGTTTCAAGACAGCACCCCGATGCATTTCTTTGGGGCAGTAATGTCCTCTTCTGGGAAGCGGAGGATCGGGATTACTTGTGATTTTTTGATCAATAGAATTAGTATGCTGTACGGAATTAGAATCCAGGGTATTTTTAGTTCCAACCGCTGGAGTAGAATTCTGTGAAATACTTACAGTTAAACTATCGTCAAATTTCCAAGTTATTGGATTCACGCAAACTGCGTTATTAAGGCCATTAAAGTAGGAAACAGGAATAAAATTGCGTTCATACGTACTCCAACTAGTAAAACAACCAATGGAATTAGGTTCTTGGCAGACGGGTAAACCGGGCAGTGAATCTTTCGGGACAGCCATTCCTGGAAGGTAAGCAACCACTAATTGTTGCTGCAACTTGGTTCCGATTATTCGATATTTAAGCAATCTAGCAGCATGTATGGTCCCCTGCGAATGTGAAGCAATGATAAACGGCCTGCCGTGGTTATAGTTTTCTAAGTAATAGGTAAAGGCTGCATCGATGTCGCTGTAGGCTACATTTAATGCCGCTTGTTTATCGTCTAAATGTGGGGTAAGAAAGACGGAATAATGGGCTTGACGATATCGAGGAACATACAATTTCCCGGCACCATTAAATGCGGTACCTTGAAATTTGGTGGCTACTTCATCAATTTCCTTATTCAATTTCGGGTCGTTCAAATCGTGATTCCATTTATAAATTGTAGTAGGTTTTTCTCCATACAAGGTTGGATGAATATAAAACACATCTACATCCGCATTGGCTTGATTATCGGTGTAACCGTTGGGGACTAAATCTCCGAAATCTTTGCGAAAGGGGAGGGCACTCCAATTTTCTTGCAGACTATAATTGGGTGCTTGAGGAATAGGGCTTTCGTGAAATCGGGTAGGTATGGTATAATGCTGGGCATCGGCGCCAAACGATACAAATATCAATCCCACCAATAGAATGATTTTTTGTAACAGGTAGTTGATTGAGGAACAATGGGTTTGGAGCATATGAAATAGGATTGTTAAACAAAGGTAGGGGGAGCATTGTTTTTTTGCTATATTCGTTGAAATTTCGTATATTATGATATCTTTATTACAAACTCATCCTGCCTATACAGGCACCGTTCATTTGCACAATTTCTTGCGTTGGGTAATTATCGTAGCATTGATTTTGTCTTTGATTAATGCTTTCAAAGGAAAGAATGGCAAGGAAACATTGATATTGATGATCAGTTCCCATGTAATGCTATTATTGGGTTTGGTACAATGGTTTATCGGCGATTGGGGATTGAAACAAATAAAGAGTATGGGAATGGGTGCCGCTATGAAAAATCCCGTAATTCGTTTCTTCTCGGTTGAACATGCTTTGATGATGATTATTGCGATTGTTTTAATTACTATTGGACATCGATCAGCTAAGACCAATCAACCCAAAACAAAGTGGTATTTTGTTGCTGCCTTGGCTATCATTCTGTTAATGACTCCTTGGCCATGGCGAGAAGCAGGTCGCGGGTTATTCCCCGGAATGCACTAAACCGAAAATTTGTCAGCCTTTGCCCAGACAGCATGTCGGTTAATTCCGTCGGTTGGTGGAATTGTACACTTTTTGATTGCATGCCAATCAATAGATTACTATAAATTTCGTTTAACCTTTATCGATTCTTAAAATTCATGGAAAAGAACAGTAGAAAATTCGTTTTAAGCATGACATTAGTAGGTGCTTTTTCTGGTTTTTTAGGTGCTTGGGTTTTCACCCGTTTGGATAGGCAGCCTTCGGATGGTATACAGGTTGCGGAAGCCGATGGCAGATCAAGATCTTCGATTTTTAATACGGCAAATGGGGCCGGTGCTCCTGAAGGATTTGAGGAAGCCTCTGCGGTTTCCACGCCCTCGGTTGTATTCATTAAAACAGTAAGTACCGTGGAATACAGCAGTCCCTTTGGATTGTTTTGGGATTTCGATCCATTTGGGAGCAGAGGACAAGCATCGTCAACGGGAAGTGGAGTAATTGTAAGTTCGGACGGTTATGTAGTGACCAACAATCACGTTATTCAGGGCGCAAACTCTATTACGGTTGTATTGAATAAGCCGAAGAAGGAGTATATAGCTAAAGTAGTGGGTACAGATCCCTCCAGTGATTTGGCCGTTTTAAAAATTGAGGCAAGTGCTTTACCTGCTATCACATTCGCTAATAGTGACGAAGTGCGTGTTGGGGCGTGGGTGCTTGCCGTTGGAAATCCATTTAATCTAACCAGTACTGTAACGGCAGGGATTGTAAGTGCTAAGGGTAGAAACATCAATATTGTGAAGAATCAATTTCCCATTGAGAGTTTTATTCAGACTGATGCGGCCATCAATCCAGGAAATTCGGGGGGAGCATTGGTAAATACTAAGGGTCACTTGGTAGGAATCAATACGGCAATACAAAGTAATACAGGTAGTTATACCGGATATGGCTTTGCCATTCCTGCAAATATTGTTCGCAAGGTAGTGCAAGATTTAATGGATAAAGGGGAAGTGTTGCGAGCATTTTCTGGAATGCAAGTAGCCGAAGTTTCGTCCGAAGAATTGAAATCGTTGGGATTGGAAACCAATGCGGTTAAAGTATTAGAATTGACTGAAGGTGGTCCAGCTGAAAAATCGGGTATCAACCAGGGCGATATTTTAGTGAGTATAGGAGGATTGAAAATTGATGGTAAGCCGATGTTTGATGAGCATTTGGCTTATAAACGTCCAGGTGAAAATGTTGTGTTGGGTGTATTGAAAAACGGCAAGGAAAATAAGGTTTCATTGGTTCTTATCAATAAATCCGAGAACACGGCCTTGTTGATGAAGGGAGCAGTAAATAGTAAATTGTTGGGCGCGGATTTTCAACCATTGTCCGCTACCGATTTGAAGAAATTTGGGTTAAACTCTGGAATACGATTATTGAATATTCAACGGGGTAAATTCATTTCTCAAATGGGCTTGGGCGAAGGATTTATAGTAATCAAATTCAATGGAAAAGTGTATTCCGAGCCAGAGGATTTAATTACGGCAATGGAAAGTGCTCGAGGCAGAATTGAAGTGGTTGGTAAGGATAGAAACGGTAATAATCAGAATTACTCGTTTTACGGGTATTAATACTAATTTTAAACGACGGCTTGACGGATACGAATCAATTTATCCAATAAATCGGGTAATTGAGCAAGAGGTAACATGTTCGCTCCATCGCTTTTAGCTTGACTTGGATCTGGGTGAGTTTCAATGAACAATCCATCACAACCAACGGCGATGGCGGCTTTTGCTATGGTTTCAATTAATTCAGGTTTACCACCAGTAACACCCGAACTTTGGTTTGGCTGTTGCAAAGAATGGGTGATATCCATCACTACAGGCACCTCATTCTTCTGCATTTCGGGGATATTCCGAAAATCAACGATCATGTCGCCATACCCAAACATATTTCCTCTATCGGTGAGTATCACATTTGAATTCCCAGAATCCACACACTTTTGCATGGCATGTTTCATGGCGTCTGTTCCTGCAAATTGACCTTTTTTGATATTGATAAATTTTCCAGTTTTCGCTGCGGCAACCAATAATTCGGTTTGGCGGAATAGAAAGGCCGGAATTTGCAACACATCTACGTACTCTGCAGCCATGGCTGCTTCGTGTGATTCATGGATGTCTGTAACCGTAGGAATACCAAAGGTTTGATTCACTTTTTGCAAAATCTTCAGTGCCTTTTCATCTCCAATTCCGGTAAAGGAATCTATACGACTCCGATTCGCCTTACGGTAGGATCCTTTGAACACCAAAGGAATATTCCGAGATTCACAGATGGTAATTAGGGTTTCTGCTATTTGTAAGGCCATGGTTTCCCCTTCGATAGCGCAGGGGCCAGCCATAAGAAAAAAGTTATTGGAATCGGTAAACCGAAGTGCTGGAATAGTTGGGATCACGGGTAGAAGAATAAATAGGTTATATTATTTTTTCTTCTTGGCCGGCTTATCCTCCGTTACTTCTTCCTTATCGCTACCCGCTTTGCTGGTAGTGGGTGTTTTTTTCACCGTAGCCTTTTTAGGGGCTTTCTTAGGAATCAATATATATTCTGTATCGGTGGTGTAAGATTCGGGTTTGAATTCCTTGAATACACCTTTACCCAAAACAGGTTCTGATACTTTATCGGTGATCGTGAACATTACATTCTTCACTACATAATCCCCGATGGTTAAGCTTTCAACGGTGAATTTATTGCTCGGTAATTTTACCTTACCCACTTTAATTTTATCGCCAGAGCTTAAGAACATTCCTTTGTTAATCAGCTTAGACTTATACCACTGAGCTGCGATTTCTTTAGTAATACTGTTCTGTTTGCCCAACGGATCAAGTTCTACGTTTAATGGCTCTTTATCCAAAACCATTACATTGATAAAGTTCTTATTCCCCTGTTTTGTAACGCGAACTTTAACGGCATTGGAAATATCAATTTGTGGACCTTTCGCTTTTTCAACTGCTTTAGCAATGGAATCTTGCTCTTCTTTTCCGATGTTGGTATTGTTGATGTCAACGTCTTGGTTAACAATTGCTCTAGAAATTTGGTCTTCAAATCCGAAACGAACGGTTGTTCTACGGTTCTGAGCGTGCTGGAATTCATCACAAGGAACGTACGCAGTATCGTTGATAAATACAATCTCTTCTTTTTTATATCGAGTGTAATAACTGCGAGTTACGTTCCCTTTAGCGTCTTTATCGAACACCATCTTTTTGGTTTTGTTCTCTAAATAAGGGGTATATCCGGCTTTGATTGCACCTTCGCACTTACAATTGTTTAATAACTGGGTTTCTCCGTAACCTTTGGCAACGATACGCGTTGAATCAATTTTCCATACATCAATTAAGTATCGGCGAGCACTTGCAGCACGACGTTCAGCCAACTTCTCGTTGTAAGCGAATGTATTTCTACAGTCAGTATGCGATCCTAATTCGGCAATTAACTTCGGATACTTTAACAAGACATCTTGTGCAAAAGTGTCTAATACGCGCGCAGCATCTGGACGAATGAAGGATTTATCCAAATCGTAAAAAATTGGAAGGGTGTAAACAACATCCAAGGGGTTTTCTAAGCAGAAGTCTTGAATTAGTTCAGTATTTACACGAATTCCATAGGTAGTGCGCATCACTGGAGGTTTCTCCAAATAATATTTTTCTGGATATTTAGCTTCAATTTCGTAGTTGGTTTTTTCACGCAAGGTAGCGGTGTAAACACCTTGGTCATCGGCTTTTAACACTAATTTCGTTGTGTCTCTGTCGTTCAATAGTGTAACGGTAGCGCCAGGCAATGGTTTTTTGCTGTTACAATCGCTAATAACACCTCGGATGGTTATAACAATTGGGGTAACAGTAAACTCATAGATGTCATAGTTTTGTTTACGATCGCCTCGGTTCGATGTGAAGTATCCTGAGTTTTTGTTTTCGGGTTTATTATTAAATACGATACCGAAATCATTACCGCCAGAATTTAGTGGTTCTTTTAAGTTCTCTCTTTCTTTCCATTTAGTGATATCATCGGTGGGTTCTGCATTGAAGATATCCCATCCACCCAAACCTGGCCATCCATCTGAAGAGAAGTAGAGTTTATTATCGTGTTGATTGAAATAAGGGAATGTTTCGTATTTCTTGGTGTTGATATCTGGACCCAAGTTTACGGGATTTCCCCAACTTTTAGAACGTTTTGAATAGGTAACGGCCCAAATATCCATACCTCCAAAACCACCATCACGATCCGAAGAGAAATACAATGTCTTTCCGTCTGGACTTAGCGCTGGGTGACCGTAGTTATGCGCTGTATCGCTTTTACAAAAATCCAAGGCATCGCCAATAATCCAATCGGGTCCTTGTTTTTTGGCTTCGTAAATAGCGCATTTTTCGTTTTTACCTTTTTCACCACCGCACTGAGTGAAATACATGGTAGCGAATTTGGCATCAAACGTCATGGAACCATCGTTGAAATTGGTTGAATTTTTCTCAGCAAAAATGGGTTTCTGCCATTTTTCTTTTCCTTTTTTACCCAATTTTTCTATGTACCAAATATCTGACCAACGTTCCATGGTTCCAGGATACAATTTCTTCGCTTTTCCACCTTCTCTGTCTGAAACAAAGAACAAAACATCGTCTTTTTTGGAGGCTACCATTGGAGCCCAGTCGTTGGCTTTGGTGTTGGCGATTTTAAAGTTACTTACAACATACTGCGAACTGTCAGGTGTCCAACTTAGGGCATATTCACAACCAATTTTCTGGTATTCTGCTAACGTGTCGCCAGGGACTTCCTGTAGATAGGTGTCGTAAGCATCTAACGCTTCGCGATACATTTCCATTTTCTTCAGCATGTTTGCGCGCATCAACAATGCTTTTGCGTTTTTAGGGTCTTTTTTCAAAACGCGTTCGTACAAACGATTAGCTTTATCGTACTCGTCACTTAATCGATAACATTCTGCCGCCATGTAAATGGCTTTATCCTTTAATTTTTTATCCTTGGTGTTTTTAGAGAATTCTTCAAAAATGACCGCAGCCTGACGATAATACCCCAAATTGTATTGTTTTACGGCTTCTTCGTATTTTGGTTTGCAACCACTTAAGAAAAGGGTTATTACCAAGGCAGTTAGGGTTAAAATGCGGTTCACAGGTAGA
Source organism: uncultured Flavobacteriaceae bacterium (assembly GCA_964554385.1). Lineage (GTDB taxonomy): Bacteria > Bacteroidota > Bacteroidia > NS11-12g > UBA955 > JAGKXC01. Next base: position 6,621 of record CAZKOM010000041.1, on the reverse strand, counting down.
TATAATTTGTTCTTTTTTGCGCTGGAAATGATCATGGTGCAGGCTTATTCCAAGTTTAATTTGCTAAATAATGAATAATCCTTGAAACATCAAAGGAATTAAGGAAAAATTAAGGATTTCCAATTAACTTTTTAATTCGATTTTCATCGGATTTCGAATCAAATTTATACGTTCCGATGGCTTTATATAATAACAAATGATACTGGGTTTGTTGTTTGAAATAGCTAATGGTTTCATTGGCAGGTTGAGCTAAGCGGGAATTAAAACTCAATGACGCATTAAATAAATTATGTGCAAACGTTTCGTTTAAAAAATTAAGTCGTTTTAAGGCCGCCATGGCCGATGCGCGTGTCCTAAATTCGTAATAAGCAGATGTGAGCGTTACTAGGTTGCTTTTGAATCGCGTGGATTGATCTGGGAATGTTAATGCACTCAACTCTAATTGTTTGATTGCTATGTTATTAAGATATCCATCTACTCCATTTAATTGCTCTAAAATTGACGTTTGCTCGGTGGCGAAAATTGGGTGATTCCAAATCCGATTAAGTGCTATTTCTATGGTACTGTAGCTGGAATCTTTTAAGGCCGCAAAGAGATAGGTTTTCGATTCGTTCCAAATGTTTGAAGTTTCCACGGCCATGCGTCGAACTTCGGCGATAGGGTGATTAAATGCAGTTTTGTAAACAACATTTAGATTATCAGGATTGCCACTGTAACTAAATTGGTTTTCCGCATGTTGAATTAAATATTTGTGGATGGCTACTTGCATTTCGCGGAAGCTCTCTTTGTTGGAGGCTTTTACAATTGCATCATATACTTGTTGATTGTTATGAGGTAATTGCACCAAGGCATCGTATCGGTCCGTGGCATTGGCAGCCATGGTAAATTGATATAATAATTCTTGGGTATTTTTAGGGAAGGTCATGTTTTTTAACAAGTAATTTCCTTCATCGAACAACACAAAGGCTACGTCTTTATCGATGGATAATGGTTTTTTATCTGAGTTTTCAACGAGAACGCCCGCATTGGGGATGATTATTTTTTGGAAAGCCTTGTCTATGGTTACCGTTTTCCGAGTTACAGAACCATCGGTGTAATAAACGGCAATGTCTACTGGGGTTTTGAATATTCCTACAACAGGGTCCTGGGTTTGGATTTGTTCTACCGTAATTTCCGTTCCGGGGGTGTTGCTAAATTCGGGGCTTAAAATCTGCCATGAAATTTTGAAATGGGGTTCTCCGCCACGGTGAATCCATTGATCGAAAAACCAATCCATGTTAATGCCGGTAGCATCGATGATGGCTTTTTGGAGATCCCAAGTTTCCACGGTGGAAAATTGATGTCGCTGTAAGTACAAGGTGATGGATCGTTTGAAATTCTCATCACCTAAAATATGTTGCAACATTCTTAATACGGATGCGCCTTTAGGATAATGACGGGACGATCCACTTCCGCTGTGTCTTACAGGTAAGGAATTTTGCTTTCCTGCAGCGAGAGCACCTGCTTGCTGACCACGGAAATACCAGTCCATTTCGTCCTTCCCCATCGCGTAACCCATAAATAATCCGGGATAGTAGGTAGCAAACGACTCCTGTAACCACTGCTCGCCATCGTGTCTACCAGTGATTAAATCGCCAAACCATTGGTGGGTGGCTTCGTGAGCATTTACACCAATGTAGTTTCGGTCTAAGAAGGAGCGGTTGTCTACCCAAAAGAAATCACCAAACACGGTGGCTGAGGTATTTTCCATCGCGCCAAACATAAAGTCTTGAACCATTACTTGGGAATAACTCCCCCACGGATAGGGGATGCCGGTTTGCGATTGCAGAAATTCAATGATTTTTTCTGAGTATCGGTTGGTAGGTTCAACGCGTTCCGGATGTTCCGGGTAATACCAAAGGTTAATAGGGGTGCCGTTTATTGTTTTGCTGGATTTAATAGCATAATTATCTATCGCTAACATCAATAAGTAGCCAGAATGGGGTTTGGTCATTTGATACGTCCAGGAGGTTGTTCCAGATTTATTTATGGTTTTGTTGCTAAGATTTCCGTTGGATAAAACGCTGTATTTAGTGTTGAATTCAACGGTTACCGAGGTTGTGAACTTATCGCCTCTATCATCAATCATAGGAATCCAATGGCGGTTGTCGATTCCTTGACCTTGGGTCCAAATTTGTTTGCGACTCATTCGGATGGGGTCATAAGCGGGAGGCTGGGAACCCGATAGGCTAGCGAGATTCCAGCCGATAAAATAGATTCCTTTTTTTGGTTTAGCTGTATACTCAAAAGTGATGCTAAAACTCTTTTGGTGATAATCGCCCAATACTTTGTTTTGGTAAACCATTTTAGTCAATTGTGTATAGCAAATAACCCCTGTTGGAATAATTCTAAATTTAAGAGGAAGTTTATCATCTAAAGTGGCGCTATTGATTTCAATACCTGGGGCATCGAAGAAAATGGTGTCGATGTTAGATTGCAGCGACTTCATAATATGTTTTACTTTTCCATAAACAATTCCTTTTGGGGCATCAAATTTCACGGATAGGTCCATGTGAGTGACGTCAACATTTCGATCGCGTTCATGGGCTCCATGGTCAACATGATAACATTGGGTTTCGGGAAATTGAGCCTTCAACGGGTTGCAAAAAACGGCCGTCAATGCCAAGGTTAGCGTGGATAAAACTCTGAAAATCATTGTTGCGAATATACGGGATGCGGGTAGGGTATAAAAATCTTGCATTTTTTTGAAAAAAGACTTGCGGGATATCTGCAGCTTTCTTATTTTTGCAGTCCTTTTAAAAGAAACCAATCGAAAGATTCTTCTTTTAAATATGCGAAAGCAACGGACCGGTAGTTCAGCTGGTTAGAATGCCGCCCTGTCACGGCGGAGGTCGCGGGTTCGAGTCCCGTCCGGTCCGCAAAAAGCCACCTTCTGAGGTGGCTTCTTTGTTTTAAGTATCTTTGAAATAATATATTGGGTTAATTTTTTGTAGATTTTTCACTTCTTTTTTCGAATTTATTGAGGTTCATTTGATCATTTTCGGCTAATAAAATCTCATTTTTTAAAATTTATTTTACATCAATGAAGTATTTGGCATTTGAATTGCCAAATCAAGCAAGTAATCTTGTAATGCAATGAAACTAAGAATTAAAAGAATTATTGGAATTGGGTTGTTGTCAGCCCTTTTATTTGGTTCAGTAAATACGCTTGGGTCTCAGGCAGTTCCTCACAGTGTTGAAGTAAAGGGAATTTCTGAAGCTACTTTTTCACCATCAGGCGATGTTGTGGCTTTGGGTGGCCAAGACAATTTGGTTTATTTACTTGATCCCAAAACAGGTGCTGTAGTTCACAAGTTAACTGGGCATGAGGGTATGGTTACTTATTTAGCGTTTTCGAAGGATGGTAATACATTGTTTACGGGCTCTGCAGACAGAACAGTGAAACAATGGAATATGCAAACCAAAATGCTAGTAAGAACTTTTGGGCCGCATCCAAGCAACATCATCCACATTGCAGTAAATTTTAACAATACAAAAATGCTAGCGGTTTCTGACGATGGGACATTGAAAGGTTACAACGTACAAACTGGCGGGAAATTATACGAGTTGTTAGGTGCAAAGAATTTGGTAAAATTAGCTGAGTTTTCAGCAGATGGCGCTTATTTTTCAACGTGTTCAGAAGTGCATAATGGCAAACAATACAATGCTACCACAGGCGCATTCCTACATGAATATGGCAAAAATGGATTGCATGCTTTTAAATCGGTTCGATTTAGTCCAGATGGATCCTTAATTGCGACGGCTTCGGATGTAGAAGATGCTAGTATTTACAATGCCAAGACCTTTGCACATATCCGCAGATTAGGGTCACAGGCGGGTTACTTTCATAGTTTGAAATGGAGTAACGATGCATCCGTGTTGATTTCTGGAGCGTTTGGTGGACCTCCACGGGTTTGGAATGTTGCCACTGGAGCTATGATTTGTGAATTTAAAGGCCATACAGAAGCAGTGAATTGTGTGAATTTGAATGTAGACGCTTCGTTGGCGATCAGCAGCGGGTACGACAATACCGCCAAAGTATGGAATGCAAAAACGGGAGAATTAGTGAAAGACTTAGGCGTTATAGACGGAACACCAGCAGTTATTTCTAATTTCTCTCCAAAAGGTGAGTTCGCTTATGTTGTTACTAGTGATGGTACCTTTAGGTTGTATAAGTTGATATAATCGAGCATTAATTAAATATATGAAAAAGGCGGCTCTCACAGTGAAAGCCGCCTTTTTTGTTACTTTTTAACGCAATCGTAGGTCCCTTTGAATTTGATTTATTATTCCATGTTGAGAATCTACCGTTAACGTGTAGGTTGTTTTCAATTTTACTTCCTATTCAACGCAGAATGGTAATTATTTCTGCTTAGTAAATGTATGGGTCTTTTTTCCTAATGTGAAGGTACCAGTGCTTTGGCAAGAACCATCCCCGTAATCTAGGCGCATAGTCCAATCAGGCCTAAGTGTAGGAACGATTTCTACTTTACCTTTGGTAATTCTCCATGGGCATGAAAAATCGGCAATAACTTTATCTGTGATAATAGTATTGAAATTTTTACCTTTTCTGTTGGTGAAATTATTAGTTCCAGAAATTTCGAACTTATCATCCGAACGGTCATTAGGAGTTTTAGATCCTTCAATCCAAACACGATCGCGCGTGCCAGACCATGAAATTGAATCACCACCATCTAAATAGCACTTGCCACTAGAAGTGACTGCCCATTTCTGAAATCCATCGGCATTAATTCCATCGTTTCTAACAATAAAATTGGTAAGACCATAACGTATCCCATTTTGCACAAAATCTTTCAACTCACCCGTATATGTTGTGCCTACTTCTTGATATTTGCCGGTCCAAGCGATCACAATTTTACCACTGCGATAATTTCCATCAGGACATAAGTAGGGGGTTGTTCCCCAATCGATAGCCATTCGTTTTATAACACCCGAGGTAGAGTCTACCGAGATTTGTGGAAATGCACCTCGGCGAATCATTCCTGAAGCAACACCGGCATCGTCAATTTCTTGGAAAGCTAAGTCTAATTGAATGTCTACCAAATTATAATCGGCAGGTGAATCTAAAAAAGGCGTTTGGTCTTTTTCACATGAAGACACTAAAACAGCGGCCAAACTCAAGGTTACAGCTGCGCCAAATAGAAAAACTTTTTTCATAGTTAGAACAAAAATAAGTGTCGATTTATATTTACAAAAATCGACATAAAATAAAAGAGCTATTGTGATAACTTATTAGGTGTTCTTTGGTTATAAATCGTTGGGAAGGGTTTTTATCTCCGAGATAATTTCAAGTTTACACGCTATATCTTTTTTGCATTTTCCATCTTCCGGATTGCAAATTGTTGGTGTAATCCACATGGAAACCAATTTACTCTTGTGGATTTCTTTCAAATTCTTTTTATGCCAAAATCCCCAACGATATTGATAGGAACCTGACATTGCAAAATTGGCTCCTTTGATATGGATTCTTTTTAAGTAGGATGTATGTCCTCTCCATTCTCTTACTCGCTCCGGCATAAGAATCATTATCGATTTTCCATCTTGGGCAAGGTTCCAAATTTTCTTACGTAGAGAATCATAGCGAAAATCTTCTGAAGGCAAAATGCATAACCAATGTTTAAACGCTACCTCCGGATTGATGGTGAGTTGTTCGGAAAATTTGGTTGAATTATCCACTTTTAAATAATGTCGTATCGCACCCGGGATAGGAGCCGAATTTAAAAATGTCTCAAGTGTTTTTGTTATTTTATCCGACGTATTATGAGGAATCATCAGTCTGAATTCTTTAAATTTCTGACTGATTAAATATTGTAAGTGAAGATCTAATTTTTGTTTTAAATCAATTGTATTTAGAGTTTCTTCTTCCAATAATAAGTAATCTTTAACAAGGATTTCACCCAGTGTGGTTGGAATTTGATTGGAAGGTATGGAGCTCATAGGAGGTTATAGTTCAATTATACCAAATATTTGGTATTTATGATTTCGTTTTTACTGAGAATGCGTTGTGATTTTTAATAATCGACACGATTTCTTTGTAAGTGAAATCTATTCAAAATTAATAACTTAACACCGGTTATGCGGCAACTACTATACTGATTGTTTGTCTACAAGACAATTTGTTGGTGGAGAGCAATTGGGGCAATCATTATATAGTTGAAAATCTACAAATTACTATATTTGATTAGTTTTGGTTGTTTTTTTTGTATAACCCAATTGGTGGGATTGAATAATATCAAGTTATATCCAGGCCGGAGATTTTCTGCTAAAGGGATTCTATATTGGTTTTTACTTTTTTTTCTAACTTGCGTTGTGACGGTTTTTTCAAGCAGTTTAACGTAGTTAGCCAGAAATTAATTAAATTTTCGTGTTTTAACTTTTTTAGAAAGTTCTCTTCCAATAGATCGGAAATGAAGTTGCCCTCGGCTACATGAACGGCGAATAGCACCCCTTTTAACGACATTTGCTTGTAGAGATTGAAATTGCGTTTCCATTCTTTTACTTCGTTAGGTTTAAGAACAATTACTAAAAAGTTCTGAATATGCAGATACCAAAGTTTATGTC
>CAZKOM010000040.1:13732-19155 GCA_964554385.1 uncultured Flavobacteriaceae bacterium | reverse complement strand
GTGCACTCGTAGGGATTCGAACCCCAAACCTTCTGATCCGTAGTCAGATGCTCTATCCAATTGAGCTACGAGTGCTTGGTTTGCTTAAGAATCAGACTGAGAATGTCTTTCTTAAACGGGTTGCAAAAGTAAGAAAAATATCCTTAAATGTCAAAAAAAATATCGGAGAAAGTAATTGTCGTGATTTTTTATCGCTTGAATCTATTTGATTCATAATGCCTCCCAACCAACAAATACTTTCATTGAGAAAGAGCTTGTTTTTGCGATAAATGCAAAAAAATCAGCCATTTTTTGATACGTGTGTATTTTTTAATTATATACACAACATTAATTTTGTACTATGAATAAAATCAGGGTAAACATAACCATTTCTCCCCATATACATGAAAAATCAAAGTACTGGGCGCAACGAGAACATAAAAGTTTTAGCGAAGTAGTGGAAGTCTTGATGTTAAGCTATTGTGAGACGAAGGAGGAACCAACTAATTCGAATCCAGAAGGAACCAACGTATATATCGCTAACAGTCAAAATACCAAAATCGATAAATCGACAAAAAATCCAACTCCCAATGAAATATTAGAACCCTTTGTGGAATATTCACAGCCAATCTATTTGCAAAAAATACAAACCATCGCCGCCCAATTATCCATTGAAAGTCAACAAAATGTGCTGCGATACATGGAGTTTATCGCTCGCGAAGACAAAGTCAACTTAAAAACTACCATGCATGGAGCACTGAAAGATAAAATTCAAATCGCACCCGACTTCGATGAACCTTTGGCGCAATTCAGCGAGTATATGCCATGAATCTCATCCTAGATACACATATTATATTGTGGTATTTTGGCGCTGATGACAAACTATCCGGCGAGTTCTTAGGTGTGATAGAAAATCCAGAAAACACTATTTTTATTAGCCATAGTTCTTTATTGGAAATATCAATTAAAATTAGCCTTAACAAACTAAAACTACATACTGATTGGGCTCATTTTTTATATTTGATTGAGCGCTGTGGTTGGAACTTCCTGCCTATTGATACCCAAGATTGCATTCAACTAAGTACCCTACCCCACTACCACGGTGATCCCTTTGATCGGATTATTATTGTTCAATCCTTAAGTAAAAATATTCCCGTGATTTCCGCCGATAAACAATTTGATTTATACGGCAACGTTCGATACCTACCTGATAATAAAAAAGCATTGTAATTGTTGTAAATTGCACCTCTTCCAAAATTGTATGAAAAAACCAAGTTTATATATAACTACAGCAGTAGTAGTTACCGCTTCGATCAGTGTATCCTTGTTTGCAAACAGCTTAGATATCAGTAAAAAGAAAAAACCTGCGCCTGCATCTGCTGCCGCTGCAGCTCCCGCTGATGCAGATAAGAACAAAACAGCTACCATTGAAAGTAAAACCAAAAACTGCATTAAATTACCAGGTTTGTTTACTTTATACAGAGATACAACCGATGGTAGACTGTTCATGCTTGTAAATGATAGTCAGTTAAATCAAGAGTTCATCCACTTTACGTATACCGAAAACGGTGTTATTGCCGCAGGACATCACCGCGGACAATTTAGAGGGTCTAGAATTTTTACTATCAAGAAATCCTACGGCAATTTAGAATTCGAACAAATAAACACGGCTTTCTATTTCGATCCTAACAATGCTATTTCAAAAAGTGCTGAGGCCAACATATCTAATTCGCCTTTGGGATTTGAGAAAATTGTAGCGGAGAACAAGAAAACAAAGGATTATTTAATTGATGCCGATGAATTATTTTTATCCGAGAAACTACACCAAATTAAAGAAGGTGGAAGACCTGGTTCTGAAGGATTCAAATTAGGGAACCTAACTAAGGGGAAAACACAATATAACCGAATAAAGAACTATCCTGAAAATATGGATTTGGTTGTTCGTTATGTGTACGACAATCCAGCTCCATCCGCGGGAGGAGGCAACGAGGTAACCGATGAAAGATCCGTTAGCATTTTGTTGCAGCACAGTTTAATCCGTATGCCCAAAAACAACTTCCAACCTCGTTTGGATGATCCTCGTTTGGGTTATTTTACTGAGCAAGTAAACGACATGACGTCTACGGAATCTGCCAACTACCGGGATTTAATTCATCGTTGGAATTTGGAAAAGAAAGATCCATCGGCGGCCAAAAGCGAACCCGTAAAACCCATCACTTGGTGGATTGAAAACACTACCCCAAAAGAATACAGAGAAACGATTAAAAAAGCAGCATTAGAATGGAACAAGGCCTTTGAACCCTTAGGATTCATCAACGCCGTTCAGGTATTTGAACAACCCGATACCGCGTCTTGGGATGCTGGTGATATTCGCTATAACGTTTTACGCTGGACTTCATCTCCTAATCCTCCTTTTGGCGGTTATGGCCCAAGCTTTGTTAATCCTCGTACCGGTGAAATTTTGGGTGCAGATATCATGTTTGAATTTGTATTCTTAACCAATCGTTTCAAATTCGAAAAAATATTCAAAACAGGATTACAATTCACTGAAGGTGAAAACCACAACGAATCTGAAGAGTTATCCCATAATCAAGTTGCCAATCATTTAGGTAGCTGTTCTGCCGGTGAACATTTACATGCAGAAACCTTATTTGGCCAAACCTTACTCGCTGCTGCCGCAGCTCCTGAAAGTGAAAAATCGAGATTAATTGAAGAATCTATCCATTATTTAGTATTGCATGAAATGGGTCACACCTTGGGATTGATGCATAACATGAAAGCCTCTCAATTGAATTCTCCCGAGCAATTAAAAGACCGCAATCATACCCAGGCCAACGGCTTAATTGGTTCAGTAATGGATTATCCAGCGATCAACATTCATCCTCAAGGCAAACCGGTTCAATTCTGTCAGACCACACCCGGTCCTTACGATAAATGGGTAATTGAATACGGTTATAGTATTGGCAGTAACGACGAAAAAACAGAAAAAGAAAGACTGCGTAAAATTGCCGAAAAAAATATTGATCCTGCTTTAACTTTTGGTAACGACGCTGATGATATGAGAAACCCAGGAAAAGGTATCGATCCACGCGTAATGGTAAACGATTTAAGCTCGGATGCAATAACGTATGGTATTGAGCGGGTTCAGTTAACTCAATCATTAATGAAAAATTTAAAGCCTACAGATTTTTCTGGTGATGCCGGTTTTCAAGAATTAATTTCTACGTTTGGTGTATTGAGCGGTAACTACAGCACAATGATGGGCGTGATTTCAAGATACATTGGAGGCGTTTATGTTAGCAGACCTTTACCCGGCCAAGCAAACGCACCTTATCCCTACACTCCTGTTTCTTACACTCAACAAAAACAAGCCTTGGACGCTCTCAATCAATATGCATTTGCGCCCAATGCCATGGAAGTTCCTGCCGATATTATACCCTACTTGCAAACCCAACGTCGTGGTTTCGGCTTCTTTGCCAAAGAAGAAGACCCTAAATTGCATGCAAGAGTGATGGCTATGCAAAGCGGTGTTTTAGACCATGTTCTAAATCCAAAAACTCTATTGCGTATTACGGACTCAAGATTGTACGGAAACCGACTTTCGGTGCAGGAAGTAGTTGACCAATTAACAACCGGTATTTTCTCTGCTGATTTAAATACACCTACCGTTAATACCCACAGAATGTTGTTGCAAGAAATGTATGTAAGTCGATTAATCCGCATGGCCGATAAAGAAAGCAAATCCGGTTATGATGCCATCAGTAGAGCTGCAGCGTATTCCAATTTATTATCTATTCAAAAAATGTTAAAGGCTGCACCCGGCAACTCGGCAGAAGTAAAAGCGCATCGTGCATTTGTTTTGTTGAATATCGAGAAAGCGTTAGACGATTAGTCCGGGTTGCGATTTTTAACTATCGTGGGCAGTTAGAGGCAAAAAACAACTAAATAAAAGATAATGAACAGCCATAAATATCAAGGTTTGGGAGCAATCATGTTGGGGGTTTCCATTGCATTCGGGGCATTGGGAGCACACCTTTTAGAGAAATCACTTACCCCTCATTATTTAGATGTATGGAAGACCGCTTGTTTATATTTTTGTTTTAATGCTTTAGGATTGCTGTTTATTGGTAGCAGCTCGGAAATAAATAAGACTGTACAAAAAACCCCAATCACTATGATAGTAATTGGGGCTTTTATATTTTCTATAAGTCTTTGGCTCGTTGCACTAAACAAACAAATCCATCCATCAATCACTAAATTCGCTATTGTGACTCCATTTGGAGGACTAGCAATGATTGCTGGATGGATTTGGATTGGTTTTGTTTTGCTACGTTACAAAAAATAAGAATTTGTTATGTACCTATATTGTAGGGTTCAAATTCAATTAATTGAAAATCGTCATTCAATTCACTATTATTGACCCATTCCGTTAGGCATCTCTGGCTTAATTGATTCAGGTGTTCCTGGAGAAACACTTCTCAACTCAACTTTCCAAATAGAAACTCCGTATGCATCATCGAAGTTTCTGAACATTCGAGATAATTGAGGATAATCATTATTTGAAAAAGTAACTTCAAACACAGATCCAGCGGGTGCTTTTAAAATGGCTTGTTCCACTGGAGTTAACTGCAACCCAGAGGTAGTTCCAATAAAAGGCTTCTTATCTTTATATGAATCAATAATTACATTTCCTGAACCGGTGGTCCACTTTACATAACATTCTACGGAATCCCAAGCCTGTGGAACCGGGCCATTGCCTTTAGTAATCATCTTCATATAGGCTTTGGATGGTAAACTTTGAACACCTGCTTCTTTTGATAGTTTCGTCATAAAGTCTTGGGTTTCCTTTTGCAATTTCTTGGTTTTCTTCTCTTGACTTGCCATAATATATCCTTGATATATCTTGCTCATCTTGTCTTCCTTAATAGCCATTAAGGAGTCTTTCCCTGTTAAACCATCACGGATACCACGAATAAATGCACCGTAATCCAAGTTCTCAATCCCCTCTTGACTCATACGTTGAGCAATACCATACCCATAGATATAGCTAAAGGAGTCTTCGGATGTTTTCAAGTCTTTGCTGGTGTTTATATTCTCACCGCAAGCAGCCAGTAACACAACGGCAACGGCTGGAAAAAACTTAATATTTTTCATTATTTATTTTCAAAATTAAGCGTATAACTCTACTCTACGTGCTTTGATTGAATCATCTTCAGCATATTCTTCGTAGGTCATATACTTGTCGATCACTCCATTTGGTGTAATCTCTATAATTCTATTGGCAATCGTATTAATAAATTCTTGGTCGTGTGAATGGAACAACGCAACCCCTTGGTATTCAACCAAACCATTATTCACGGCCTGAATACTTTCCAAATCCAAGTGTTTGGTGGGTTCATCCATCAATAAAACGGTTGGTTTATGAAGCAATCCTTTGGCAATTT
>CAZKOM010000040.1:0-13722 GCA_964554385.1 uncultured Flavobacteriaceae bacterium | reverse complement strand
GGGGTTTTCCATCATCATTTTACTCAACATGCATCGAACCTTTTCTCCCCCGCTCAACACCGTACACATCTTTTGAGTTTCTTCACCGCTGAACAACATTCTTCCTAAAAATCCACGAATAAAGGTTTCATCCTTCTCCGTTGAATATTGGCGCAACCAATCAACCAAGTTAATCTTCTCCGTAAAATAGTGCGCATTTTCATTGGGCAGGTTCGACATTGTTACCGTTACTCCCCAATTCACCTCTCCTTTGGCCGCTTTGGTTTCGCCCCACAACACTTTAAACAAGGTATTTAACGCCATGGTATTTCTAGAAATAAACGCAATTTTATCCCCTTTATGAACCGTAAAATTCACATTCGAAAATAATTTCTCTCCCGAATCTGCGGTGTACGCCAAGTCTTCTACCGTTAAAATCTGATCCCCCACTTCTCTTGCCTGCTTAAAGAAAATACCTGGATATTTCCGTGTTGATGGTTGAATCTCCTCGATGTTTAATTTCTCCAACATCTTTTTACGAGAAGTAGCCTGCTTGCTTTTTGCAACGTTAGCACTGAAACGTTGAATAAACTCTTGAAGCTCTTTGCGTTTTTCTTCAGCCTTTTTGTTCTGATCCGAGCGCTGTCTTAAAGCCAGCTGAGAACTCTGATACCAGAAAGTATAGTTACCACTAAAATTATTGATTTTTCCATAATCGATATCACAAACGTGAGTACATACGTTGTCTAAGAAATGTCGGTCGTGGGAAATAACCAATACGGTATTCTCAAAATTTGCTAAAAACTCTTCCAGCCAACGAATGGTTTCTACGTCTAGATCGTTGGTAGGTTCGTCCATCAATAACACATCCGGGTTACCAAACAACGCCTGCGCTAGCAATACACGAACTTTCTGATTACCACTTAATTCCTTCATTAAGCGCTCATGCAAATTTTCAGGAATACCCAAACTGCTTAATAAGGTGGCGGCATCGCTTTCGGCATTCCAACCATCCATCTCCGCAAACTCTCCTTCCAACTCAGACGCTTTCATGCCATCGTCTTCCGTAAAGTCCTCCTTAGCGTACAAGGCCTCCTTCTCTTCCATGATAGCCCAGAGTTTTTGGTGACCACGAATTACAGTTTGCAACACGGGTACATCATCAAATTCAAAGTGGTTCTGCTTCAAAATCGCCATTCGTTTTCCGGGTTCCAAATCCACTGAACCGGTATTGGGCTCAACTTCACCTGACAAGATTTTCATGAATGTGGTTTTACCAGCGCCGTTAGCACCAATAATACCATAGCAATTTCCACGAGCGAATTTTAAATTTACTTCTTCGAACAGAACGCGTTTACCAAAACGCAGAGAGACATTTGAAACGGTTAACATTTACGGCTTTAAAATAGTCCGCAAAGATAGTAAAAGATAGTGTAGAAGTGATTTATTGAAACAAGGTAAATGTACCTTCCATTCTAAGATTGATGTATTGAGACTCTGCGCCCTCCATCATGGCCCTATTATAACTGTAAAAACGAGCCGGCTTGTTGCTTACGCCCAACTGTTTTTCAGTAAGCGGAATTAGAATACCCGAGTTGAGCATTTTTCTTCTGAAATTTCGCTTATCCAAATCGCGCTCCAAAATAGTCTCATACAGCAACTGCAAATCGGCCATGGTAAATTTTTCAGGCAACAACTCAAATGCAATAGGTTGAATTTGAATACGTTCACGCAAGGCCATTAATGCAGACTCATAGATTTCATTGTGGTCGAAGGCCAATTCAGGAATTTCAGAAATTGGAATCCACATCGCTTCTTTGGAAAATGATCCGGGTTGTAATTGTACCTTTTTACTGTCGATCAAGGCCATGTAAGCAACCGTAATTACACGGGCATCCGGATCTTGACGAACCCCTTTTAACCAATTTCGATCTTTGGGTTTAGAAATCCGTAGTGGATCACCGAAAGCCTGAAATTGCTGTAAATATATTCCTTGCAACCCCGTTAATTCGTGCAACACCCTACTTGCCGCTTGGTTTAAATCTTCACTATCGTTCACCAAATCTCCAGGAAGCGCGTAATAACTATCATCCAATTCCGTAACCGCATTTGGCACCGTACGCTTAATTAATAGCAATCTCAATGCATCTCGGTTAAAGCCAAAAATAACACAGTCTACCGAAACGTGGGGGTTCAATGAGGGGTTCAAAGCCATTCAAACAAAATAAAGTATTCGTGCGAAATTAAAGAAATTCAATCCATGAATCAATACCATTGGAAGATTGCAAAGTGTTAGATTGACACTAACTATTTTTTTATTATCTTGCAAGCCAATTACTGCTATGATTTTAGTTGCCGACAGCGGAAGCACCAAGTGCGATTGGATTTTTACCGACGGAGAAAGCATCAGACTTTCTTTTCACACCATGGGCTTCAACCCATTTTTTCATAATTCTGAGCTCATTGAAAGCGAAATTCGTAAAAATATTGAGCTCACGAAAGTGGCTCCTATGGTTGAACACGTGTACTTTTATGGTGCAGGTGCATCTCATGAAGACCGCAATGAAATTGTTGCAAAAGCATTAAGAGCGGTTTTCAACAAAGCCCAAGTAGTTGTTGATCATGATCTTACAGGTTCTGTATATGCAACCTGCGGTGACGAACCCGGAATTGCTTGTATTTTAGGTACTGGTTCTAATTCCTGCTACTTTGATGGCAAAGATATCCATGAAGAGGTACCGGCTCTTGGGTATGTTTTAGGCGATGAGGCCGGAGGAACATTTTATGGGAAGGAGTTGTTACGTATGTTCTTATACAACGAATTACCCGAGAAAATCCACAACGGATTGAAAGAAAAATTCAACCTCACCAAAGAGAGCATCTTTGAAGCCGTATACAACAAGCCCAATCCAAATGTGTATTTGGCTTCTTTCATGCGCTTTTTAAGCGATCAGCGTGAAGAAAAATGGGTGCGCGATTTTATCTACAACGGATTTAGTAAATTCATTAATATACACATTTGGAAATACGAAAATCACAAAGATGTACCCGTACATTTTGTAGGCTCTGTAGCTTATCATTTCTCCGATCTACTGCGCGAAGCTTGTAAAATTCATAGACTCAATGTTGGTGTTATTACCAGTGAACCCGTAATAAATCTGGTTGAATACCACCTAAAAAAGTTACAAATCAACGCATGAAACCCGGATTGATTCTGGATTTGGACGGGGTAATCTGTGACACCGCTCATTTTCATTATCTGGCTTGGAGTGAATTGGCTAAAGAATTCGGAATCGAATTAACAGAAGCCCACAATGATGCCCTTAAAGGCGTAAGTAGGGTTGATTCCTTAATTTATATTTTATCCATCAACGGAACCGAATTATCAGAATCCGAGTTTCAGTTGGCGCTTACAAAAAAAAACAATCGCTACTTGGAATTCGTTCAAGAAATGGGTCCACAAAATCTCCTACCCGGCGTTGCTTATTTCTTTCAAGAAGCGAAGGCTAGGAAACTTCCTTTGGCCTTAGGATCTGCATCAAAAAATGCACTCCTCGTTTTAGAACGGGTAGGTTTAGCCGATGCGTTCCATGCCATAGTTGATGCCAACACAGTAAAACAAGGAAAACCACATCCTGAGACGTTTCTTAAAGCAGCGGAACTCTTGGGAATCCCTCCTACCCAATGTTGGGTATTTGAAGACAGTGCTGCAGGTATTCAAGCTGCAATTTCCGGCCAAATGAAAACGATAGGAATTGGAAATCCTGAAACATTACCCAACGCCGAAAGACATATACCAAACCTAGGTGCCTTCAACTTTAACTGGTTACCTACAAATTTCTAATTTTTTAATTACCATGATTGATTATTTCAAGGCCGACCCCTGGAAAATTATTGAAGAAGGATTTAATCCTCAATACAACGAAATCGCTGAAAGTGTCTTTAGCATCGGAAATGGCATGATGGGACAACGTGGCAATCTGGAAGAAACCTACAGTGGCCACTCCCTTCAGGGAACTTACCATGGCGGTGTATATTATCCCGATAAAACCCGTGTTGGATGGTGGAAAAATGGCTATCCCGAATATTTCGCTAAAGTCCTGAACAGCACTTACTGGAGCGGTTTGGAAATTCACATCAACGGGGAATTATTGGATTTAAACACGTGTAAAGTATTAAAATTCAGCAGAGAATTAGACATGCAGCACGGTGTCCTATATAGACAATGCACCGTCCTACTTCAAAACAGTATCGAAGTAACAATTAATTCATCACGATTTTACAGTCTTATCAACAAAGAATATGCAGGCCTGAAATACAGCATTTCAACAAACAAATCCTGCGAAATTACCGTATTGAATTATGTGGATGGAAACGTTGTAAACAAAGACTCCAACTACGATGAGACCTTTTGGAATGAAATCAATCAAGAAGTAAGAAACCACCAAACCATCGTTACTGTTGAAACAAAAAAATTAAATTGGAGAGTTACTACTGCTGTCCAATTTGATATCTTCAAAAACTCCGAAAAACAAGAAATACCCGGTAGTGAATCTACCAACAGCAAATACGCATCAACCCGTTACGCATTTACTACTTCTCCAGGCGATACCTGGGATTTTATAAAACACTGCGTCATGGCTACAAGCTTTCACCACAGTCCGGAAGCCGTTGAAATCCATGCCATCAAAGCCCTTGAAAAAATGAGTGCATCATCCTTCCAAGCGCACTTGGACATGAGCGCGGCTGCTTGGGCAAAAAAATGGGAAACTACAGACGTTCAAATTTCCGGCGATGTGAAAGCACAACAGGCCGTAAGATTTAATATCTACCACTTAAATCAAACGTATTGCGGAGATGATGCCCGATTAAATATCGGCCCTAAAGGATACACCGGAGAAAAATACGGTGGCTCCACCTACTGGGACACCGAAGCCTATTGTCTTCCCTTTTATTTGGTAACCTCTCACTCAAGCATCTCCAAACAACTGCTCGTTTATCGCTATAAACAGTTAGATAAAGCCATTGAAAATGCCCAGAAATTAGGTTTCAAAAACGGTGCTGCCCTATACCCAATGGTAACAATGAATGGAGAAGAATGTCACAACGAATGGGAAATAACCTTCGAAGAAATTCATCGAAATGGTGCTATCGCATATGCCATTTGGAATTATATTGAACATACAGGCGACAAGAAGTATTTAGCCGAAGGGGGCTTCGAAGTGCTGCTGGGGATATCGAGATTTTGGGCGCAACGAGTACATTGGAGCGAATACCGTAAACGCTACGAAATGCATGGAGTTACTGGCCCTAACGAATACGAAAATAACGTTAACAACAATTGGTACACCAGTTATATAGCTGATTGGTGTATGCAATTTACCGCCGAATGCGCGGAATGGTTATCCCAGGAATATCCAAATGAGTGGAATGCTATTTCTCAAAAAACCCACTTCCACAAAACAGAAGAAATTCAACAGTGGAACCACATTCACGAACATTTATATCTTCCCTACAACGAAGAGTACAAAGTATTTGTTCAACACGATGGATTCCTAGAAAAAGAACTAATTCCCGTTCACGAATTACCGGCCTCCGAAAGACCATTAAATCAAAAGTGGAGCTGGGATAGAATCCTCCGTTCGGTATACATCAAACAAGCCGATGTACTGCAAGGTTTGTATTTCTTCGAGGATCAGTTTGATATGGATTGTCATCAACGGAACTTCAAATTCTATGAACCCTTTACTGTTCACGAAAGCTCCCTATCTCCCTGCGTTCATAGCATATTAGCCGCAAAAATCGGTGAAACCGAAAAAGCCTATGAAATGTACCTGCGAACAGCCAGATTAGACCTTGATAATTACAACAACGATACCGAAGATGGATTGCATATTACCTCCATGGCCGGAAGCTATCTAAGTATCGTTCAAGGTTTTGGGGGATTGCGAATCAGAAATCAACAATTACAATTAAATCCATATTGCCCTCCGCAATGGGAGTCGTATCGATTTCAAATTCTTCTCAACAATCAACCCGTAGCCATCGCCGTACATAAAAATCATGTCGAAATTACCAATTTGGGTTCTGCCGAAATAGAATTCACAATAAAAAATCAACAACAAAAACTCGCTGCACATAGCGCAGTTATTGTGTAAAATACAATTTCGCTACTTCCCTTGCACGAATTTAATTTAGGATTAATCCCTTGGTGGATTTTTCTTAGATAGAATCTATTAAATTCGCTTCCCAATGGGAGACGTTACCGGGCCAAAGTTCATGATTCGCTCCGAAGAGCAAATGAAAAAGCACTATTTACGATGTGGGGTGTCCGTGGATTGCGTAATTTTTGGATTTGATGAAGGCGATTTAAAAGTACTTTTAGTTAGAAGAGGCGTAGAACCCTATCAAGGACAATGGGCTTTGCCTGGGGATTTGGTGGATCCTGAAGAAGATTTAAATGTAGCCGCTGTTCGCGTTTTAAATGAATTAACAGGGTTAAACAATGTATATATGCAGCAGGTTTTTACTTTCGGCGAGGTACAACGACACCCATTAGGCCGTGTTTTTACAGTGGCCTATTACAGTTTAATCCGTACCGATAAATACAAAGTAAACAAGGGAAATTGGGCCGAAGAAGCCGAATGGTGGTCGATAAATGATATTCCAGACTTACCCTTTGATCATAATTTAATTGTTGAAACTGTAAGTGAAAATTTCCGAACGCAGGTAAAAAGAAAACCCATCGGCTTTGAATTGTTACCCAAAACCTTCACACTCACAGAAATTCAGCATTTGTATGAAGCCGTTTTACAAACCAATTTCGATGTGCGAAATTTTCGAAAGAAGCTACTCACTACAGGATTACTAATTGATACCAATACATTTACCAAAAACAACGCACATAGACCCGCCCGACTCTATCGATTCAACAAACAGAAATACGATCGTTGGAGTAAAAGCGGATTTACTCTAGATATGTAAAACACTCACCTTGTTTAGTTCATAGACAGAAAGTTACCCCCTTCTATATTCGAATAGTAGAACCATTCCCTACCCTATTTAGTGCTGTATTTACAACAATTAAAATAACTTTTTTGTCGCAATAATTACGCCTGATTTATCCCTAACTACCAGCAATTTAAGCGATTGATTTTCATCGCAGAAAATATCAAGATAAGCGTTTTTGCCATCCGGTATCCATGTAGTACTTTTTAAAATTTCAGCACCGGTTAAACTCAACAATTCTACCGAATACACATTATCCATTCCTGAAATTACAATTCGATATTTACCCACTTCCAGTGTTCGAATAGTTACATTCTTTGTAACTAAATCTAAAATTGAATTGTATTCCAAAATCCAAGACCTACGTGCCGTATCAGAAACACATCCATTGTTAAAGGCTTTAGCAGAAATTTCCAAAGAGTAGCTAGATGTTCCATCCGGAATCACAACAGTAAAAATGGAATCTTGCTGAAGAATAGTTAAATCACTTTGGTTGGTACTCCATTGAATTTGATTTCCATCGGCGGTTGCCTTCAACACCAAGGTATCTCCACGAAATATTGCCTGTTGAATAACAGAAATTTGCGGTTTATTGGGCGTTGGTTTAATAATAAAATCCTGTGTATCTCGTGCAATACAACCGTAATTATCTTTTGCAATTAAGGATAATTTAAACGCACCAGCATTGGCCGCAGTGTAGTTAAAAGTATCATTTTGTGACATTTCTGTACTACCTAAAAACCAATAAACCGAATCAATTTGGTTAGCACCATGGTTTTCAAATTCAAACAGCAAATTACTACCGGAACAAACCGCCGTATCGCCCAAAATATTGATGGTGGGCAGTGGCTTAATCAATATACTATCTACCAACGTACTCGTACAACCGGAATCGCTAGTAACGGTTAAGAACACATCCACTCTCCCAACATTTTTAGCAATTCCCGTCCACCGACCTGTGCTATCCGTAATGAGCATTTTATTCCCTACTGCCCATTGCCATTGTCTCTTTGGAGTTCCTTTTCGAACGTCATCGGCAATTTTCATACTATCGCCGTAACAATACAGCGATTTAGAATAATTTAAAGAAATTACGGGCAACGGATTTACCATAAAACTTCGGATTTCTCTTGCTCCTAAATCCCACCAGGAGCCGGAAGAACTCGACATCAATTTTTTCGGTCGAACCGATATCGTATATCTACCCGTATCAAAATTCAAAGAAAACAAGGTATCTACTGCTGCAACGGTTTTAAAATGTATCCATTGATGTTTAGCATCTAGCAAATCGATCAGAATTGAATCGGCATCAGCGCCGGTTGATTTCCACTGTACAAGAGATTTATTTTCCAAACTACAGGTATTTATAACCTTCACCTCCTTCAAAGCAGGAACGGGATAAACCTTTAGCGTTGGATCTCCCATTAAAGCAATATGAACTCCGCTGTACTGAGAGGCCGTGTTATAGTTGGGATAGCTGTTATAGGTATTTAACACCGCTGTATACATGGGCTGTCCCAAGGCGGTTGTATGCATCAACCAATAGGGCCTGCCACTCCACACAGATACCAAACCCCAACCACGGGAAGCCAAGGGAGCGCGAAGAAAGTTATCGGCATTGTCCCAATCCCCATAGTAACTTCCAAAGGTTAACGTAAAGGGATTTAATAAACTATCCGTAACAAAATCACTGCTGCTAGCAACTCCGCTGGCCCCAGTGTAATACCCCGAGCCACATCCATAACTCCACAAATAACTTGCCTTGCGCATGGAGCTTAGATAATCACGCTCAAAAACTGAATCCGCTGCATGAACTGAGAAATTACGAAAGCCTCCCGATGCAAATGCTTCGGAATTGAAATACCCAAAATTATCATCGATCAAACCTCGATTAATGGGTCTAAAATCGCCTCGTCTGAACGCTAAATTTTTTCTAATATATCGAGCTACCAACACGGTATCATTGGTAGAAAATGATCCCATATCGTATAAGTCGATTCGTCCAACCGGTAATTCAACTCGCTGAGCTGCAGTAGGCGAGGTTGCAGATGTATTAAATCTGCTAAGATCAAATTTCCCATCTCCAGGAGTATTATGGTTATTGGATCTTGCCGCTGAAGTATTATTCACTGATACATCGGTCCATTTAATTGAGAATGAACCATAATATAAGTCTGCTGGCCATGCGCCTGTATGTTCGGGATGCGCATCGGGTCTGAAGTTGCCACTATAGGGAACCGGAATTCTACCCAATAAAATTAACGCCTTCACCCCGGCCGTATCGCTCATGTATTGATTCTTTACCCAAGCTTTAATACGGGTAACGGAATCCGTTCGCAAAAAAGATTTAGAAACACATTGCCACCCCTCCCGGGTTAACTGATCCAGGTACTCACTAATTTCTTTTGATAGAGCAACACTGTAAGAAGAATCGATTGCAATCAAAACCTTGCCCAACGATCTCTGGGCAATTTCATATCCTGCCGTGATATATCCATTGCCTGCAAATCCACTATACTTATTGTGCCATTTTGCTACTCGATACTCCCGAACCATACCTTTTTTCATGGTAGTATCTAAATACGATAGTACACTTGCTCCGAAGGTATCCTTCAAGTCCCACCCAATTCCGCTGGAAGATCGTGTGTACACTTCGTATCGTTTGGCATTGGGATCACTTTTCCATTGAAGTTTAAGTCCCTTTCCGTCTTCCCAAGAAGTAAACAATTCCACCGCTACATCCCTTGTTGTCTGACTTTTAACAGAAAAACTAATTAAAAAAAACGCAAGGAATACACTTAAAAATCTCATGACTTCATTTTCTTGTTGCAATTTACGCAAACACAAATAAAAAATTCGTAATAAGTACACGAAGATTTGGTGGTTGAACGTTAATTTTGAACGCTATTGTGGAGCCAGTCAACAACCCTAATAATATTAACGACCATAGCTTAGGTCCCATTGAAGGCTCATCAAGGGGATTGATTGTTTGGGCAGGTTTGGTTATATTAATTCCCAGTTTACTGATTTTTATTTTTTCGATTTCCCCCTACACCATCAAAATTGCTGGTTACGACTTGAAGAAGTTCCAATGGGATACCGGAATAGAGGCAGTTACTTTAGCAGCTACAGAAGAAATTACAGAACAGGATACGGTTTCATTTCAACCTTTCGCCATTGCGGATACAGCCACTACCTTAACCATGGATTCCTTAAATCCAAAACCAACTTCTGCGGGTGGTTTTAAAGTTTCAACTTCCTTAACCCCATTTTTCAATCCGATATTTACCGATACCACAAAACATCGTGTACTTCTAATTGGGGATTCGGAAGCCGGTGGACTTCGCTATCCGTTGAACGATTATTGCTTAGCCAATGGTCATAAATTAGTGGCCTGTGTAGAATGGTACTCCGCCACTGTGTTTAACTTTGCAAAAGCAGACACCATCGCTAAAATTATCCAACGATATAAACCCACCTACGTTTTTGTTGTAATGGGATTAAACGAACTGTTTGCAAAAGACCTGAAAGCCCGAAGCAGCGCAGCCCGATTATTAGCCAAGAAATTACGTGGAATTCCTTATACTTGGATTGGTCCGGCTAATTGGGAAGAAGATTTTGGCATCAACGATGTATTTGCTCGAGCCGCCGATACCGGCACCTATTTTTACACCAAGCAACTGGTGCTACCCCGTGCCGAAGATGGCAGGCATCCTAACAACAAAGGCTACCGGATATGGATGGATAGTCTCGCTGATTGGATAAACACTTCCGCAAAATGGAGAATCCCCCTAAAAACTCCTACCAAAAGGGCCCGACCCTTAAGAGCCGATATTATTATGATGAACGCAGCTAAATTTCGAGGGTACTAATGGAAAATAACTGGAATTGGCTTGCCGAATCTTTTACCGCAGAAAAACTGCGTATTTCCGTAATGGAAGCGCTAAATTACTCAACCAAAGAACCTTGGTTTTTTACGGAGTTTACCTTTTTGGCAACTTTTGGTTTTTTCTTATTAGGTTATGCACTAATTTTTAAACAAGAATGGCTACGAAAAGTATATATTATCCTCTTCAGTCTATTTTTCTATTATAAAAGTAGCGGCCCATTCTTGCTATTATTTGGCTTAATGATCCTAAGCGATTATTTATTTGCCATTCAAATTGAAAAAGCCCAGGGTAAAAAGAAGAAATTATTTCTGTGGCTTGCTGTGGGTTATAGTTTATCGTTTTTATTGTATTTCAAATACGTAGATTTCTTTATTGCAAACTGTAACAGCCTACTTCACACCAACTTCAGCCCTAAGAATTTATTCCTTCCCATCGGAATATCATTTTACACGTTTCAATCGATCAGTTACATTTTGGACGTCTACAGAAAAGAAATCGCAGCGACCAAAGACTTTGTTGATTATACCTTTTACATGACATTTTTTCCGCATCTTGTTGCAGGTCCTATTGTTCGTGCAAAAGACTTCCTCCCGCAAATTTTCCAACCCCAAGCAATCAATTCTGCACTTTTCAAAGACAGTATATTCCGAATAATCATTGGCCTTGTAAAAAAACTATTCATCGCCGATTACTTGGCTAAATACGCCGATTTAGTGCATCTCGCCCCATCGGCCTATTCCGGTGGAGAGAATCTCTTGGCCATGTATGCGTATACCTTTCAAATTTATTTCGATTTCTCAGGGTACTCCGATATCGCCATTGGTATTGCCTTGATGTTGGGGTATAAATTGAAAGAGAATTTCGACAATCCCTACACTGCAAGTAATATCACTATTTTCTGGAGAAAATGGCATATTTCGTTGAGCAGTTGGTTGCGAGACTACATATACATTCCATTGGGTGGAAACCGAAAAGGTGAAGTGAATATGTACGTTTTCTTGTTTATTACGATGCTGGTAGGTGGATTTTGGCACGGTGCCGATTGGCGATTTGTGTTTTGGGGATTCGCACACGGTGCGGCTTTGGCTTTTCACAAAGCATGGAGTACTTTATTAAATGCGGATGTAAAAACCAACTCCTCTGGATCCTCTGCATTCCCGTGGTTTTCATTCCCCGCTAAAATCGCTAACACCCTGCTAACATTTCATTTTGTTGCAATCTGTTGGATTTTCTTCAGAGCTAAAAGTTTCCAATCGGCTTACGACTCCATAAGGACTATGGTATTTAAAAGCCAGTGGGTAGATTTTCAAGGATTTTGGTTTTCAAGGCCCGAAATAATCGTCATGTTGTTAGTAGCTGCTAGTATTGTTTTCTTTCCGGTGAATCTTAAACAACGAATCTTTAGTTGGATCAAAACAATTCCTGCATGGCTTTGGATATTTATAATGCTTTTTGCCTTGCAAATTATCACCCAATTCCGAGACGATGTTGTGCAACCGTTTATCTATTTCCAATTCTAATTAAAGGAATGCGGAGATATTCAGTGTTTACATTACGTTTTAACCTACTAATTAGTGGCCTAATCTCAACGTATGCCTTATTGTTGGGGCATTCTGTGAAAGTAAAAATGCCACTAGACAGCAATACAGTTCCCACAACTTACAAAGCACACATTTATCTAACAAGTTCTGAGCTGCTACAGAACCAATTTCGTGAATTAGCAAAACTTCATCCCAACTATAGCTCCTTAGTATTACCCCCCAATAATCGAAAAACACCCCCACCTGCACCACTAAAAAAACGATTCAAAATCGTTCATATAGGAGATAGTCATATTCAAAATGACATTCTCAGCGATGCTATACGTCAGCAATTTCAGCAGCATTTTGGCAATGCCGGTTGTGGTTTTTTATTTCCTTACGGTTTAGCGAAAAGCTATGGGCCGCGCGGTATTTCAGCAAGAACTACGGGAATTTGGATTGATTACAAAACCATGACACCCTCCTTGGATAGAGGACTGGGAATTACGGGATACGGATTAACCAGCTACACTCCAAATGCCAGTATACACCTAAACTTTTCCGATAAATTTAAAGCAATTCCCTACCAACGAATTAAGGTTTGGCACAGTTTGGATAGTACATCCTTCGATATCGGCGCCAGATCCGTTGTCTTAGAATCATCGGGCGATTGGGTGTCTCAAGATTTACCGTTAATCTACAGCGACGCAGTGAACAAAACTCCCGCGAGATCTTGGGGTCAATCTACATTCGCCTATTTAAACAAAGGAAGCATCCAATCACTGTCCTTTGAATTTAATCGAAATAATGCCGCCCAAACGCATGTTGATTTCTATGGTTTCCAATTAGAATCTGCCAATAACAGCGGAGTGGAATATCAAAGTTATGGAGTTGTTGGGTCGCAATTCACTCATTTTATACGAAACGCAGGTTACTCCCTACAACAACTTCAGTATTTACAACCCAATATTATCATCTTCAGTTTTGGTACCAATGAGGCCTACAATGGGAACCTAATTGCCGCCGAATATTATATCACCGTACATAAATTCTTAGACTCCCTTCAACTTGCATTACCTAATACGGCTATAGTTCTCGCAAACTGTCAGGACACTCGTAGCAATGGAAAAATTCCACCAAAACAAAAGGAAGTTAATTACGTCTTGCGAGAGATAGCAAATCAACGTGGTTTTGCCTATTTTGATTTAAACTCCGCCATGGGTGGTTGGAATTCTATTTATCATTGGCAACAATTGGGGTTAACATTAAAAGACCGAGTCCACTTCACGGGTGCAGGCTACGCATTACAAGGCAAAATAATAGCT
>CAZKOM010000039.1:13872-19201 GCA_964554385.1 uncultured Flavobacteriaceae bacterium | reverse complement strand
ATAAGAATATCAATTTTAGATCCCCCACCTATGCCGAAAAAAGAGATGTTTCCTTTATTGTTTTTGAATGGGAAATTGAACTTGAACGCATAGTCTTGGTATTTGGGAATTGCATCGGTACCAATAGGGATGTTTAATGCTCCGAACATGGCTAAAGTGGAATAGCGGTAGGTAAGTAAATAACTCGCGCCACCTTTTTTACCTAAGTAGCCTTCGGCATGGGCATCCCAACCTAATAAACCGAGTTGAGAACTAAATTCCCGTTTTTGGTTGTTCCCATTTTTCATTTTTAAATCAAAGGCTCCTGCGTTTGCATTGCCGTACTCTGCAGGAAACGCTCCGGTAAAGAAATCCGAGTTGCCCAACATTTTATTGTTAATGATGGAAACGGATCCGCCCGTGGTTCCCGGGATTGCGAAATGGTTAGGGTTGGGAATATCGATACCCTCTAATCTCCACAAAATTCCTTGGGGTGAGTTCCCACGGACTACGATATCATTTCGTGAATCATCTGCACCCTGAACTCCGGCAAAGTTGGATGCCATACGCGCTGGGTCTCCTCGGCTTCCAGCAAAACGGTCTGTTTCATCTACTGTAAATAGTCTAGCTGAAATTAATGCCGCATCGTTATTGGGCTTGTCGCCTTTACTTTTTGCAGTAATGGTAATTTCACCCACTCGCTCAATACTTTGTTCAAGTTCGTAATTGAGAATAACCTCTTTGCCGGAAGTAACAATTATATTGTTAGTTCCAAAAACTTGGTATTCTGTAGCTTCAATTGCAATGGCATATCTACCCACCGGAACATTGGCAAAGACAAATTCTCCTTTATTATTGGTGGTAGTTTGAAAACTCTCGTTATTGGCATTGCCGGAAGCAGCGGCAGAACTTTCGAACAGTACTTTTGCATTCTGAATAACTGCTTGTGATTCTTTATCTTTTAGAAATCCACGCACCGTTTGGTTTTGCGCAAATCCGATAGAGAATGTTATACTTAGAAGCAAGAAAGAAACGATATTTTTCATATTCATCGCTCCAAAAATAGAAGGTAAAACGGTTAAAAAATCGCAGATTGCGAAAATTGCAAAAAATAGAATAGCCTACCTAGTGGTTTACGGAAAAATGCAACAAGTAGAAATACTACTTGCAAAAAATGAAACTTTGTTGAAGTTGTTAACAGTAAAAGTTAAACTGTGAATAAATTGATTTTCAATAAATTATTTTAAAAAACGCAGTAAAATCAAGGGTTTTGGCTACGTAATTTAGTAAAAATGAACGATTATAAAAAATCAAATGTCCGTTTTTTTAGCAAAATTTAAAACAACTTAGTAGTATTGTGGTTACTCATATCACTAACCATTGGAAATCATATGATTACACATTTACTTTCAACTGAAGCATCGAGCACTGCGCTTGAACTTCTAACAGGAACTGGGTTGAAGTCCTACGTGGCTTTCACCTTTTTTGTAGGTACCATGGCTATGATGGCTGCATCGGTATTTTTCTTTTTCGAGATGCGAAATGTATCTGAAAAATGGAGAACATCAATTTTAGTATCTGGCTTAATTACCTTTATTGCTGCCGTGCATTACTATTACATGCGTGGTTTTTACATGGATTATCAAGAGTCTCCTACGTTTTTTCGTTATGTAGACTGGTTGCTAACCGTGCCGTTGATGTGCGTTGAATTTTATTTAATTACTCGCAAAGCTGGTGCAAAGTCTCAGTTGATGTGGAAATTGATATTATTCTCCGTAATTATGTTGGTAACAGGATACTTTGGTGAGTCTGTAGACAGAGCACACTCTTGGCAGTGGGGTTTTGTTAGTGGTTTAGCTTACTTCTATATCCTATATATGGTAATGTTCGGTGAAGTTGCTGCCTTGGCTGCGAATGCTGGACCGGCTGTACAGAAAGCCGTTAAAACTTTGGGTTGGTTTGTATTCGTTGGATGGGCTATTTATCCTTTGGGTTATATCTTCGGAACCCCAGGTGGCTTGTTTGGAATGAGCTTAGGTAGTTCTTATGCTCCTTACATGGATGTTATTTATAACATTGGGGATGCGGTGAATAAAATCGGATTCGGTTTAGTAATCTATGCTTTATCTCAAGCTGATAAAGATTAATAACTATCGTATAATCACAACAAAAAAACCTGCTTTCGAGCAGGTTTTTTTTTGTTTAAAGCTATTTGCGTTTTAGATAAATCGAATCGTTTCTAGTATTCTACCACTAAAATGTATCGATTCGTATTTATGCTTCGTTATGAATAATTTGATGTTGGTTGTTTTCAAAATGATAACCGGTTAAAGGCAAATCGGCATCTTCATGTAGATTTAGCCATTGTTTGTATTTGAAATACCAGGATAATCTTTTGGATGGAAATCCCGTTTTGAAATAAGCTGTAATTAAGGGGTTGGCTCTCAGTGTAATTGATTTTTGGTTCATATTCTCCCATAAATAAAGAACCTCATTCTCAATTTTATCAATCAGTTGCACCGATGAATCCATTTTGCCCGTACCGCCACAGGTTGTGCAGTTTTCTTGGTTTGAGATCTCCATTTGAGGTCTTACACGTTCACGAGTAATTTGAATCAAGCCAAACTTACTCATCGGTAAAATGGTGTGTTTAGCGCGATCCACAGCCATAGCGGATTTAATAGCCGTATGTATTTGTGCACGTTTTTTTGGATCTTTCATATCGATAAAATCGATTACGATAATTCCACCCATATCTCGCAAACGAATTTGGCGAGCAATTTCCTCAACCGCCTCCAGGTTAACTTTTAATACATTTTCATCTCGATTGTTGGAATCGAAAGAGGTGCTACCACTATTAACATCAATAACATGAAGGGCTTCCGTGTGCTCAATAACCAAATAGGCACCACCGCTAAATGGAACATTTTTACCAAATGAACTTTTGAGCATTTTGTTGATACCCTGTTGTTCAAATAGGCTATTTTTCCCATTATACAACTTCAAGATTTTATCGGCATCCGCTGTATTGTACTTGGCCAATAATTCTTTAAGCTGACTGTGAATTTCACTATCATTGGTAATGATATTAGAAAAGCTGCTGTTGAGAATATCGCGAAGTAATGTATGCAATCGACTGCCTTCACCAAGTATTTTGCTGCCTATTGATGCTGATTTCAGTCCTAGTACTAGTTCTTCCCATTTCTTCACCAGCTCTCGCATGTCTTTATCTAACTCCTCCAAAGCCACGCCTTCGGCAACGGTTCGGACAATCACGCCGAAATTTTTCGGTTTGATACTTGCAGCTAAATCGCGTAGACGTACCTTTTCTTTTGGATTACCTATTTTTCTAGAAATAGAAATCTGATTGGTAAAGGGAACGAGGATAAAATATCTACCTGGAAAACTTATATCGCAAGTGATTTTCGGTCCTTTGTTAGCAATGGGTTCTTTAATGATTTGAACCAATAAAGGCTCACCTGATTTTAGGACTTGACTTATTTTACCTGTTTTTACGATTGGCTCTTCTAATTCCAATCGATCTAAGTCCAACGCTGCTGGTTGTCCAGCTAATGCTGACTTAGTTACTTTTCTGAGGCTAAGTAAGTTTGGGCCTAAATCAAAATAAGTTAGGAAACCATCTTTTTCGCCACCAATATGAATGAAGGCCGCATTGAGAGCGGGAGATAATTTTCGAACTTTTCCGAGGTAAAAATCACCAACCTGATACGCTCCAGCCGCTGTTTCGCGATGGAATTCTAGTAGTTTTCGATTGGCTATTAGTGCGATTTCTACCCCAGACGAGCTTTTTTGAATTATTAACTCGTTAGACAATATGAGTAGGGTCTAGGGGTTAGAAATCAATTACTTCTTCTTGTGACGATTCTTACGTAAACGCTTTTTGCGCTTGTGAGTAGCGATTTTATGTCTTTTTCTTTTCTTTCCGCTTGGCATATCGGTTATTATTTATTGTTTCTTTTTTTGTGTTTTAATGGCTAATTCCAAATAAACTTTGGCATTAACCGAATCTCCTGCAGTTCCGTACAAATTACTCATTTCAAACAACCAGTCGGAATTTTGGGGCTGCAAAGATATTAATTTCTCGCATTTTTTCAGGGCTTTTGGTAATTGTCCTGATTTTTTTAACAGATTTAAGTGAATTATATTGGTTTCAATGTTGTTTGAATCCAAAGCCAATGCTTGTTTTAGCGTGTTTCTAAATTGCATGGGTTGATTAACATATTCACTTTCATAGACGATAAGTGCATTTAAAAGTGAAATGTTTTTTGGGTTAACTTGAAGTCCTTTGTCAATGTACTTTTTACCTTGTTGAAATAAATAGGAGGCTACAATTGGTTTTTCTCCCAGATACATATCGCCATTAAATATAAAGGTACGAGCGATATCCGTGTAGTTTGGGTTTTTGCTATTGAGATCAATATCCGTTCTGATGAGTGTAGCTAATGCAGGATTTTGAGTTTCGATAGCCCAATTAAAGGCAATTTCCATAGAATCCTTAGGTATGCTGCCAGGAGTAGAAGTAAGTACTCTAGCCACCAATGGTGTAGGCTTTACCCCCTCTAATACTTCGTTGATGAATTCAATTCTTGTTACTTCTTTTTGAGGTGTAGCATTACCCATAGTGCCCATTAAACTCTCTTGTTTATTGGGCACTACAAGATCATCGGTCTTCCAACGATTGGAGACCATCCAAATTCCAATTAAGACTACGGCACTGACCACTATACCAACGCGCATGCGGCTGGCCTTTGCGTTGATGTTGGCCATGCTACTTAGATTTTTTCTGCTAAGGTTTTGCTGTCTTTTACTAAAGCAGCAAATTCTTTCGCGGGTTTAAAGCGAGCCACGTAGTGGGCAGGTACTACCAAACTGGTGTTACGTTTGATATTTCTAGCAACTTTAGTTTTGCGTTTTTTAAGTTCGAAAGTACCAAACCCTCTTAGATAAATGTTGTTACCATTTACCATGGAGTTCTTAACTACCACGAAGAAGTTGTCAATTGTGTCGGCAATCGCGGTCTTCTCTAAACCTGTGCGCACAGCAATTTCGTTAACGATTTCAGACTTTGTCATAGGATTGAACTGCAAAAAAAGTACAAAACATCTTTTTTTGCCAATTATTATGGAAATATTATGGTAAGAGTTATCCAAACCTTATTGACATGGTACCAAGATAACCATAGAAAAATGCCTTGGAGGGAGACAACTGATCCCTATAAAATTTGGATTTCAGAGATAATTTTGCAACAAACTAGAGTTCAGCAGGGGCTGCCATATTATCTTAGATTTACAGATAAGTTTCAGAGCATTAGTGATTTAGCATTGGCGGA
>CAZKOM010000039.1:0-13862 GCA_964554385.1 uncultured Flavobacteriaceae bacterium | reverse complement strand
GGCACCGTCCCGGCGCGCGCGACGCAGCCGGGCGGACAAGAATACTCCGCCCGCGGCCACGGCGGGCGGCGCGGCGGCCATGAGCGCCCGGCCCCGCGATCGGATGAGGCGGAAGTGCTAAAATTATGGCAGGGATTGGGATATTATTCCAGAGCTAGGAATCTGCATAAAGCCGCAAAAATTATACACCAGCAGTATCAAGGTAGGTTTCCGGAAAAATTCGATGAAATCTTGCTTTTGCCGGGTGTAGGCGATTACACGGCCTCTGCAATAGCCGCTTTTGCGTTTAATCAAAAAACAGTTGCCGTGGATGGTAATGTAAAACGATTTGCTGCTCGGTGGTTAGGCGTTACTATACCCGTAGATCAACAGATTTTTTTTAAAACAGTAAAAAAAGAGTTGTTAGCAATCTTGGGTGATAGCAATCAGTCCAATGTATTTAATCAGGCAATTATTGAATTAGGGGCTACGGTTTGTACTCCAACCAATCCCAATTGTAATAGTTGCCCGTTGCAGGAAAGTTGTTTTGCATTTACAAATAATCAGCAACAGTTGTTGCCGGTAGTGTCTCAAAAATCGAAGCCAGTTCCTGTAAATCTTGTGTTTTTTGCAATCAACTTTCTGGATCATTGGTTATTGATCAAGCGAAACGACACCTCCGTTTGGGCAAATTTGTATGAATTCCCCAATGTAGAAGTTGATGATTTAGAATTGCATCCATTGACTATTTTAGAGAGGTTGGAAATTTACTCTAACAATACAGAACTAAAAATAACGGGGTACAAGGATTTTAAACATCAATTATCGCATCGAACAATTCATGCGCGATGCTGGCATTTAACGGTCATAGGCGATCAAGGATTCCCAAATAACTTCATCCTGCAACCCACGGCAAAAATGAGTGAAGTGCCGGTTCATCGGTTGATGGAAAAAATGATGGATTTTGCAGGTGTTTGGAAATAAATCGATTTTGCATTAGGTTTGAGTTGTTATTGTTTACGATATTTGGATTTAAACGCGTTTTTTTATGATTAATAAAGTAATTTTATTGGGCCGATTAGGGAAAGATCCGGTCATCAGACGATTGGAAAATGGAAGAATCGTGGCAAATATTACATTGGCTACCAACGATTATTACACCAAAGATGGCCAGCGAATGGAAAGTACGGAGTGGCATAATTTGGAAATGTGGGATAAGCAAGCTGAAACTGCCGAGAAATATTTGAAAAAAGGTAGTTTGCTGTATGTGGAAGGTAAAATTAGAACGGATCGTTACACGGATGCCGAAGGTCAAGAGAAACAAATGCGAAAAATTCGTGTAAACAATTTTCAAATGATGGGGTCAATGATGGGTGATCGTAATAATGATCGAGGTGATTCCAATAATACCCATAGTCATGGCGTGGATAATTCATCCACTGGTGGGAATGATTTCAATCCTGCTGTTGGGGGAATGGATGATGATGATTTGCCGTTTTAATTAGTACAGTTATTTCATGTCAGACCCGTTACCCACGATTTTCTCACTAAGCACACTTAGTATCGATACTTCAATATTCAATTTTTCTGCGACCATTCTGTCTATAGTAAAGACACTACAACCTAATCAGATTGGGCCGATGGTGGCAATATCTGTATTGATGGTTCTATGTTTAGCGATTTCAGCCATCTCTTCAGCAGCGGAGAATGCATTTTTTTCTCATCGTGAAAGCGATGTGGATGATTTACGAGAAGAGAATTCAACCGGTGCAAAATTAGTAGTTAACTTTTTAGAAAAACCCAAGCATTTACTGGCTACAATATTGGTAGCGAACAGTTTGGTGAATGTAGCCTTTGTATTGTTAACGTTAAATCTCACCGAAATGTTATTCAACCTAGATGAAGCGCCATGGTTGAAATTCTTGGTGGAGGCAATCTTAGTAACCCTTGTAATCTTAGTTTTTGGAGAAGTAATTCCTAAAGTTTTTGCCACCCAGAATTATCGGCGGGTGGCTAGAAAATTGGTTGTCCCAATGAAAATTCTTTCAACCTTGTTGTGGCCGTTAACTCATTTTTTAGTCAGACTGGGAGTGCTATTAGAAAAAAGAGCAAAGCCTAAGGCCAACGAATTAACCAGCGAAGAATTAACTATGGCCATCGATATGGCTACGGATGAGGATGATGCGAAACAGGAAAAGGAAATATTAAAGGGAATTGTAAATATGGGAAATATCCAAGTGAAACAGATTATGCAGCAACGAATGGATGTAATCGCATTATCTAACACGTTGAATTTTCATCAAGTTCTCAATATCGTCCGTGAAAATGGATTTTCAAGAATGCCCGTGTATGAAGGCAGTTTGGATAAAGTAATTGGTATTTTAAATATCAAAACGTTGATGCCGCATCTGAATGAACCCGAAGATTACAATTGGCGAAATCTAATCTTAGCACCGTATTTTATTCCTGAAAACAAACCCATGGACGATACATTGGCGGAAATGCGTTTGAAACACAGTCATTTTGCAATCGTTGTGGATGAATTTGGGGGTACCAGTGGTATAATTACCATGGAAGACATTCTAGAAGAAGTTTTTGGAGATATGCGTGACGAGTTTGATGAGGATGCACAAGGCTTTGTAAAACTCGCGGATGGTGGGTTTTTATGCGAAGGAAAATTCTTGTTGGTTGATTTTATTCGAATTGCAGAACTTCCGGTGGGTGTGTTTGATACATATGAATTAGAGAGTGATTCCTTGGGTGGTATGATTTCTGAAAGACTGGGTCGATTGCCAAAACGAGGCGATGAAATAGAAATGGCGGGTATTCGATTTAGAGTAGATGCTGCAGATCCTAGAAAAGTAAAGAAAATAAAAGTACAATTCTCCCGTTAACAACGAATAATTGTTATGGTAAAATCGATAATCAAGAGCTTGTTAATAGCAGGAATTGTGGTGATATCCGCCTGTGGTGGTGAAGATTCCTACGTGCCTAAACCTCGTATATTTCCAAAAATTGAATTAATTGAAAAACAATATTCTAGTGTAACATCAGACGATTTGCATTCCACTTTTGAATTACCGCAGTACGCAGTAATTAAACAAGATAGTCAAACGGGAATACCCAGACCAGGTTGGGCGAATGTACTATATCATCCCTACGACGCAACCTTGCATTTAACGCATTACTCATTTAAGAATTGGGCTTTATACGATAGTCTAGTGCAGGATACTAGAAAATTAGTTTACAAGCATTTACAACGTGCAGAAGATATTATTGAAGAACCAGTATCAGCGTATGGTTCTAAACATTGGGGATTAGTTTATCGTATTAAAGGTAATACCGCTACTAATTTAAATTTTTTTATCACCGACAGTTCTAGAAACTTCGTTCGGGGAGCATTATACTTCAATCATGCTACCAATCCAGATAGTATTGCACCGGTGTATGATTATATAGAACAGGATATTTTTCAAATGATAAAGACGTTTACATGGAGATGATAGCAAGCATGAGTACTAATTTTAGGTTGTGTGTTTTACTTGTGTTGGGTTTATTTGGAAGTACCTCGTGTTCTTTAGCTCAAACAAAAAAACCAAGTACAGCGAGTAATTCATCTTCCGCTGGCATTGGAGAAATTTCACCAGCTAAAGCAAAAAAAGGTAAGGAATACCTAGATGCTGCAATGAACCATTTTAATTTAGGGGAACGCGATAAAGCGTTGCAAATGGTGAATAAGAGTATAGCCACAAACCCTACCGTAGCGGATGCCTATTCGTTACAAGCTATGCTGTACGATGATAAAGGCGATACGGTTTCTGCCAGAAAGTCCTACGAAAATTGTATTCAAGTAGCACCTTTATACAGACCCAGCTATTATTACTTTGCCGAGTATCAGTTTCGAAAAAAGCAATTTCAGCAATCCCTATCATTATTAGATACCTTTGAAAATCTTCCCAAACGACCCGGGTATATCGAATCAAAGCATAAAGCATCTCCCAAATTGGTTGAAAAGGCGCAACGTCTCAGAGGGATTGTGATTTCAGCCCAAGAAGATCAACGAATAGGGACTTCCATAAAAATGGAAAATGCTGGGAATGCTATAAATACGGATTTAAATGAATATTGGCCTGGGATGCCTTTTAATGGTAAAACCTTTGTTTTTACTCGGTTAATGCCGGGGCCAACAGGTCTTCAAGAAGATTTTTATTACAGTGAAATTAAAGAAACGGAGCCTGGAGCAGCTGGGATATTTTCAAAAGCAAAACCGGTTCCTGGAAACATTAACACGCCGAACAATGAGGGTACTTTAAGCATTAGTGCCGATGGTAGATCATTATATTATTCTCGATGCAATCAACCTGGGGATTCTGGGAGTTGTGATGTTTACGTAAGTATATTAACAGATAAAGGTTGGGAATATGGATATAATGTGGGAGCACCTATTAATGCAAAATCTTGGGAAAGTCAACCATCCGTATCCGGCGATGGCCATACATTGGTGTTCTCGAGTAACCGATATGGAGGGTTTGGAGGTAAGGATTTGTGGATGTCTACATTAAAAAATGGAATTTGGAGTAAGCCGGTAAATTTGGGGCCTTCCATAAATACTGTAGGTAATGAAGAATCTCCATTTTTGCACTATGATGGACAGACATTGTATTTTTCAAGCACGGGATTGCCGGGTTATGGAGGAATTGATATGTTTATGAGCAGGCAACAACCTAATGGAACTTGGAGTACTCCAATCAATTTAGGGAATGTGATTAATTCTCAAGACGATGATTTTGGAATGTATATCGACCCTTGGGGGCAGGGAGGTTTTATTCAAAGTGATCGGAAAGGAGGATTTGGGGGATTGGATATATATCGATTTAATTTACCTGAAAAGTTTAAACCCAAAGCCGTAACCTATGTTCAAGGTAGAATAATCGATAAGTCTACCAGGAAACCTGTTCGTGGTTTGGTGGAATTAGTGGATCTTTCCAACAATAAAGTGGTATTTTCAGACAGTGTTCAATCTTTTTTTATTCCATTACATGCTGGAGGTAATTATGGGATGCATGTTCGAGCTCAAGGATACAAATTTGATTCTAGGAATTTTCAACCCAAAGATACCGGGTTAAAGAATCCCTTTGTAATTGTTTCTGAGTTAGAGCCTTTCAAAGAAAACGATATTATCGTTTTGAAAAATATCTTTTTTGACACCGATAAATTCGAGCTGAAGTCTGAGTCAGTAAGTGAAATTCAGGTTTTAGAGGGTATTATGAAATCGAATCCAACGATGGTGCTAGAGGTACGCGGACACACGGACAATCAGGGTAATGATGCGCATAATTTAGAACTTTCTAAAAACCGTGCAATGGCATTGGTTCAGGCGTTGGTAGCACGAGGAATTTCTGAGAAACGGTTTGTTGCTAAAGGGTTTGGTGCGAGTTTGCCTATGGCCGATAACACCACGGAGGCTGGTAGGGCATTAAATCGTAGAACAGAAATTAAAGTGCTCAAGAAATAAACTCAGCGATTTCTGGAAAATTCACTGAGTTTTTTGTGATATCAAATTGATGTGCAAATAATTGGTGTCTGTGCCAAATTTGGAATTTGAGCTCAGGTTAACGTTTATGGCAGTTATCAGTGTGGTTCTCAGATTGAATAAGGCTATCTAAATACTCCAAACTATCATGGAGAATAGAGTACTTGTGCGCGGAAATTAATTCAGTATTTAAGTTGGTTTTTGTTGCAAATTGGAGGAGTGGGAAATGGGGCTTCTGTGGTTGTTTTCGTACAAAAAGTTTGGTTTTTGAGGGAGTGGTTTCGGGTTCAACTGCTGGTAAATTGGGTTGTCCAGCGAGAATCCAAGCTGTATACCAGCACGAAGCTACTCGAAAGATGGCAGATTGTAATCGAGCGGCCACTGTATGTTCCATCGCTTTATCACAGTTTAGTAGGTAGCTTTCCGAATAATTTTTACTAGGTTTTCCGTTAGCTGGCTGGGAACTAAAGGCATAACGCTCCCCTGGGGCATACTGAGAATTAATCCATTTTTCTGCTTGTAGGATCATAGGAATTAGATGATGAGATTCCTCAATAATTGAAAAAATCGAATCGGATTCTGAATGCCAAAAAGTAGCTTTTGGAATAATTAATCTGTACTCATCCAATAAAACATCGGGGATTTTAGTTTCCCAAAGGGCGTGTATACCGCGTTGATTGGTTAATTGTCCATCGTAATTAGCGGTGGTATGCAAAGGAACATGAGCATCGGCAACATAATGACCTAACTCAGCAGATATTTGAATTATCTGTTTGAGTTCTCCCACTTGAAATGCATTTCTCAGCCGATACATAGATAGCTGAATTTGCCAAGGAAGGCTGCCAAAATCATGAAGATGAGAGGATCCATATTTTTCTACAGCACTTTTCCAAAAACGCGGAATAGAATCAATAGGAAGATTCCGTTCAAAAAATTCTAAATCGATATAATGCCTAGGAGCTTCGTTAGTGTCAATGTATCTCCGTTTATCTGGATCTACGGCGTGTTCTTCTATATAAGCAGCGAAATTTTTATAAAATGAAAACAGGGGAGATGGGAGAATCTCAGTTGCTTCTCGATTAATAAATCGGTGCGCATTGAATCCCCAAGTAAATCCTGAGTTCCACCCAAAAATAATACAGGAAGCAAGTAGAAGTAATCGCAATATAACGAGTTGGAATTTGCTCATCGCGTTACTTCTCCAAAGTAGTTTAAGTAGTAGTTGGGTACAAAATATGCTTGCGTAACTGAGCTAAATACAATTGAATAGTATTTTGGAGTCCATGGTACAAAGCATCGCATACCAGTGCATGGCCAATAGAAACTTCTTGTAATCCTGGTAAATTCTTAGATAAATAAGCAAGATTATTTAAGTCTAAATCATGGCCGGCGTTGATTCCTAGATTAAATTCAATTGCTTTTTCTGCCGTTACGATATAAGGTTGTATTGCTTTTTCGGGTGATTCTAGGTACTGGATAGCATAGGCTTCCGTATATAATTCAATTCTGTCTGCACCGGTTTCCGCAGCGTAAGCGACTAAGTCGGGCTCTGGATTAAGAAAAATGGAAACACGAGCCTGAGTTTCTGATTTAATTCTTGCAATAATATCTGTCAAAAATTGCTTTTGATTATAAGTATCCCAGCCATTGTTAGAGGTTAATACATGCGGAGGATCCGGAACTAAGGTCACTTGCGCCGGGTTTACTGCAGCAATAAGTGCTAAAAAATCTTCACTCGGATATCCCTCAATATTAAACTCTGTGGTTACATATTGAGATAGATCATACACATCTGTTTTACGTATATGCCGTTCATCGGGTCTTGGGTGTACCGTAATACCCTCTGCACCAAACCTCTCGCAGTCTAGAGCAACTTGAAGTACATGGGGGTTGTTTCCTCCGCGTGCGTTTCGTAAGGTTGCAATCTTGTTTACATTGACACTTAATTTTGGTGCTTTCATCGTAGCCATAATACTGCAAAAATACGCACCGAAATCGGCCGTTTTGGATTAAAGTTTTGCATTATTTGCAACTGAAGTAATTGTGTTAATTCTTTGCTTGGTTTATGTCTGATTCCCATGAAAAAGAAGAATCCCTGATTATTTATTATTTGAAAACTATTTATGGTACCTAGTTGTAAGCCTTGAATAACTATGGGTGCCGATGTGTTGAATACTGCAAATCCAGATTGACTTTGCACCGTTGTGTGCCATTGCTTATTTATTACAAATTCTAAACAACTGGAACGTTGCTTATCGATGTTTTGTAGATAACTGTGAAGTTCTGTAACAATTGTACTGTTTTGATGTAATTGAATTTCTGAATGTAATTGAAAAATAGTTGGGGTTTTTGATTGCTGCCAATAAACATCCAATTGGTCTAGTTCAGTGGGATTAATACTATTTTCGATTTCCTCTTGTACGCTTATTTCAGAAAAGGAGGATTCCCGCGTTAAAGAAGATTCCCGTTGAGATAGTTTCAAAGCCGATTTTATTATAACATTGGATTGTTGATAATGAATTTTACAGCGTATAATTTTCTCCCAAGGCTTCTGGTTTAATTGATAGAGCGAAATCTTTTGTTGCAATAAATAACTTGTTGCAATGTGTAGTTGGGGGGTTATCTGATATTGAACTGCGGTTTGAATGGATTTATACCCTTTCATTTGCTGGGTTTCTAAATTTTCTATCGACTCAAATTCACTGCCAACAAATTTGAATCGTATTCCAACATCATTAAGTTTATTTAAGGGTATTAGTAGTCCAGATGTGATAGCAATATGTTTCCGTAAATCATTTAGTTTACACTGGGTGTTGGTGCAATAATTTTTCGGCTTAGTTATGTTGTTTGGATAGTTATTATGACAGTTTGCATTCTGTTTAAATTGGTTTATAATGTTGATATATAGCATGTTGCCATTTTTGCAGGATTGGGTTGCCCAATATTCACTTGCATGTAATTGTTGTATGAAGTTGCTGTTGTTGAAGTACTGCGGCGGAATAGAGTCGTTTGAATTTGTAGTTTGATGGTAGTAATTAAACCAATTGTTTCCAGTTGTTTTTGGGTTATAATTTAATAGCACGGGCACTGAAAAAACATAGGAATGCAGACCAAATCCGCTTGTTAAAGTTTTGGAATGATATCGGATTGCCGTTGTTGAAGTAAGGCAATAGAAATTATTTTTTTGGCTTTGTTTTAATGAGTCTGTTAGTTGTCCGGTTCTGTTCCACTTTACAACGCGATTTTCCTCCATTTTCCCGGATAACTTTGCTTTGCCAAGGGAATAAATCAATTGATATTTGTTTGATAAATTACTTTTACCAGCGAGACCTAAGACGGGGAAATTTCTACTAAATCCACGGTATTCTTTTACATTCCATTCCTCAGATTTGTTTGCCCATGCAGGATTGCTTAAATAACTAGGGGTACCAACGGATTTTATCATTCCTTCTCCTAATTGAATTCGGTAACTGCCAAATACCCATGTGGAATTTTTACATTTATATCTAAAATAATAACGTGAAAATGCCAATGTATTTAGCGGTTCAAATGGGTCAGTTTTACCAATAAATCCGATGTTATATTTGGAGTTTTTTACATTTATTGAAACGCTAAATCCACTTCGTACATTGTTGT
This sequence comes from uncultured Flavobacteriaceae bacterium, assembly GCA_964554385.1. GTDB lineage: Bacteria > Bacteroidota > Bacteroidia > NS11-12g > UBA955 > JAGKXC01. The sequence goes on along the minus strand of CAZKOM010000039.1, from coordinate 4,714 downwards.
AATCTTGCTGTGAAAGAAAGGCTAATTTAGCTTCTCGGCTCCAAGGATCTTTCAATATGGGATGTATGGGTGTTGCTTTGCATTTGTAAATGCAAGTAAACCCTATAAAAGCAACGTAACAGAGAATGGTGTCAGTTGAAGCTTTTTGAATATCAGACATGAAACTATGGGGTATTATAAGTTTAATAAAAAGGTTAAATGGGGAATAATGCCGATATTATTATTCCAAAGGAAACCGGCTTTCCATTGGAATGAGTTTTTGGCAATAGTATTTTTCAAACAGGTAGTTTGGCCGATAAAACCTATGAATAGAGGTGATTCACCGTTTAAAAGGGTAATCTCAATTTGTTGTAAATAATTTAAATGTATAGGTAACCAAGTTGTAAATCCGGCAATTGAACCATTATTCCCGGTACTTGTACGGAGTAAGCACGGTATTTTTACGGTGGGTCCTGTTATTAATAAAGCAGATTGAATGTTCCAATTCCAAGTTGACGTGTAATGCCAAGGAATTCCATTATTTTCAAAGAAAGATAAAGTGCTTTGATGTTGATTTAAACCGGATTGTGATAATGAGTTTAGATCCAATTTATTACTAGAGTTTAAATTGGAAGTTGTTATTGTTGCATTGGAAAAAAAACTCCAAGCATTGGGTAGTGTTTTTATCACTTGGATTTTTCCAATGATGGGTAGTTTGGATGGTTTAATAATTGAATTGTTGGGCTTGAAAGCGTTAGAATTTATATATCCATACTGGTTGGTATGTATGAAGCCGATGCCTGTGGAAATTGATATTTTTTTAGAAACAGGTAATTGTAGTTCTATGCTATGTTCTTGTTGAAAATAATTTTCAATGAACGAAATTCTATGATGGGTAAATAGTTTTTTTTTGTGCAAAAAACTGCTGTAATTATAATTGTCCTTGATGGCAGGAGACGTTTTCGATGGGCCAAACTTAGGATCTTTCAACCAAGCAGAATGAAGATTAACTGCTCCAACAAATAAGTTGGCTGAGGGAATGTTGCGAAAATTGCAAATGATTTTTGGGGTACCTATTGAATTGCTTCCTTGAGGGTATCCAAATATTGCCGAAATCCAAGGATTCGGGAGAATTGAAGAGGGTTTGTTAATCTTAAAACTCGTGTCGAGTCTGACATTAATATTTGCATACAAACCTTGTGAAAAAAAGAATATTCCCAAGGTGTACGCAATGTGTCTCATTCCAGTTGTTGTTTGAGTTTAAGCAGTTTTTCTTTTAATTCTCTTAGGGCTTTTATTGCTTCCATTTTAGGGTCTAAATCGTTGTCTTCTCGTTTAACCTTTTTTGAAACTTGAGCTAATTTTACTCCCTTCTTATGAGAAAGATAGTGAATATTTTTAAGTACGTCCAGATCTTTAGCGGTGTACAAACGGTCACCTTTTTTAGTCTTTAACGGTTTAATCTGCGGAAAAGACTTTTCCCAAAAGCGCAATGTGGAGGCTGGAATTCCGAGCATTTCACTCACTTCACCAATTTTAAAATACTTTTTACTGAGTTCAGTTGATTGCACTGGATTTTCCATAAGGCTGTAATTAGTATTCAAAAATAATGCATCAATCGAAACGTGTAGCTTCTCTTTGAGATAATTCGATCATACGTTGATATTGCTCATCGGTAAGATCGTTTCTATAAAAGAAAGCCGGATTTAATGGATTTTTGTATTTACGCACTTCATAATGAAGGTGAGGGCCAGTAGATCTTCCTGTATTTCCAACGTATCCAACGAGTTGTCCTCGTGTAACCTTCTGTCCTGGTTTTACAGCAAACCGAGATAAATGTCCGTACAATGTGGTGTAACCATAACCGTGATCAATAATTACGTGATTCCCATAGCTCCAAGCTTCTGATTTTGTTAACTGAACAACTCCGGCAGCGGTTGCATAGACTTCTGTACCCACTTCGGCAGTAAAATCCATGCCTGGGTGAAAGGACGGGGTATGATAAAATGGATCCAGTCGATAGCCATAACCACTGGCCCACCGTTTTAAATCTTTATTGGCAATGGGCATTATCGCAGGGATTGCATCGATGGCCTTGATTCGATTTTGGGCTAATTTCTCGAGTTTTTGGTACGATTTCTCTTGTTTATCGGAAAGAGCGTTAAGACTATCCAATTTTTGTTGTATTCGCACTACCAGGCTGCCGTATGGAAGTTTAGAAAGTTCGCTATAATCTTTGCCTCGCAAATCGATGGGTTTAGGAGGTTCAACATTGAATATACCGCGGTAAATGGAAACGTCTTTATCTTCTAAATTTAATAATCGCTCTTCTAAGGCTTGAATCTGGCGTTGACTATTTCTAAGCTCTCGCAAAACTGCACCTGTATTTTGTTGCGATGGCAATAAGGAGTAATTCACATAGAAATACGATAGTAAAAAACTCAAACCTACTACCGTTACAAGAAACAAAGATGTTGTGCCAAAAAAACGCCACCGAACATAACTTTTATGCTCCGAAACCTTCTCAAAACTGAGTGTTTTTGGATTGTAAAAATATTTTGTGCGTTTACCGGCCATGGAGCAATGCTTTTTGAAATTCTATTTAATCAAAAGAAATCTTTATGAAATGTAAAATATCAATGCGGGTGGGAATTTCGTCATTTTAGCGGTAAAAAACCATTATTTGCGTTGAGAATTGTAATATTCTCGGTAGGTTTTTGCTCTTTGCACATATTCGGCGGCATTTTCTGATATAGAAGCAACTTGAGTTTCTGTAAGTGTTTTGACCACTTTGGAAGGCACTCCTATAACCAACGAATGGGGTGGTATTTTCATTCCTTGCGGTACTAATGCATTTGCTCCGATAATGGATCCCGTTCCAATTTCGGCGTTGTTTAAAACGGTGGCGTGCATTCCAATTAGCACATTGTCTTCAAGTTTTGCGCCGTGTACGATCGCAGAATGACCAATAACACAGTTCTTCCCAATAATGCATGGATCTCCGGGATCGGCATGGATTACTGCATTATCTTGCACATTTGAATTTTCTCCTACTGTAATTTGGTCGGCATCCCCCCTGAGAACTGCCCCAAACCAAATATTAGCATTTTCGTGGATATGAACTTGTCCGGTAACCACCGCGGAAGGCATTACGATTGCTTCCGGATGAATACGGGGTCCTGAAATTAATTTTTGTAAAAGTTCTTCTCGGTTCACGCTGCCAAAAATGCGTAATTTGCATGGCATGCACAAACTTTTTATTGGCATTTCTAAGCTTTGGGGTATTTCAGACCGACCTGGGATGGTAAAATATGGCTTGCAGATGCAGCACGTAGATTACCTTGAAGATGCTTGGATTTGGGTGGAGGATGGTAGAATTAATAGGATTGGAATTATGGCCGATTTATCGGAGTCTACTCGTGCTCAATTGCTGCAACATGCTACCGCAGCGGTTGCAGAACATCCAGGGGAATTTATTTTTTTCGATGATTTTAACGGAGTTACATTTTCATCGTTGGTTTGTTTAGCAAATAAAGAAGTATTGCCTGGTTTCGTAGATTCTCATACCCATATTGTATTTGCTGAGCCAAGAACGGAGGAGTTCAAACTGCGAATACAGGGTGCAGGTTATGAAGCTATTGCAGCTGCCGGAGGTGGTATCTTGAATTCGGCCCGAAAACTTCAAGCCATGGATTACGAGGTGTTACTGGCCCAAGCTCGTGCGCGTTTGCATTGGATGGTTGCCCATGGAACCACTACTTTAGAAATTAAAAGCGGATATGGATTAACGGTAGAGTCGGAATTGAAAATGCTGCGAATTATTGCCGAACTAAAAAAAGAGTTTCCAGGAATTATTAAATCCTCGTTTTTAGGTGCACATGCATTTCCTTTGGAATACAAAGGCAGGGAAGAGGATTATATAACGGCACTGATTGATGAAATGTTGCCTTTGGTAATGCGAGATAATTTAGCCGATCATGTGGATGTTTTTTGTGACCGGGGATTTTTTAGCCCAGAACAAACGGATCGAATTTTGAAAGCGGCAAAATCTTTTGGTTTGCCGGGGAAAATTCATGCTAATGAATTGGGTATTACAGGGGGAGTGCAGGTTGCAGTGGATAATAATGCGTGGAGTGCCGACCATTTAGAATATTTAGGAGACGAAGAAATTGAAGCATTCGCTCGGAGTCTAAATTCAGTTGATGGCGAAACCGTGCCTGTGGCGTTGCCTGGATGCAGTTATTTCTTGGGGATACCTTATGCGAACACGCGTGCGTTGATTTCGGCGGGTATGCCGGTGGCGTTGGCAACCGATTTTAATCCTGGTTCTAGTCCGGTTTGCAGTTTGCAAATGGTTTGGGCCTTGGCTTGCACACAGCAGAAAATGCTGCCAGCTGAAGCGTTTAACGCCATTACATGTAATGCAGCTAGAGCGCTGCGATTAGAAAATCAAGTTGGAAGTATCGCGCCCCAAATGGATGCCAACTTTATTACAACCTCAAGGACCAATGCCGTTGATACCATTCCTTATTTCTTCGGAAAGAATCACGTAGAGGATGTCTTTATCCTTGGTAATCGTTTTGGTGATTGATTTACAATTAGTTAAATCAATGTATTTATTTGGGTAAGTGCAACAATCTACCTTGAATGGATTTAATTTCGGAAGGATACATATTGGAGGAGTATTCGATTCTGTAGTTGTAAATCCCTGGTAATAAGTGTTTTGTTGAAATTC
>CAZKOM010000038.1:0-19974 GCA_964554385.1 uncultured Flavobacteriaceae bacterium | reverse complement strand
CCATCAATCATAAACAACATCCTTTCTGTTAATGCAGAAGTTCTGTATCCTCTTTGATACACTGTTGCATAAGAGGTACCAAAGGTTCTTGAAACATCAAAACCTGGTAAATCATAAAAAATTTGGGTTATATCCTGATAGCCTCTGCGTTTTATATCTTCCTCAGTTATTACTTGAATCGTTGCAGGAGCTAATTCTATTTTCTCGGCTTTTTTCGATACTGAGGTCGTTAAATTCGCTTGCATCGATGCACGAATAAACCTTACTTGTAATTTCAATCTCTCAGGATCACGCAATTCTGTTTCGAAATTGTCTTTTAGTGTCAACAATGCTGTAATGGTTCTATTTGCAGCTTCGATTGAATCCATGGCTAAATAGGCCATTGCAATCCATTTCATAGCGTCTATTTTTTCATTTTCCGCAAATCCATTGCGTTGAATGCAAGAATTCAATCGAGATATACAAGTAAAAAATCCCCCCACTTGGTAATCTAACTCTGCTTGTAGAATTGTGTTTTTACCGCAAACCGTTGACTCTACTGCAAGATTGTCTGTAGTATCTGATTGCGCATATACTCCAATTGTACATCCAAAACAGCACAATAACAGGATTCCATACCATAAATGTTTCTTCATCTCCATCATTTTTTAAGTTCCGCCTCCAAAAAATTAAGATCTAACAAATGGAAACGTATAGAGAAGTCTTCAGAAATGGATACCAATCCATGATGATTTGGAATCCAACGACTATCATAAATCCATGAATCATGAATTTTCATTTTCACTACTTTGTTGGCATAATCTGTAGTTAAAAACTCATCAATACCAATGATCCTTAAATAATTATCAAAACCCGTTGAAAGAATAACTGCTTTCCCGTTTAAGTCATAAACCCAATTCAGCGAAGAAACTTCAGATAAATGCAATGTTTTAAACACAGAAAAAGTGTTTTGAGTAACATAATAATATCCCATTCTACCGCGTCTACTACCTATGGCTATTGTGTCTCCTGAGGAGGAGAACGACATTGCCGTTACGAACTGAACATCAATTTTTGAAGACTTAGATGGTTTTCCTAGTAAATTTTTTCCATCTGAGAAGTATTCTAGATTGCCGTTTCTTATCCATGCGGCAGCTCCTTTATTAGAAAACGCAATCGATGACACTCCAGCAATGGGAGTTGGAAGTTGCATGGTTTCATTCCATAAATATGCAGTTGTACCCTGTTGAATAATTACATTTCCCGATTGAATAAACAATTTAGTAAAATTATTAAACGGTATTTTAGCTGGAATTTGCTTTTCAACTACCAAATTCGATGATGCCATGGAGGCAATAGCCAAATTGCCATTTTTTAATCCCAAATAGAATTTCCCTGTTGATTCATTAACCGTTACAGTCTGGATACCATTGAGGGTTTTTATTGTATTTACTAGATTAAGGCGATTATTATCTGAGGAAATTTTAAATACGCGAATAGTTCCATTTTCCGAAAGGGAGATAACTTGGTCTTGTTTTTTGTAATAAACCATTTGTCTAACAGGACTTCCCGTTCTCAACAAATTCCTTTCTTGGTTATTCCAAGCCCAGTTGAAATACATTGGTAATAAGATATGATTATAAAAATCCGTAAACTTTAGTTTTCTAGCATCTTCTAATGCCGTTAAGACCTCTTGTTTACTTTTTTCAAATTCTTTCTCTTCCAGTTTAATAACTGAACTTAATGCGGTTTGAGCAATCACAGATTTCTTTGTGTTCTCTTCTACAATAGCTGTTTGCTTTTCCGCAAATTTTCTTTGATTTTCTGCATATTCTGCGGCTGCATTTGCTTTACTCTCGTTTGACTTAGCTAATTCTGCGGCTATTTTTGCGGCTTTAGTAGCATTATTGGCTTTAACCAAATTGGCCTCTGCTTGCAATTGTAAGGCCTTAATTTCTTTGAACTGCTTTTCCAAATCGGATTGCGCAGAGGAAATCTCCTTCACTAATAAATCTGCTTTTGCTTTTTCACCACGAGCAATTTCTGTTTGTTCCTTGGCTTCTAATTCTTTTAATTCCGCTTTTTTTCTGTTTTCCTCTGCTTTTATTCGTTCAAAGAAAGCCCAAACTCCAAAACCCAATGCGATTACACCAATAATGGAGATTGTAATCGAAAATCGTCTTGCTCTAAGTAACTTCTGCTTTTGTTGATTCTCTGCAAATTCAATTTCTCGTTTTTGTTGTTCTTCCGAATACTCTAAAAACAACATGGCACGTTCAAAATTTCTATTAATTCGAGATGCCCATGCAATATTTGGAGAATTATCCGCTCGCCATTTTAACGCCAATGTTAATTCCGGATCACGCCATAAACTCCCTTTTCTATTTTCGTATTGATCCGCCGCTTCACATAAACGAACATACATATCGATAGACTCACTTTCCTCCTCTACCCATCGGATTAAACGCTGCCATACACGCATTAGACTTTCATGCGAAATATCTAAAATAGATGACTCGCTTAAGTTTATTTTTGCAGCCGGCACTAAAAATGCTCTACCTACTTTTCTAAATGTATTGGCAACTTGTGATACCTCCTCAAAACTAGCACCCACTAATTCCATAATCTTAGACATTTGTGTAGGCCTTCTTACGCCACGGCCGTCATTTCCTCGATCCGTTAAAGTCCGAAAAAGTCCTCTACAAACATCCTGTAGTCGGTCAGATTTCAATTCCAAAAAAGCTTCTTCCGCGTGCAATGATAATGCCTGAGTAACGGTACCAACCTCTTCATAATGAACAATATCTAGTTTACCTTCGCGATTATATTTGAGATTCCAGCATTCCCAAACACGCATTAACACATGTTGTAAAATTGGTAACTGATCTTGATTTTCTCCGATGTCAAGAAGTAATCTATTTACCAACTCATTACTAACTGTAGCTCCACCAACTGCTGCAGGACCGATGATGGCCGATTTAATTTGATCGGTCGTCATTTTAGGTACTAGATAATTGCCTTCGTTTATTGCTTCTGGGAGACCTTGAAAATGGGTACAATCTCCTAGAAAATCTGAACGCATAGTAATCACAACATAAATTGGCAAATTTGAGGATTTCGTAGCCCACAACAAGTTATCTAACAACTGTTTTGCCTCAATAAAATGATTAGAATTATCCGTTGATGTAAATCGAAATAACTCTTCGAACTGATCTATTAGCAATAATAAATTTTCACCCGGTACTGCAAACTTATTATAAAATTGTTCTAGCCCCTGGTGTGTGCTTTTCAATGCCGCCTCAATAGAATTTAAACCATCATTACTATTTAGTCCAAGTTGGTCGAGATGATTTTTTGTATTATCAAATAGCGCTTTAGCTAAGTTCTGTATTGGATTTGATCCTGGTCGAAAATTTACAATGTTCCAAAGTGATCCTTTCCCTGACATAAATCCACTGTACAAAGCCGGAATCACGCCGGATTTCACTAGAGAGGATTTTCCGCTACCTGAAGTACCTAAGACTGCCAGGAACTTATTATTTCTGAGTTTTCGGATTAAATCATCTATCTGTTGTTCTCTGCCATAAAACAAAAAATCTTCCTCTGGTTCAAACGATCGTAAACCAGGATAGGGATTCGAAATCTCGATACTATTGATTATTAATTCTTCCACGATTCAATCCATTTTTTTAGGTCTGAAGAAAAATCTATAGAAGACTCAGCAATCAATTCAAAATCTTTGCTTTTCAATTGTACTGACGATTTCTCTTTGCCGCGAACAATTAATTTGGGCATTGATTTATTGGCTCTTCCATACGAGGTTGCTCGCAATAAATCACGTGATCTACTTTGTAACCAATTTGCGGAACCCGCTGAAAAATATAAAATAACGGCATCACAATTTTGTAGTGAACGCGTGTGATTCTTTCTTATTTCCGATTCGTCTTCGCTTGAATCAACTTGCATCACCTCACATCCTTCTAATTTACAAATTTTGTACAGTTCTCTGACGTTTTCAGCATCACCAACATCTGTTATTAAATAGATTTTATTGGGTTTGGATTCGCTTTCGTTCATTTCTATTTTCTTTGAATTTAGCAATTTTTTTGCCTCTTCAATTTTTGAGGGCAAAATGGAAATCAAATCCGAAAATTCTCCATTGATTAAGGTAGTATTATCCGCCTTTAACGACACTTTTAAATCTTCCACTAACATTTTCTGGCGTTCATCCGTTAACTTAACATCCGTTGGTATCCAAATTATTTTAATTAACTCATTATCAACAGAAAACTCTTCAGAAATATCGTTTTGAATTTCGGCAAGAGATCGAGCAGATCCTTCTGGAACTACACCATAAATCCCCCCCAGTAAATGAATTGCAAGATTACTTTGGTTAAGACTTCGTTGAATTTCCATTTGGCATGCCGGCATTCTTTGGACGATGGAAGTCTTCGGCAATATCGTAAATCCTTGTTTTAATAGATCTCTCCGGATTGATTCTCTTGCTACTTGTTGATCTTCCGCAACCTCTGCTAAATAAATTGTGAGACTATTGTCTATTCCTTTGTCTGTTAACCAATTGTTATTGGTTTGAATTGAATCTTTATCAAGAAATTTTGCAATTTCTGTTGCAAGGGTTTCTAACAATTCATCGTATTCTCTGTCTGTATTATTGAAGTTACTCGGCGATATTTCTAAAATAGTATTTGACTCTTCTTCTTTTTTATAGAACAAAAATTGCTCGGAGGAACCAATCACTAATGGTATTAATTCTGTTGGTACGGGCTGCCGGATTACCGTAAATAATTTATTATTTACATTTTCTGCATTCAATAATTTAGAAATCTCCTCCAATTCTAATGTGAATTTATCCGATCGCACAGATTTATACGATAAGACAGAAATTATTGCACGGGTATTTTTCAGCGCTTCACAATATTCCAGATCAAATCTATCTAGAGAATTTCTTGTTTGAAATTCAAGTACGCTTAATTCCCTTTCCAGCAGAACCTCAATTTTGGGAATTAATTTATCTTTTAGCTCCTTTATCCAACTCTTACTGGAAGAATTCGTTCCGGCATCAAAAACCGAAAAATTAAATCCAATATCAAATTTGGCTAACATAGAGCTATTGCGAAGAACTTCAAATCTATTAATTTATCTAATATAATCAATACTTTGTGGAAATAAAAAAGCCCTTAGAAATAGATTCTAAGGGCTTTTTTTACTTAATCTCCTATTAGACTAAATTTTTAATCTCTGGACCTAAGAAATTTTATTATTTATAATGCACAATTTATTGCTCTGCAGACAATTTTGGCGCTGCTTGAATAATTTCGTCACTAGCTCCTTCTGCGAATTTCTTGAAATTATCGTTAAATAAAATAGCTAATTTATTGCATTGCGCATCATATGCTGATTTATCTTCCCACGTATTTCTAGGATGTAACAATTCGGAAGGTACGTTTGGACAACTATCAGGCATAAGAACACCAAAAGTTGGATGGGCTGTAAAGCTGCCATTTAAATTACCTTCAAGCGCAGCAGTTATCATTGCACGCGTGTAACTCAACTTCATTCTATTTCCAACACCGTAGGGTCCTCCTGTCCAACCTGTATTCACTAACCAAACATTCACATTTGGATTTGCTTCCAATTTTTCACCCAACATTTTAGCATATTTTGTTGGGTGCAAGGGTAAGAATGCTTGACCAAAGCAGGCTGAGAATGTAGCTTGTGGTTCTGTTACACCGGCTTCAGTACCCGCCACTTTAGCAGTATAACCACTAATAAAATGGTACATTGCTTGACCCGTAGTTAGTTTCGATATAGGAGGCAATACTCCAAAAGCATCGGCTGTTAAGAAAAATATATTTTTAGGAGCATCCCCTACAGATGGTACCGCGATATTATCGATATAATCAATAGGATAAGCCGCTCTTGTATTTTCTGTTACGGAGATATTATCGTAATCAACCTCGTTGCTGCCATCGAAAAAACGAACGTTTTCTACCAACGAACCTGATTTAATAGCATTCCAAATTTGTGGTTCTTTTTCTTCGGTAAGATTTACACATTTTGCGTAACATCCACCTTCAAAATTGAATACGGAATTTTCTCCCCAACCATGTTCGTCATCCCCAATAAGTTTACGATTAGGGTCCGCACTTAACGTTGTTTTTCCAGTTCCAGACAATCCAAAGAAAATAGCTGTATCGCCTGCGGAACCAATATTAGCCGAACAGTGCATGCTTAAAACACCTTTTTCCTGAGGTAATATGTAATTTAATACTCCGAAAATACCTTTTTTAATTTCACCGGTATAACCACTTCCGCCAATCAAAATAATTTTGCGAGACATGTTTACAATGGTAAAATTGTGTTGACGTGTGCCATCTACAGCAGGATCTGCTTTGAAACTAGGAGAAGCAACAATGATCCATTCTGTGGGAGCTGATGCGATTTCTTCTGCCGTTGGACGCAAGAACAAGTGTTTGGCAAATAGATTCTGATAGGCAGATTCCGTAACTACTTGAATATTTAATCGGTAAGCAGAATCTGCACAAGCATAAGCATTTCTTACAAATAACTCCTTCCCACCCATGTGGTTAACCACTTTATTTAACAAAGCATCAAATGCTTCCGGTTCGAAAGGCTGATTAACGGTTCCCCACCAAGCAGTGTTGGCAGTTAATTCATCCTTTACCAAGAACTTATCTTTAGGGCTCCTGCCCGTAAATTCACCGGTATCAGCGGCCAATGCACCAGAAGATGCAATAACACCCTCGTTTCTTTCTAAGGCTTTCGCCACTAATTCCTCGGTTGTGAGGTTTTCGTACACAGCAGCGGCATTTTTCTTTAGCCCTGCAATAATTTCATGATTCTGCATTACCAAAATTCAATAACTTTGACATCGCAAAGGTACTTTATCCAATTGGTAAGGTCACTGATTTTAATCATCCTTTACCAAGTTAAATTACTAACACACAAAATTAAATTTAACCCACAGCCAAATTGCCTTTAAAAAATTGATTTACAACAATTTGATAGATTTGATAAATTTTAAAAGTGTATTTATGACACTTAAAAAAATGTGCATTATTGCCATTATGACCTGCTTAACATGCAAGCAGTTACCGGGTCAACAACTACAACTTTCGGCTAACAGAGAACTGGCAATGGGAGGGAGTTTGATCATGCTTACAGGGGCATCGTATTATCTTTCCAATCATTATCAAAATGCAGGTCATACTTGGAAAATCGCAGGAATCGACCAATGGAACAACACTACGTACAACACAAAAATTGCCCATATTTCCGATGCTACATTCGTTGGCACCTTAGCAGCATCGGCGTTAACAGGTCTTGCACTTCCCAAAAATCAACAATTTTCTTACGGTGTAGTATTGGCGCAAAATGTTTGGCTAACGGCCAATGTAGTTCAACTAACTAAAGTAGTTGTAGGGAGAAATAGACCTTACATGAGTGGCTCTGGACAAATACCGGAAGCAAGCGCTGATAATCATTATTCATTTTTTAGCGGACATGCTGCTCTTTCCTCTTCATTAGCGACCACCGCTCTACTAGCAACTTTTAAAAATCACCAAGGATCCGCTTTAACTTGGGGAAAAGCCACTGCAGTTACTGGTGCTGCGCTAGCTTTATCTACGGGTATTTTGCGCATTTCAGCAGGGAAACACTATCCTTCGGATGTACTAGTAGGTATCATTGTTGGATCCAGCATATCACTTATTAATACTCTTTTGCATGAAACAAAATAGTGTAGTTGCACTTTTCATCTCAAGTTTTTTTCTCTTAATTTTTATTTCTTGTGGTGGATTTTTATCGAAAAGTCAAAACAACTCTACAGAAAAAAACGACTTAACTTCCAATAAAAACAAAGAAATTCGCACTATGAGTTCAAACGAGAAATCGCAAGGAAATGAAACAGCAGTACTTGCAGGAGGTTGCTTTTGGTGTTTAGATGCAGTTTATCAAAAACTTGAGGGTGTTACAGCCATTGAATGTGGATATAGCAATGGCACTAAAATGAATCCTACTTACGAGGAAGTTTGTTCTGGTACAACAAATCATGCAGAAGTTGTAAAAATATCTTATGATACCAACAAAATAAGTTACCAAGAATTATTAGAAGTTTTTTGGAGAATACACAATCCAACAACATTAAATCGCCAAGGAAATGATATTGGCACTCAATATCGTAGTGGTATTTACTACCAAAATGAAGCTCAGAAAATTATTGCGAAAGCAAGTAAAGAAGCTGTTAAATCCTCCGGACTTTGGGAGGGCGATATTGTTACCGAAATCATTCCTTTAGAAAATTATTTCCCAGCGGAAGACTACCACCAAGATTACTTCACCAACAATCCTGAAAATCAGTATTGTGTTTATGTGGTAGGTGCTAAAGTAGAAAAATTCAAAAAAGAATTTAAAGACAAATTAAAAAAGTAAAACTCCGAAAACGGGATTCTACTGAATTAAAAATAAAATCGAATACTCTTTAGCCGTAAGGTACGAATTTCAATAAGTTCCGCTTTGTTTTGTTGATTAGTTTACGATTATTTAACCTTTGGTTTTATAACCTAGACCTTGCAGATAAGACTTCACCTTTGTATGCAAATCGCCTTGAATAATAATATCTCCTTCTTTTGCTGATCCCCCCACTCCGCAGTGATTCTTCAATTTTCTTTCTAAATCTTTGAGATCGTTGGATGAACCAATAAATTCCTTGATTACTACACAGGGTTTCCCATTCCTTACCTCGCGCCTATCGTATAAAACTTGCTGCGTTACCGGTAATGTTTCTTGTTCTTCCGGACCTGAGTTATAGGAGAAATTGGGATCTGTAGAATACACAACTCCGTTCTTGTTTTTATTCTTATTGCTCATATATCCACTATGTATAACTTCAAGATTCTATTTACGAACTATAACTCCTGCTATGGCTTGAGCTTGTGGCATGATCACTAAATCATTGATATTTACATGAGGTTTTCTACTTACCACCCAAGCAACAGCATCGGCAACATCCTCGGCAACCAAATTTTCAAATCCTTGATAAACCGCTTTTGCTCGTTCAGTATCTCCTTCAAAACGAACAATCGAAAATTCCGTTTCTGCTGCACCGGGATGAATCCCAGTAACCTTAATGCCATGTTCCGCTGTTTCAATACGCATGGATTTTGAAATGGCATCCACCGCAAATTTGGTAGAACAATACACATTGCCTTTGTCATACACCTCTTTACCCGCAATAGATCCGATATTAATAACGTGACCCGATTGTCTAGTAATCATACCAGGCAATACTTGTCTGCTTACGTATAATAATCCTTTTACATTGGTATCAATCATAGCATCCCAATGGGCGATATTCCCATCAAATATTTTAGACAACCCTTGCGCCAGCCCGGCATTATTAACTAGAACATCAATGGTTTTCCATTCATCCGGCAAATGATTGAAAGCACTTTCCACCGATTCGGCTTTTCTCACATCCAAAACAACTGAAAGTACATCTGCTCCTTTAGCTTTCAAATCCTCAGAAACCTTTTCCAACCGATCGGCCCGCCTAGCCATGATGATTAATCGATATCCTAGTTGAAACAAAGCATGAGCCGTTGCTTCTCCAATTCCACTGCTAGCTCCTGTAATACAAGCAATTTTTGATTGATTCATGTAAATTTGATGAAATTTATTAATTCGATGCTGTTATAAGCATATTGGGGGTAAAAACGATATTTCGAGTACTTCTTGCGGTGGCGAACAATTGTAATTTTAAGCGAAATACCATACACCGATATAAAAAACTGCGTACCCATTCTTTCCAAATCGGGGTAACACGCATAAAACTGGGCAATACCTCAACTGTTGAAAATCCAACGGCCAGAAGAACCTGCTGAGCGGAAGAAGCATTCAAATAATTTTCATGGGTAAAATCGCCATTTGCAAAAACCGTGGCCATCGGTGAATCAAGATTGGGTGTTCTGAAAATGGCCAACCCGTTGGGCTTCAAGGCATTTCTTATTTTCTGCATCAATTCAACCAATTCGTCCTTGGTAAAATGTTCAATTATATCCATACCCAGTATAACATCGAACTGTTTTTCACAGTTTTCCAGGTATTCTAATCCATTTCCTTTTACCACCCTATCTATCCCTAAGGAATGAGCCAAATTCACTTGCTCTTCGCTTAAGTCCATACCCGCAATATTGGTAAACCCTGCATTGGATAATGCGCTTAATAAACTACCACTTCCACAACCTAAATCAAATACATTTGCCTCTTTCGAAACTCCCCGAAGCAATGGTATTATCTCTTGTGAAAATTGAAGTGCCTCTCGGTCAAATAATTCCTTCGCAGTGGTTAATGAAGCCCGGCCACTTTGGGTGGTATGATAATTGGAATACAGAATCTGCCGGTATTTCATTTCGCAAAGTTAGCCGATATTTTTCACTTGGAAGAAACGGTTGGGATATCTACTGCGGCCATGATGGAAACACAGGTAGCTACTAATTTCTCATCCCCATTCTCAAATACATCATACACCTCACCTTCACAGAAAATCAACGACTTACCACTTTTTTTCACTTTGCCAATGGCTTTAATCCGTGGGGCTGTAGAAGGATTAACATAGCTAACTTTCAGATCTACGGTTACTACATTCAATCCTTTAGGTGCCGTTGTGTACGCTGAAATCCCTGTTACAACATCACAAATGGTAGCGGTAACACCACCATGCGTAAATCCTGTGTGTTGCATGTGGTGGAGTTCAATGTCGATATGCATTTCTGCAAACCCAGCATCAATGTCGTCCAATTGCAAACCAATAAATTGTATGAATTGATTTTCTTTTAATCGGGGTTGCATGTAATTGAATAATTCTTGATTCATAAGTCTCTTATTTTATTGGATTATACGTTGATTGTTGTAATACAGTATTAGCGTCTTTTATCTTCCATAAATTGTACAAATTATAATCCCCTTGTTCTTTAACCCAGGCTTGAACAATTCGAAGTCCGATATAATTCCCAATGAGAGGAGGGCAGTCCTCAGGGACTCCGCCACCAAAGGTTTTTAGACCATAGGCAAAGTATCGTTTGTAATCTTGAAATCGAGTATTAAAGAGGAGTTTATTATCAATAAAATGCTTCCAAATTTGACCTTCTTGACTTTCGAGCCACTGCCATTCTTTTTCCGTGTAGCCCAACACCTCCCAAGATTTTTTAGTCGGGAACGCTTCCAATGCCGAATGCCATAATTTCCCTTGAAAAACAGCCTCATCCAACATTGATTTTCGTACATAACTAGGTTCATAACGCATTTTTATGTATCCTAGAACTAACTGAAAAGCAATCTGATTGGTAGCGCAATATTTTGTAAAAAATGAAGGTAAATCCAGTTGCGAATACACTGGAAATGTATCGTTTAGAAACATTTCTTTACTGTAAGCTAAAATGTATTTTTTTATTTTCTTACCATTTTCCGTTGCGGTTTGTTCATCGGTAAACGTACTGTAATTACTAAATTGGGATAAATAATCGTACACAACGAAATCCGCTGCTTGCGAATCATTGAAAGCATTGAGTTCTCCGTGTAATTTTGTCAGAGCGTCATTAAGCAAATCCTTATACTCAGTTTCTCGTTTATAATGATCTTTTACCCAGAGAAACACCCTAGAATTTTGATTCATCCAATACTGAAATTGGGCAGCTTTAACGGAATCGGGTGCCATATTTAGAACCCCTAATCCCATTACCTCATGCCACCATAAATCAAAGAATCGGCCATGTTTTTTCCTTAAGCTTACAATATCTTCCGCTTTACATCCGTTAAGACGTAAACTATCAAGCTCATCGACATAGGATTTATATTCTATTTTGGGTTGTAGACTAAGGGAATCGTTATCCTTTTGTGTACAAGAAAACAGAATTACCCAAACAAGGGGATAAATCCATAGTTTGTTTGGTGTAAATTTTATTGAATTTTGCATGAATACGATTATGAAACTACAAAGAAACATCACTTTTGGCTTAACTGCGATGATAAGTAGCGCGCTTTTTAGTCAATCTACCTCTCAAACATTGAATACAATGGAGTTAGGCATAAGAATAAGTCCAAATATTGCATGGGCTAAAATTCAAAGCGGTTCAATGAAAGCCAACGGTGCAGGTGTAGGATTTACATACGGTCTTACTGGAGACTTTGCTTTAGGTAATAGCGGTAATTATTTCTTTTCCACCGAATTAAATGTTAGTACGATCCCAGTAAAAGTCGCTTCAACTACAACCTTAAAAAACGTGACTCCCAAAATAGGTGGAGGATATGATACTACCAGTTTTAAGGGGGGTGAATTGGAGTTTAATTATTCAAATCAGTATCTCCAAATCCCCTTAGGGATTAAAATGAAAACCCAAGAAATTGGGAATATGAAATATTATATTCAGGTGGGAATTGCGCCTTCATTTATGATGAGAAGTAGATTAACAACAACCACTATTGGCACTCAACAACGTGTTTATCCTGATAATAAAGGAATATCATTCCACGACCCTAATTTAGAGGCAGACGATGTCTATCAATTCTCTGGAACAAATGTGGTAGGTTCCGCAGTTGGCGAGAAAGAATATGATTTCAAAGATGATGTAGCGCGTGTTCGTTTCCCAGCAATCATCGGAGTTGGTTTGGATTATAAACTTACAGGAAATACAAGATTTACTGCCGGTTTGCGCTTTGATAACGCTATCAACGACTTTTTCAGAGACAAACGTGTAAACGCCCGTAGCAATATGATTGCTATCAACATGGGTATTATATTCTAATACATTCATGGCTAATCTAAAGATTGCCCTAGCTCAATTAAATTATAAGGTTGGTGATTTTGAACGTAATACAGCAAAAATTGCCGATGTATTATTTGAAGCCAAGCAAAACAAAACCGATTTAGTAGTATTTTCAGAATTATCCGTTTGTGGCTATTCTCCTGATGACTTATTAGATTATCCATGGTTTATCGAGAAATGTGAACAAAGTTTGGAGGCCGTTGCTATGGCTTGCGATGGAATTGCTGCCATTGTTGGTGGCGTTATGCGTAATCCTGGAAAAGGTAGACAGCTACAAAATGTTTGCTGTTTTGTAAACGACGGTAAAATTGAATATATCATTCCAAAAACCTTACTTCCTACATACGATGTATTTAGTGAACGACGGTATTTTGAACCAGGTACAAACCCACAGATAATTGACTTCAAGGGCACAAAAATTGGAATTGCAATCTGTGAAGACCTTTGGGATATTTACAATGATTTCGAATATCTACAGCATCCCGGTGAGGACTTAGTTAAATTGGGAGCTGATATAATTATAAATCCATCGGCATCCCCATTTCATATTGGTAAACAATCACTTAGGAATCGAGTATTTGCAGGTCAAGCGAGTAGATTTGGGGTCCCAGTTTTGTATTGCAACCAAGTGGGTGTTCACACGGAATTATTATTTGATGGCAGCTCAAGGGCTATAAATGCAAGTGGCGAAGTAGCAGCCCAATTGCCAAGTTTTGAGGAATCAGTAGCTTATTTACAATACCAGAATGGGGAATTCATAGCAGAAAAATCTGTCCCCCTAGAGACCAATGATATTGCCTTATTACATCAATCCTTAGTATTTGGTATCCGAGATTATTTCTCGAAAATGGGTTTCAAAGCAACTACTTTTGGAGCAAGTGGAGGAATAGATAGTGCAGTTATTCAAGCGCTGGCCACAGAAGCGTTAGGGGCAAAAAATGTTCATCCCATTTTAATGCCTTCTATGTATAGCTCAGATCATAGTATAAACGATGCTATTGATTTATCTAGACGATTAGACAATAGTCCAATTACACTGCCAATTGAAGATATTTACAACTCCTACATTAAGACGTTAAAACCCGTTTTTAAAAATTTACCATTCTCCTTGGCAGAGGAAAATATTCAGGCAAGATCTAGGGCTGTATTATTGATGGGTATTTGCAACAAATTTGGATATATCCTATTGAATACTAGCAACAAAAGCGAAATGAGTGTAGGTTATTCTACATTATATGGGGATTTATGCGGGGCTCTCTCCCCCATTGGCGATGTTTACAAAACACAAGTATATGCATTAGCCAAATACATCAATAGGAATTTAGAATTAATACCTCAGAATATTATCGACAAGGCCCCATCGGCCGAATTAAGACCGGGTCAAAAAGACCAGGATTCTTTGCCACCCTATGAAGTTTTGGATGAAATTCTTAAAAATTACATTGAGTTAAAACGTGGTAGAGATGAAATAATAACGCTGGGATACGAACCTTCTACGGTAGATAAAGTAATCTCTTTAGTAAATGGAAGCGAATACAAGCGCTATCAAGCCCCCCCTATACTTCGAGTTAGCTCCAAGGCTTTTGGGAAAGGCCGAGTTATGCCATTGGTAGGAAAGTATTGATGTCTATTCAAAATTCATCTTCAAACAATTCAAAATTCCCTAGAGAGTTTTGGATAATGTGTATTGGTGCTCTTAGTTTTTTCCTATCCTTTAATATCATACTTCCAGAATTAGCCACTGAATTACGATCTCGAGGTGGCGAAGCTTATGTAAGTTGGATTATTCCCTTATTTTCTTTCAGTGCTCTTATTGCACGTCCGTTTAGTGGCTGGTTGGCCGATAATGTTGGCCGAAAAGTAGTTATGATCGGCGGTTGTTTATTTTGTTTGTTTTCGGGTTGGTTTTATCCAATGGCGGGATCGGCAATAACTTTTTTATGGGTACGTGTATTTCATGGATTTTCTACCGGTTTTACACCCACTGGATTTACAGCATACACGGCGGATGTAGTACCCGAGAGTCATAGAGGAAGAGCCATGGGTTGGCAAGGTATGTTCAATAATATGGGAACCACTTTGGGGTACGTTCTAGGTGCAAAAATTGCATTTCATTTAGGCTCGAATTGGTTGTTTTACTTTAGCTCAGCCTTCGCAGCAATCGCCATATTATTGTTTCAGTGGTTACCCGAAACAAAACCCGTGAAATCCGAGAAAAATAAATTTGAATTTAAAATTTCTTCTCTGTTTTATTGGCCGGCTTGGAAACCCTCGCTACTCATGGGATTGGTTTGTATTTCGTTAGGTACATTACTCACAATAATGCCGGACTTTACGCAATCTTTAGGATACGAAGACAAAGGCTATTACTTAAGTATTTATATAGCAACCTCCCTGTTTTTTAGATTAATCAGTGGCAGAATTTCAGATAAATTAGGCAGAGCTTGGAGCACAAGTATTGGTACATTTTTTCAAATAATATCGATGGGGATTCTAGTAGCAATTTCATTAAAAATGGCATTAAATATTGAGATATTCTTTATTATTTCTGCCTTGTGTTATGGATTAGGTCAAGGATTTAATGCCCCTAGTTTATTTGCATGGGGTTCGGATACAGCTGGAGAGTTGCATAGAGGTAAAGCGATGGCGATGATATTTATTTTCCTTGAGCTTGGAATTATTGTTGGAGGACTTATTTCAGGATGTTTTGCTATAATTCCAAAAATTCCAGCTGGAATTTCTGCGCAATCCATCACTTCGGGTTATTGGAATTATACCGCAATTTTTGGATTGAACTTACTGAGTTTTATTATAGCTTTTTTGTTTTCCAGCTTCCAAATCTGGTTATCTCGTAAAAGTTAAAATACCTAATTTTCTGAGGGAACGCTGAGGGCTGGATCGTTGTACATAATCGTTGGTTCTTTGGGTTGATTCGATTCTTGAATCTTATCTAACACTTTCAATACATCATTTCTCCAACGAACATTTGTATTATAAATACCGTATAAGTATTTAACCATTTCTTGGTCGCTTTGCGTGGGTCTTCCTTTCTTCTTGGCAAAACTTCTATTTATTCCATCCAAATAGATTCCGAAATCCAAAATACAATCATACCAAGAAGCGTAGATTGAATAATTCGTCTTCGATTTAGCGACTGCTGTTGTTTTTCTTGATCTGGGGTATCTCATTCCCACTAGATTATTATACAAACGAGAATATTTAGAATATTGACCATCTACCCCCGATTCAATAATTTTCACTGCAGTAAAAATATTTGCCCATTGCGGAATTGCTTCCAAGGCAACATGATGCATGGCCATCACGGTGGGAATTTTCTTCAACGATAAAGCCAAAGTATCAAAAAATAAAGAGTCCTCCTGCAATACAATTGCAGTATCCGACGCCTTAATTAAAGATGTCTTAGAAGTTTCAAAGGTTGCTTTTCCAATCACTGCCGCACTACACAAAATCAGAACTGTGGTTGGAAAAATCCACTTGCTTCTGAGCATAAAGACAAATATAGTAAACCTGGGAAATTGCAACTGCTTAATTAATAATCA
Organism: uncultured Flavobacteriaceae bacterium; assembly: GCA_964554385.1. Lineage (GTDB taxonomy): Bacteria > Bacteroidota > Bacteroidia > NS11-12g > UBA955 > JAGKXC01. The sequence goes on along the minus strand of CAZKOM010000038.1, from coordinate 3,572 downwards.
ATTAATCCACATATTGCTCACAGCCATGCCTAAAACGGAGGCAATTTCTCGTTTTTGTTCGTTCAAAAATTCCACATATAACAACAATTCTTCCATGTCGCAATCGGGATTTTTTAACTCTAATAATTTGGTATGAATCAGTTTATCAATTTTTTTACGTTTGAAATGCAACAATAAATTAATCGCCACTTCTAAGTATTGGGTTTCTTCCGTGCTAACATCAATCAAGTTCGCCGCAAAGGCATCACTTAGCTCATGACTTATGGTTAATTCTCCGGCTGCCCATCGAGCAATTTCCTCATTTGGATGGTTTAAAAAGTAATTAGCATCTGGAATTTCTGCGGCATCCAAAAAAAATGGAGCTAATTCTTGCGCAAATGGCTCATGAAATTCTAAAAAATCGTCGGCTTGAATTTTTTGCTTTAAAAACTCAAACAAGGTAGCGTCTTCAAATGCTGGTTTATTACCATGCACTAACATCAATCTAAAAAATCCAAGCTCTTGCTCTTTATCGGTTAGCGGCTCTTGAATTTTTGACTCGGGCACCAATTCCTGCGTTGATTGGGTAACGTTATTCAGGAGTTGCTGACTTTCTTTTAGTTTTTCTTTCCGAAGCAGCTTTCCTAACTCTGCCGACAATATCACTTCCTCCATTTGGCAAACGCTGGCCAATTGCTGCACCAGGGTACTTCGTTTTAAACCATCTTTAATTAAGGAAACACTTTTTAAAATTTCTTTAACGGCATCTGATTTTTTCAATGGGTCGCCCGCTGTTTCTTTCAGTAATAATTCTGCTTTAAAGACAATAAAGGTTTTTTCGTTTTGTTCGATAAATCGTGCAAACTCTTCCCCACCCAGCTGTTGACAATAGGAATCGGGATCTTCACCTTCAGGCAATAACACAACACGTACGTTTAAGTCTTCTTCTAACAGTAAATCAATTCCACGTAAAGATGCTTTTATACCGGCAGGGTCACCGTCATAAATTACAGTAACATTTTCAGTAAAGCGTTTAACCAATTTAATTTGACCTGGAGTTAATGCAGTACCACTACTTGCTACTGCATTTTCCACTCCACTTTGATGCAAGGTTATAACATCGGTGTACCCTTCACACAATAATACCTTATCTCTTTTTTTGATGGAATTTTTTGCTTGAAACACTCCGAATAGAATCTCACTCTTTTTATATAGTTCTGTTTCTGGAGAATTTACATATTTTGGGGCATTATCGGCATTCCCCATTTTTCGTCCACCAAACCCAATTACTTTTCCAACAACACTATGTATGGGGAAAATCACTCGGTGTCTGAACAGATCGTAAAAGGATCCATTATCTCGTTGTTTTATTAACCCTGCCTCCAATAAGAAATCGGACTTATAACCTTTTTGTAAAGCAGCACTAGTAAATGATTCCCAAGCTTCAGGATTATAGCCTAATTGCCATTTTTTAATAGTTTCTTGGGTGAATCCACGTTCTCTAAAATAGGGCAAAGCAATCGAGGTGCCTTCCTCGGTTTCATGCAGTTGTTGTTGAAAATAATCGGCGGCAAAATCTACGGCTGCTTGAATTGATTCTCGATGTAATTGCTTTTCTTTATAACTATCTTGATCCTCGCTGGTCCTGGTTTCTTCCAAGGTAATTCCATATCGATTGGCTAAAATTCTAGCTGATTCAGCGAACGACAGATTATCAATGTCCATCAAAAACTGAATTGCATTTCCGCCTTTTTGGCAACCGAAACATTTATATATTCCTAGGGAGGGAGACACTACAAAGCTGGGTGTCTTTTCATTGTGAAATGGGCAAGGTGCTTTGTATCGTGAACCACTTTTTCTCAATGATACATAATCCCCAACTACCTCATCTATCGGTACAACCGATAATAAATGTTGTATGGATTGTTCTGTAATCATAAGAGAATGGCCACTACTAATATACTCTAAAAAAGATATTAGATTTGCAAAGAACCTCCTACAAAAGGGAAAATCCAAATAACCATGGTAAACAAATCGGCAATCCAAGAAAAGGCGAAGGCGTTATTGCCTAAATTGATAGAAATCCGTAGAAGAATCCACGAAAATCCTGAGTTATCTTTTCAAGAGCATGAAACGGCTGCTTTGGTTGAAAATTATTTACAAAATACACTAGGTCTAAAGACTCAAAGACTTGCAAATACCGGAGTTGTTGCAACCATTGAAGGTAGAAATCCAAGCACAAAAACGGTAGGTTTACGAGCAGATATGGATGCCCTTCCAATTGTAGAAGTGAACGATGGAAGACCGTACCGATCTAAAAAAGAAGGAGTGATGCATGCCTGCGGACATGATGCGCACACCACTAGTTTACTTGGTGCAGCAACTCTTTTACAAGAAATGAGAAACGAATTTGAAGGCCGTATAAAATTAGTTTTTCAACCAGGAGAAGAAAAACTACCTGGCGGAGCTTCGTTAATGATAAAAGATGGGGTTTTATCGGACATTGATGTAATGATTGGTCAGCACGTAATGCCCGCTATTTACACAGGAAAAGTAGGTTTCAGGCCGGGTTTATACATGGCCAGTACAGACGAAATTTATGTTACCATTCATGGGAAAGGTGGACATGGTGCAATGCCCCATTTAACGGTAGACCCGATTGCCATTGCTGCGAATTTGATTGTTTCATTGCAACAAATTGTTTCGAGGAATGCAAACCCTACCCTGCCCTCGGTGCTTACGTTTGGTAAAATAATCGGCAACGGTGCTACCAATGTAATTCCTTCGCATGTTATTCTTGAAGGAACATTTAGAACATTAGATGAGGCTTGGAGATCAATTGCCCATGAGAAGATGTTGAATATGGCCAAAGGAATTGTAGAAGGCATGGGAGGAACGGTTGAATTCAATATCGTTCGAGGCTATCCTTTTCTAAAAAATAACGAATCTCTTACAGAACGTTGTATACTATCGGCCCAGGAATACATGGGAACTGACAATGTTGAGCCTCTAGGAATTTGGATGGCGGCAGAAGATTTTTCGTATTATTCTCAAGAGGTGCCTAGCTGTTTTTATCGATTAGGAACTAAGTCTGACGAAAAAAACACAGGAATCAGTGTTCACAATGCTGGGTTTGATATAGATGAGGATGCCCTTGAAACAGGTTGTGGCCTAATGGCATGGTTGGCCATCAGCGAGCTTAACCACCGATAATATATCGCAAATTATCCACGGCAGCATCCCAAATGGAAGCGGCCATGTCCTCTTCTCCACTATCTACAAACTCTGTTATTAGTAGATCTACGTCACCAGTAATTTCATCTTGTTGAATTCTAAATTCAAGAAACTCTTCAGGAGATGGTGCATTATGAATACTGAATTTCACATATTTATTTACCACGTTTTTCACGAGATTAGCTTCCGCTTTGGTACCATCTTCCCATTGAAAAACATATTGTGTTCCGCTTTTAACACCCACATGATCTGCAAACCAACTTTGTAAACCGGATGGATTAGATATGTATTGATAAATTATTGTTGGAGAAGACCGTAGGGGGTATTCTAACTCAATTTTTATTCGTGCGTTTCCTGTA
>CAZKOM010000037.1:9761-19985 GCA_964554385.1 uncultured Flavobacteriaceae bacterium | reverse complement strand
ATAATCCCAATCCGATTTAACTCCACCAAAAGCGAGCATTAACTTCGAAAACGCAACGAATGCAGCCGATTTAACCACCGTTGACATGAAGGCCATGACTCTATTTGGGCTTCCTTCATATACGTCTGGAGACCAAAAATGAAAAGGAGCAGCAGAAACTTTAAACAACAATCCGATTGAGACCAATACAAGACCGATTCGAATCATAACCGGTGTGGACATTCCTTCAAGAGCATGCATAAAGCTTGGCTTTAAACCGATGGCTTGTAATTCCATTGTTCCAGTACCGCCATATAAAAAAGCGATACCCAATAAAAAAATCGCTGTAGAAAAGGCTCCCATTAGGAAGTATTTTATGGCAGCTTCATTGGATGATAATCTTTCTCGATCACTTCCTGCAAGCACAAATAGAGGAATTGAAAGTGTTTCTAATCCTAAAAACAGTACTACCATATGTTGATATGCAACCATCATTATTGCTCCAATAGTAGCAAACAACATTAATCCTATCCTATCGGTTCCTACTTCATCGTTTTTTGCAAAAATCCATAAAACTATGGCTACAACAAATGTAATAAGGGCTGAAAACAAATATTCCGATGGACCAAACAATAACATGTTTTTGGGTGCCCATGTTGACAATCCCTCTAAATGAATCCAACCTTTTGCAGAACCAACACTCAATACAGAACTCAATAGCAATAATAAAGAGCTTATATATCCAAATTTAGTTTCCGATTTATTTAAACCAGAGAATAATACAATAACTGCGGTAAAAAATAATATATAAATGGAAATCATGACAATACTCCTTTCGCTTTGATCAATTCTATTATTGAGTTAATGGATAATTGAACACTATCTAAAATAACTTGTGGGAACAGACCTAAAAACAATACAAAAACAACTACAATTCCAAGAGAAAAAATCTGACCTAAATTTAATTTACCAATAGATTTATCGCCATCACCAAATAAACTAAATTGAAGCATTCGAAGCATGTAAGCAGCGCCCAAAATTATTGTAATTCCGGCAATAACTGCCATGGTAGGTTTCTCGTCAAACACACTTTTTAATAACAAAAATTCTCCTGGGAAACCATTAGTTAATGGAACCGCGGCCGCACCCAAAGCGATCACAACAAATGAAATGGTAAACCAGCGATTGTTTTTTGCTAGACCGCCTAAATCAATTAGATTTCGGCTTCCAGTATTTGATTCAATAATTTCAACAGCCAAGAACAGACCGAATACATTTATTCCGTGCACCACCATTTGCAATACACTGCCTTGCAACCCTGTCAATGATATAGTGAAAATACCTGCTGCAATTAAACCAACATGCGATAATGATGAAAATGCAATTAGTCGTTTTATATCTTGCTGTCTTAAGGCGATAATAGCACCATAAATTACTCCTGCTACGGACAAAGACAAAACAATTGGCTTGAAATACTCAATAGATTCTGGAAAAACGGGCAAATACCAACGTATTAGTCCATATAATCCCATTTTCAACATGATAGCAGATAACAACATAGACCCAACGGATGGCGAATGAGTATAGGTATCTGCCTGCCAAGAATGAAATGGTATTAGTGGGATTTTAACGGCAAAAGCCAATAAAAAACCACCTCCAAGCCAAATAGATTCATTTAAAGAATAATTAGCTGCTAAAATATCGGAATAGGCAAATGAAAAATTTGTTTTAAAAATTACAATATACATCAACGATGCTAGCATAGCTAAACTTCCAATGAAAGTAAATAGAAAGAACCTCAATGTTATTTTAAAAGCATTTCCATGCTTCATAGAGAGTGTAATAAAATAAATCGGCAACAAGGCTAATTCCCAAAAAATATAGAACATCAGTCCATCTCTTGCCATGAACACACCATTTAATGCTCCTTGCATAGCAAGTGCTAGTGCGGTATTTCTAACTCTGTTTTCATCGTCTTTTATTCCTGTCAATACAATTAATGGCAACAAACCATTGGTTAACAACAACAACATACCTGACAGTCCATCGTATCCCAATGTGAAACGAAAATTTTGAGACAACCATGGCAAATCTGCTAAAGTGTTATTCAAGAAGTTTGAGCCTGAACCACTTGTGTAAAATAAATTAATAACAAAAATCATGGGAATCGCTGCCAAAACAAATGCTATCCATTGATTCGCTTTTTTGCCAATCAATGAAAAAATAATGGCTGCTAATATTGGTAAAAATATAAGTATCACGATTAGAATAAATTAATAGCCAACAAAATTGAAACTGCAACAACCATATAAATTAGGTAATATTCGATATTGCCATTTTGAATTTTGGACAACAAGGAAGAAATCCATGAAGGTGATTTTCCTATAGAATCCGTTATCCCTTTAACCGCGATATCGTCAACTAAACCGTCCGTTATTGTTCCAGCAATTTCTACAGGAGCCACTACCCCTGTATCATAAATTTCATCCACATAAAATTTATTTGCCAAAACCTTACCCAATCCTACCATTTGCTCATCTTCTTCAGGTACACCATTTTTGGTAACATACTTCATTCGCATAGCTATAAAAGCAACCACAAATACGCCTACCGCAGCAGCAAGTAGCATCCATTCTGTTGAACTAGAAACTTCTGGACTATGCTCTGCAAACTTATACATAGGTGCCAAATAACTACTGAAAGCTCCGGATACCTTATGACCGAAATAGTGCGGAAGATTAAGTAATCCACCTAATACTGACAAAATTGCTAGAAAAATAAGCGGCAAAGTCATTGTAATTGGACTTTCGTGCACTTTATCCAATGGATAGTGGGTGTTTCTGTAAGTTCCATGAAACGTTACAAAAAACATTCTAAACATATAGAAACCTGTTATGGAGGCTGAAACCAATGCTAATCCCCAAACAATTGGATTGTGTGAAAATGCATGCAACAAAATTTCATCTTTAGAAAAGAAACCACTTAAAAATGGAAATCCGGTGATAGCCAAAGTCCCTATTAAAAAGGTAATGTAGGTTACAGGCATTTTCGACTTTAAACCTCCCATTTTTCGTATATCTTGCTCGTGATGCATTCCGTGAATAACACTACCAGATCCCAAGAATAATAGTGCTTTAAAGAATGCATGCGTTGTTAAATGGAACATGGCTGCAGTATATGCACCACATCCCAATGCAACAAACATCAATCCTAACTGACTTACTGTAGAATAGGCCAACACCTTCTTTATATCATTTTGTTTTAAACCAATGAGAGCAGCAAATAACGATGTAGCTAAGCCTACCCACATGATAACATCCGATGCTAACGCGGTTTGATAATATAACGCCTGTGACCTAACAACCAAGTAGACACCTGCCGTAACCATAGTAGCCGCGTGAATTAACGCAGAAACGGGCGTTGGCCCTGCCATTGCATCTGGAAGCCAAGTGTACAATGGAATTTGAGCACTTTTACCCATGGCACCCACAAATAATAACAATGCTATTGCTGTTAAGGTGTGCGTTGGAGTTACTCCGGAAGCTATTTGATCAAATACTACTGTATAATCAAATGATTTAAATTCCTTAAATATCAAAAACAAACCCAACAGCAAGCCTAAATCACCAATTCTATTCATCACAAAGGCTTTACGAGCTGCTTTACCGTAATTAAGGTTTTTATACCAAAAACCAATTAATAAGTATGAGCAAAGTCCTACACCTTCCCAACCAAAAAACAACACGATAAAGTTTGAACCCAACACCAATAATAACATGTTGAATACGAAAAGATTCAAATAAGCGAAAAACTTATAATAACCTTCATCTTCTTTCATGTAACCCATTGAATACAAATGAATCAATGAACCAATCCCAGTAATTATTAATGTCATCCATCCACTCAAACGATCGAAAGTAAACGCTATATCAATCTGCATTCTACCCACTTGCAAGAAAGTAAACCATTTCTGTGAAACAGCCTCTCCTAAAATGGATTTTTCCAAAAATAAATGTAGGGCGAATGCAAATGAAAGAACTACCGATAATGTTGAGACTAATCCTACTATCTGTTTGGGTAAATATTTCCCTACAATACCACTTACAAGGAAACCAAGTAAGGGTAATAAAATAATTATGCTCATGTTAACCTTTCAATTGATCTAAGAAACTCACATCAGTTTTTCGAGTATTTCGATAAACCATTACTAAAATCGCTAATCCAACTGCGGCTTCGGCTGCTGCCACAACCATAATGAAAAACACGAAAATTTGTCCATCCGCATCACCCATATAAGTAGACAACGCTGTAAATAATAAATTAACGGCATTTAACATTAATTCAATACACATCAGTAACACAATTGCGTTTCTTCTGAAAAGTACACCAAACAGACCGATTGAAAACAAAACGGTACTCAGATATATATAATGACTAATGTCTAAATTTTGAAAAATCATCCCAATAACTCCTTATTACCTTTATCTCTTTTACCCAATAAAACAGCACCTACCATTGCTGCCAAAAACAGCGCACCTGATAATTCAAATGGAACTAAAAAGCGAGTAAACAATGTTTGACCTAATGCTTTAACCAATCCAATGCCTTCAACTGGATGCTTCACTACGTTTTCTCCAGCTTTTTGAAATGCCGCAGTGATAACTAACAATAACAATCCTGCAGAGATTGCTGCCGCAATACCCCATAAGTTGGATTTCACAGGCTCTGCATCTTTATTCAAATTCAGCAGCATTAACACGAACAAGAACAAGACCATGATTGCGCCCGCATAAACGATCAAATTAACAATCGCCAAAAACTGAGCATTTAAAAGTACGTAGTGTGCTGAAATACTAAAAAAAGTTAATATTAAAGCTAATACACTGTGTATTGGGTTTTTACTTGTAACAACGTATAGCGCCGATAAAATTGTAAAAAACGACAATACCAAAAATGGTATGGGCAAATTATTAAACATACTTATTGATAAGTCCAAACTTGTCTTTTAGAAACATCCACACGCTCGTCAATTTTTTCAACGAGTTTATCTTTACCATAGATAAAATCTTGACGGTTAAACTCGGCGTCAACAATTCTATCTGTTAAGAAAATTGCCTCTTTAGGACAAGCTTCTTCACACAATCCACAGAAAATGCAACGAAGCATGTTAATTTCATATGTGGCAGCGTATTTTTCTTCACGGTATAGATTTTCCTCACCTTTTTCTCTTTCGGCAGCGACCATAGTAATTGCCTCTGCAGGGCAAGCTACAGCACACAAACCACAAGCGGTGCAACGTTCTCTTCCCTGATCATCTCGCTTTAAAACATGTTGTCCTCGGTAAACTTCGGCCCTAGGTCTTTCTACCTCAGGATAAGCAACAGTATTTTTTTTGCTAAAGAAATGCTTCAAAGTAATCCACATCCCTGCTAAAATCGCTGGCAGATAAATTCTCTCCGCGAACGACATATTTTTGTCTACTACTTGTTTGGATCTACTTGTTAGTGGTTGCATAACAATTATTATAGGTTATACCTAATTAACTATCCGCGGATATGCTTTGTTTTAACCTTGTATTTTTTTCTTAGTTCGCCTGGTTTTTTCATCTTACGAACAACATTCATATCAATATCAGAAACCAACGTTTCGCCATCTTTCAATTTAATGGTTAAGGTTGGGTCTTCAATTTTGGCATAACTTACTTCCCATTTCCCATTTTTCACTTTTTTACCGGGAATAATCGCCATAGTAGAAGCAGAAGTTACGTAAATCTCTTCTGCATTTCGTGTTTTATCGATTATTAATGTCTTTTTCGTCTTACCAGCTGTTCCACAAATGTAAACCGTGCCATTGCAAGTCGCAGGGAATGATAATTTTATCTTGTCCTTACCTTTGTTTACGGACAATTTTTTATTTTTATCTGGCTTTAATGCATTTTCACCGTCTTTAGTATAAACCATCAATTTAGCCTTTTTGTAAGTTGTTGCATCTACATTCATAGATAATGACATAGGAACTTTTGCACAGGTATCACCAGGCATACGGATATCATAAATACCCGCCCAATTTAAGCCTTCACCTTTTGCAGTATTTAAAGGAGCACCACTGCCGATAATCTCTTCCATGCTGCTAAACTTTTTAATTCGAATGCATTTATCAGCTCCACGAGGACAAATCTTTTTTAATTCGCAAATCCCAATTGTTAAATACAAACCATTTCCAACTAAAACAGTGGTATCACGATTGCATGTATCTTTTGCTACAACTACGGGTTTTGGTTTTTCTTTTGGTTTTGGTTTTTCGTAAATTGTGATCTCAACACGACGATTTCTTGCTTTTTTCTCTGCACTTGTTTCACCCTCTCTTGGTTTGGATCTACCAAAATAAGCTTTCGCCATAAATGCTGTATCAATTCCGTTTTCCTGTAAAAAACTGTAAACGTTGTCTACTCTGCTCTTAGATAATCTCAAGTTTGCATCATCATCACCTGTACTATCTGTATGTCCAGTTAAAACCAAACGAAAGTCTTCCTTGATAGATAATGTATCCAATAAAGAATTCAATTTTTGAATTTCCACACCTTTGATTACAGCCTTGCCGGTTTCAAAATAAATCTGAACCGCAGGAGAGATTTCCTTAGGCTTAGGTGCAGCAGGTTTGGTCTTAGGTTTGGTTTGTGCATTTGCCACAGTTGACATAACTGCAACTAGACACATAAAAATTATCCTAAAATGTTTCATTTTTTTGTTTGCGAAAATAAGCTTTTTACTTTATCACGTCCATAATTCAAACTATAATTCATTCGATTTTTCCAAAAAATAATTATTTGGTCCATTGAACTGAAGTTATTCGACTTGATTTCATACCTTATTTGGTTAATTTCGCAATATTCTGTAAAGATGAAAAATACCAAATTACAAACATATTTACGTGGAGTTTTATTACTTATTTCAATTATATCAATTGAATTTATTTCTGCGCAAATAGCAAAAACACAAGTTGTTCAATTGCAGGCTAAGGCATTAATGGACGGCAGTATCCGTTTAGAATGGCCACTGCAAAATTTCACAGGAAATTACGTAGTGTATAAACGAGACCCAAGCATGACTATTGGCACATGGTCTTCGGCAATTGCCACCTTAGATGCTGCTTCAACATCGTATATTGACAAAACCACAAAGACAGGTGATGAGTGTGAATATCTTGTGGCAAAAGTAGAAAATAGTAAAACTGCCGCTCTCGGATACATTCAATCTGGAAATAAACTTAAGCCGGTAGCTAACCGTGGTAGTATCATTTTATTAATAGATAGTTCGTACCAATCTTCACTATCCACAGAAATCAATCAACTTGAATTGGATTTAATGGCTTCCGGTTGGATTACATTCAAACTCTTTGCAGGTAGGAATGAGAAAGCCTCTATTGTAAAGGATCGGATTTCCAAATTGATGGATAGTAAAGTAGAGCGTCCAAAGTCGTTGTACATTTTAGGACATGTTCCTGTTCCTTATTCTGGCTATTTTAGTTCAACGGGTGATCGACCGCCACCAGATGGTCACGTTGAGGGCAGTGGAAATCATACCGGGGCTTGGCCAGCGGATGTATATTATGGTGACTTTGCAGGTGTTTACACAGATAGATCTGTAACATGCACAACGGGTACAGATCCAAGAAATCATAACATTCCAAACGATGGAAAATTTGACCAATGCAATACCTATGAGAATATCGAACTAGAAATTGGAAGGGTTGATTTTTATAATTTACCAGTTTTTGGCGGTAACGACACCCAATTAACAAGAGAATATTTAAACAGAGTCCACAAATGGAGAAATAATGAAATCCCTTATGTTTCCAGAGCATTAATCGACAATAATTTTACCGGTTTGAATTTAGCATCTACCGGCTATCATAATTTACCCACTTTTGTAGGGATTGATAGTGTATTCGATAATCGTGATTATTTTACGGCACAAACTCAAGGTAATTATTTGTGGAGCTACGGTTGTGGTGCAGGTAGTTATTCAAGTTGTGCTGGTGTAGGCAGATCTGAGGATTTTGCAAACAATAGAAATACGTTCAACAATATTTTCACTTTGTTAGCTGGGAGTTTCTTTGGCGATTGGGATTCCAGAAATAATTTAATGCGTTCTTCTCTAGCCGCGGGTTCATTGGCTTGTGCTTGGGGCGGTATTCCTAAATGGTATCTGCACCATATGGCGATGGGTTACAATATTGGTCTTGGAGCCAAACTTACTCAAAACAATTTCCAAGGGTATTTCGATGGTGCTTTTAATGCTTCCGGCAGAGGCGTTCATATAGCGCTTTTAGGCGATCCGTCGTTAACCATGATACCGGTTTCACCCGTAACTAACTTAAAAGCCATTTCAGAAAATGGAAGTGTTAAATTAAGTTGGAACAAAGCAAATGGAAAGGTAGATGGTTACTACATCTATTTATTCGATAAAACTACAGGGAAGTTCACCTTAGCCTCAGAAATTCGTTGTCCTAATCAAATCTCCTACACCACAGATACATTCTATCAAGACAATTGTAATTGGTCTTCTGGAAACTACACCTATGCTGTTCGAACAATGGCAATTACAGAAACTGGGTCAGGTACTTATGAAAATTTAAGTATGGCGTCTTTCGCTGAAGTTTCCCATACCAATAATACAAGAGTAATTAATGCTCCAACCATATCAGTTTACCCTAACCCAACAATGGGTACAATTAACATTCATGGGGTGAATTCGAATAATTTAAAAAGTATCACTGTGTATTCAATAAATGGAAAGATCATTTTCACTGTGGATGAGAAAACAATGAGAAATCAATATAATCCTTCATTAATTCAAATTCCAACAGATAAAATAGGGTCAGGAATTTTCAACTTAGAGATTACTGATACACATAAAAGTACAAACATTACTGTATTTGTACCTTAATTTAAACTGATATTAATTCTACAAAAACAATATTAACACATTCGCAAATAGTCATTGCGTAAATCTGTTAATAATCCTTATTTTCGCGGACTTATTTTTGCAATAATTAGTATTTATGAAAGATACAATTCTTTATTTAATTCCCTTGCTTGGTGTTGTTGGTCTGATTGTAATGGCCATCAAAAGCGCATGGGTGAGTAAACAAGATGCAGGTGACGACAACATGCAGCGATTGGCGGGATTCATTGCACGCGGTGCTATGGCCTTTTTAAGGGCCGAATGGAAAATCCTTAGTTACTTTGTGGTAATTGCCGCTATTTTATTAGCCTGGTCTGGTACATTCAAAGGCACTGAAGAACATCCCATTCATTCTAGTCCAATTATCGCCATTTCCTTTATTATTGGAGCTGTTTTATCTGCATTTGCCGGATATATCGGTATGAATATCGCGACCAAAGCAAACGTTAGAACCACTCAAGCCGCAAGAACAAGTTTATCTCAGGCATTAAAAGTATCGTTTAATGGCGGTACTGTTATGGGATTGGGCGTTGCTGGTTTAGCCGTTGTTGGTTTAGGTTCCTTGTTTATTGTATTTTTACAAATATTCAATGTAACAGAAATTAACAGCGATCAAATGAAAACAGCCATTGAAGTCTTGGCTGGATTTTCTTTGGGTGCTGAGAGTATAGCTTTGTTTGCTCGTGTTGGTGGTGGTATCTATACTAAAGCCGCTGACGTTGGAGCGGATTTAGTTGGTAAAGTTGAGGCTGGTATTCCAGAAGATGATGTTAGAAACCCTGCAACTATCGCCGATAACGTTGGTGATAACGTTGGTGACGTTGCCGGTATGGGAGCCGATTTATTTGGATCCTATGTAGCTACTATTTTGGCTACTATGGTTTTGGGACAGGAAATCAAAGCAGTTGATAACTTCAATGGATTATCCCCTATCCTATTACCTATGGTAATTGCAGGTCTTGGTTTAATTTTCTCAATTGTAGGTACATGGTTTGTAAAAGTTAAAAACGAAACTGATAGTGTTCAAAAAGCGTTGAACTTAGGAAATTGGTCTTCTATTGTATTAACTGGAATCGCTTCGTATTTCGTAGTATATTATTTATTGCCTGAAAATTTAAGCTGGTTCAACCCAGAAAGAGGTGCTGATTTTACCCGTGGCGGTGTATTTGCTGCTATCGTAGTGGGATTATTGGTAGGTACTTTAATGAGTATTATTACTGAATATTATACTGCAATGGGTAAAAGACCCGTTTTATCAATCGTAAAACAGTCTGGAACA
>CAZKOM010000037.1:0-9751 GCA_964554385.1 uncultured Flavobacteriaceae bacterium | reverse complement strand
TATGGAATCTACTGTGTTACCTATACTAGTGTTAGCTGGCGGAATTATGGGTTCTTATTATTTCGCTGGATTATATGGTGTTTCTATTGCTGCTGCTGGGATGATGGCAACTACGGCCATGCAATTAGCGATTGATGCATTTGGACCAATCGCGGATAATGCTGGTGGTATTGCCGAAATGAGTCAATTACCCGAAGAAGTTCGCGGAAGAACAGATAATTTAGATGCAGTTGGAAATACTACTGCAGCAACAGGTAAAGGATTTGCTATTGCCTCTGCAGCTTTAACTTCGCTTGCATTGTTTGCTGCATTTGTGGGGATCTCTGGAATTACAGCAATTGATATTTACAAAGCCGATGTTTTGGCAGGTTTATTCGTTGGGGGTATGATTCCTTTTATATTCTCATCTTTAGCCATCGCTGCTGTAGGTAGAGCTGCTATGGACATGGTAAACGAAGTTCGTAGACAATTCCGTGAGATCCCTGGAATCATGGAGTATCAAGCTCAGCCTGAATACGAAAAATGTGTTGCTATTTCTACTAAAGCATCTATTCGTGAGATGTTGATGCCTGGAGCAATTGCGTTGGTTACACCTGTGATTGTTGGATTTATTTTTGGCCCCGAAGTATTGGGTGGCTTGTTAGCTGGTGTGACTGTTTCTGGTGTGTTAATGGGTATATTCCAAAGTAATGCTGGTGGTGCTTGGGATAATGCGAAAAAGTCCTTTGAAAAAGGAGTTGTTATTAATGGCGAAACCTATTACAAGAAGTCTGAACCACACAAAGCATCTGTAACCGGAGATACCGTTGGTGATCCATTTAAAGACACCTCTGGTCCATCAATGAACATCTTGATTAAGTTAATGTCAATCGTTTCCTTGGTTATCGCACCTTTCATCGCTGGAAAAACTTTTGGAAGTGCTAGGACTGGTCAAAACTGTAAACCTGCTGTTGAATGCTCTATGGATGCTGGCAATTGTTCTTCTACTAACAAATGTGATATGAGCAAATGCGCTACAATGACTAAAGAACAGTGCGCTGCTTATTGCGATTCTATGGGTTGTTCTACTGAAGACAAAGCCGCATGTCTTGCTAATTATGATGCTAATGGAAAATACATTGGAAAATCCGATTGTTGCAAGGAAAAAGAAGCTTCTAACCATGAAGGATGCTCCAATGAGCCTGCGTGTAAAGAAGATAACGATAAAACGTGCAGCAAAGGTGATGCTTGCTGCAAAGCAAAAAAATAACAATATCACATCATATTCTTAAAAAAAGCCATCTTAACGGATGGCTTTTTTTGCTCTATTTTTCTAAATATTTATTAGGGGAAATTATGTGTTTGCTAATTTAAAAAAGGACTAGGTCAGCTATTGGAAAACCAATTATCCATTAATATTTCAATTATTTGCCATTCCAACTTACAATTTTTAAGTTTTAATTGGAGCAAAAAAAACCTCAATTGATACACAACTGAGGTTTTTTTATATTATTTATTTGGTTCTGATTTTAACCAAAAAAACTTAATACAGTGTAATATACAGAGTTAATTTAATTAAAAATACACACCTATTAACAACTGAGTTAATATAAAATTGGAAGTCCGATTCCTGAATTTTCCTTTGCAAATTTATTATATGTTGAAACCAATATATCTAACTGACTATTTAAACGTTGAATCTCATTTTCAACCATCAACAATTTCTGTATATGTGTTTTGGTTGGGGCATTTAATGCATCAAAACAAGAATAAAATACAGAATTAAATAAATCATTTAAACTCTCATTAGTTTCAAATTCTTCTGAAGCCAATACACTATTTCCGTCTAAAAGTATTTTAATTGGATTCAAAAGTTGCTGTAAATCAAATGAAACTTTTGCAAAGTCGCGAGTATTTGAATTTATTATTTCCGCAGCATTTTTCAACGCGTATATACCCTGTTGTGCATTGGTAACGCGGTTATTGAGCGCTCCTAATTTTTGTTTGACTTCAAATATCTGTTGAACTTGTTTTTGTTTCTCCACCTTTGAAACAAATGGAATACTTGGCTGTAAAAGATAATCCACCTTGATTTCTTGATAACCAGAAGTTAAAACCGTACCTGCACCTGCATTTGAATAATCAATCCACTCAAACGCCGCATAATAAGTCCCTTCTGAAACGTACGGTCCCCAACCTATTTGATTGTTTTTTGTAGAATTGATTGGAACTGATGGATCGGAATAACGTAAATTCCATTCGATTTTAGACAATCCTTTATTATTCGTTATCGGGAATTTAGCAACTGTATTCTTATCGGTTATTTCTGCAGAGCTACGAATAACCATAAATACTTTTGAAGATATTTCATTGGATTCTGCAATAATTGAATCTTTAGCAGGATAGATTAGTGCTAGAGGAGATTTAACGGAGGCTTCTTCGCGTTTTTTTCTTCGACTTTCTACTGTTGAAAATTCTTTATCAAAAACATAATAGATCGTCGCACCAGCTGTGGGATTTGGCGCTGAAAAACGAGAAGCGCCCTTATGCCCGTTACCTGATCCTCCTAACGGAGTTGACGGAATGAACAACTTTGCAGGAGAAATCGGTAAAATGTAATTTTGAATCTCTGGATTTTTTTGTGTTATATAGGATTTAAACTCTCTAATTTTTTGATATTCATCGCAAACTGCAAATCCTCTACCAAATGTTGCCAAGACCAAATCATCTTCAGACTCCTGAAAGACCATGTCTTTAATGGCAATAGGAGGTAAACCGCCTTGCCAATTATGGAATTGTTGTCCACCATTAAAGCTTATGTATAAACCAAACTCTGTACCTATCAATACTAACTCTGGATCTTTAAAATCTTCTATTACTGTTTTAACTGGTCCATTATCTGGCAAACCATTAGTAATTTTAATCCATGGTGAATTGGGGGATTTCTTGTAAACATAGGGTTTAAAATCTCCAAATCGATGGTGATCTAAAACTACATATATATTTCCTGAGTTTGGAGAGGCATATACCATGGATACAAAAGGATGGCCCACGCCATTTGCTTGACCTTTTGGTGCGTCGGGGAATACCATTTCACCAGAATGATCAGCACCCGCTTTAATCCAAATATCGCTGTTAACTTGCTTAACCCATACTAGGCCGTCATCGGTACCTGCATATAATTCACCGTTTTTACCTTCGCTTAGTGTGGTAATATTCCCATAAATACTAGTGCTTTGATTTTTAACAACCGCATTTATACCCCAAACCTTCCCCATCACTGGTAACGTATTCCGATCAATACGTCTGGATAAATCACCACTTATTGGTGTCCACGAATCGCCTCTGTCTTCGCTTTTAAACACTCTATTGGCAGCAAAATACAATACGTTAGGGTTGCTACGTGAAATAATCAAAGGGGCATCCCAATTCCAGCGCAAAGGAGCTTCATAAACACCAACAGTTGGCTTGATATCAACGGCTTCACCCGTTAATTTATCATATCTAACCAAACCGCCATATTGCCATTGACTATAAACAATATTTGGGTTGGTAGGATCAACTTGCGATTTAAACCCATCTCCACCCACAGTTACAAACCAATCGTCGTTACTAACTCCATTAGCCGAATTATTGCGCGAGGGACCACCTAAGGTATTATTATCTTGAGTTCCACCGTAGATGTTATAAAATGGCTTTGCGTTATCCACAGAAGCACGATAGAATTGAGTAATTGATATATTATCCTTGAAATTCCAATGTTGAGCATTATCAAACGTTTCATACAATCCTCCATCGCAGCCTACTAACCAATGAGAAGCATTTTTAGGATCAATCCATATTGCATGATTATCTACATGCTTATTCGATTCACCTGCATTTCTTAATGTTTTACCGCCATCATCGGAAACTTTCAAATACGTATCCATGATGAAAATTCTATTTGCATCGGTAGGATCCGTGAAAATCTCTTGATAATAATTCCCTGCGGTAAAAAAACTGTTTTGTTTAGTCCAACTTTCTCCATAGTCATAACTAACAAAAATCCCTCCTTTGCCTTCCTCTGCTTCTATCATGGCATACACTAGGCCCGCTTTTAATGAAGAAGTTGCCACAGTAATTCTACCAACATCGCCACCAGGAAGGCCAGAGGTTAATTTTTTCCACGTTCTACCATGATCCGTACTTTTGTAAAGTGCAGATTCCGGTCCGCCACCTAGATAAGTCCATTCATGTCTTATTCTTTGATGAAAAGCTGCGTAGATTGTGCCATCTATCGTAGGATCAAGATGAATCTCATTACAACCTGTTTTGTCCGAAACATGATAAATTCTATTCCAAGTTTTTCCTCCATCTTCGGTAAAGTATAATCCTCTTTCCCCGCCTTCTTTCCAGACAGGTCCATAAACGGCTACCCATACTTTATTGAAATTATTTGGGTCAATTTTTATCATTCCTATATGTTCAGATAATTTCAATCCCATGTTTTGAAATGATTTACCGCCATCTAGACTTTTATAAATCCCATTTCCATAGCCAACACTTCGCTGATTATTATTTTCGCCAGTTCCTACCCAAATGATATTCGGATTTTTTGAATCAATGGCCAAACAACCAATACTTTGTGTACCGTAATTGTCGAAAATAGGCTTGTAGGTAATACCTGCGTTGGAAGTTTTCCAAACGCCACCATAAGCCGCTGCAAGGTAATATTCCGATGAATTTATTGGATTTACTGCAATATCAACGATTCTACCGCTAGTTGTTGCAGGTCCAATCATTCGGAAATTAACCTGATTTAAAATGGGTTTAATCAGAGAGTCTGCCCCCCCCACTACTTTTGAGTTATTACTACCCTTTACGGATGCTTTTTGCGTAAACGCAGGTGTTAATACCAAGCTTGTCAATATTAAGCTTATATATTTCTTTTTCATTACTTAATGGAATTAAAATGATCAATTAATTTATTGGAGACTGCTGTCCAAGAGAAGGTATTTCTCACATGATTTCCGCCAGATTCGCCAAGTCTCTTTCTAAGTTCATCCGATTGTAAAATAGAGATCACATGCTGTGCAAACGCTGAAGGGTTATCGGCCATAAGAATACCATCATTATGTGGAATCCCTAAACCCTTAAAACCAACGTTTGAGCATACTACAGCTTGATTCATTGATAATGCCTCTAATACTTTATTTTGTGTACCAGCACCAATTCTCAATGGTGAAACAACCACATGTGCTTTTGCATATTCGTCTGCTAGATTTTCGATAAATCCAGTGACTTTTACTCTATCCGATGACAATTCTAACACTGATTTAATGGGACGCTGTCCCGCTATGATAAATTCAGCATTTGGAACACTTTCTAAAATTGTAGGAAAAATATCCTTAACAAAATAATGAACAGCATCCACATTCGGAGCGTAATCCATATTCCCTGTAAACAAAATCCTATTTTGGATAATTGAATCTTCTCCCCGCGGCTGAAATGTTTGTATGTTAACTCCATTAGGCAATAAATCAACATTGTATATTCCTAATTCATTTAAATACAATCGGTCTTCATCGGAACAAACCAATACTTTTTTAAAAGTTGGCAATATTCTCTTTTCATATTTTACTAATCGTTGATACTCTAAATTTCGAATCCATTTTTCAATTGGATTTTTTGCCGCAACTACCCTTCTTTTCCAATAAAGACTAAATGCGTCGGGCAAATCTAATATGGCATTGGTTGGAACAGATGTTTCAAAATATTGTGCCATTCGAATATGTTGAACATGTATTGCATCAAATTGATTTTTTTGTAAGGTCTCTTGTAATTTAATTTTAAAGGATTTAGATCGAAAATATGCAACTTGTAATGGTCTATTGGTAAATAAACCCAACAATGTAGTTATCAAGGAATGCCACTTAGGCTTATATATCCATGAAATTGATTTGAACAACAATCTTCGATTATAAAATGATATTGACTGCTCAAATCCAGTTTTCAAATCAATGGGTTGCAATAAGTGCTCTACTGAGTTACGATCTCCTTCATTTTCAGCAATAGTAATTAATTGTAAATCATTGTTTAGCGACAATTCTGTAGCTAAATTATAAATTTTCAATTTATCTCCACGATACGGTGGATAAGGCATTCGATTAGCAACGAAGAGAATCTTCACAAAACAAAAATATTGGATAAGTTTTAGATAATTTGCTTAATTCTTTGGCCGCCCATGAATATCGTTTATAAATGCTAATTAAACTCATTGGAAATCGAGAAAAATCGCATTAGGTTTGTATTCTATGGTATCAATTAGCCATCGAATCGCAGAAATTACGGAGAGTCAAACATTAGCTATGACAAAACTTTCAAGAGAATTGAAAGGTCAAGGAATTGATGTTATAAACTTAAGCATTGGTGAACCGGATTTTGATACGCCTTCAAATATTTGCGAGGCGGCAACTAAAGCCATGAACGATGGATTTACACATTATCCTCCAGTAGCTGGTTTTCCAGAATTACGATCCGCCATAGCACAGAAGTTGCAACGTGAAAATAGATTATCCTATTCAGCGGAGAATATTTTGGTTAGCAATGGAGCAAAACATAGTATTTTAAATGTAATATTATCGATAATAAATCCAGGAGATGAAGTAATAATTCCGGCTCCATTTTGGGTGAGTTATCCTTCCATCGTGGAATATGCAGGTGGAAAACCGGTTTTCATCGAATCGGGTCCAGATCAAGATTTTAAAGTTTCATCGGATCAAATCAGATCCTATTTAACGGATAAAACAAAAGCAATTTTATTTTCATCTCCATGCAATCCAAGTGGTTCAGTATTAAATTATACAGAATTACTAGATTGGGTTCATGTATTGAAAGACTTTCCTTCAATAACAATAATTTCTGACGAGATTTACGAAAAAATCAATTACAGCGGTGCACATGTTTCTATTGCATCTTTCCCAGAGGTCTTTGATAGAACTGTGGTTGTAAATGGCATGTCCAAAGGCTATGCTATGACCGGCTGGAGAATGGGTTATATTGCTGGTCCAGTTGAGATAATAAAAGCGTGTGAGAAAATACAAGGACTTATGACATCGGGAGCTAATACCGTTGCCCAAATAGCAAGTATTGAAGCGTTAAACGGACCTCAAGATTCTGTTGAGTCAATGGCAAATACATTTAAACTAAGACCAAATCTATTTCATTCATTGTTATCATCAATACCTGGAATTTCATGCAATTTACCTGCAGGTGCATTTTATTTGTTACCCGAAGTTTCGAGACTTTTCGGTAAAAGAACTCCTGACGGCGAATTAATTTCCAATGCTGAAGATTTATGTATGTATTTATTAATGCAAGGACATGTATCCACCGTTTCAGGAGCCGCGTTTGGTATACCCAATTGTATTCGATTGTCTTATGCAACCTCAGAAGAGAATTTAAAAATTGCCGCAGAAAGAATTTCTAATGCGATTGCAAAACTCATCGATTGATATTAACGTATTTTTGAAACATGAATTCCAAACAACTTGATTCCATCTTTGAGCAATTCAATAATAAACGCATTCTTATTGTTGGAGATGTAATGGTTGATAGTTACATCATTGGCAAGGTAGATAGAGTATCACCCGAAGCACCTGTTCCCGTTGTTGATGTAAATAGATTTGAAAATCGATTGGGAGGTGCAGGGAATGTTGCTTTGAATATAAAAGCTATGGGCGCCACTCCTATCTTATGTTCTGTTATTGGAACCGATAAAGAGGGCGATGATTTAATGTCGATAATGAGGTCATTGGATCTTAGTACTGCAGGGTTGGTACAAAGTGACAAAAGAAAAACAACAACGAAAACACGTGTTTTAGGAAATAATCATCAACTATTAAGAATCGATCATGAAATAACAAACGACCTAGATGTTGTTGACAGTTTTTTACTTGAACAAAGGTTCAATGAAGAATTAGAAAACATAGATGTTGTAATTTTTGAAGACTATAACAAAGGAGTCCTTCATGCTAAAAACATCGGTATTTTAATTAATTTGTGTAGTAAGAAAAATATACCAACGGTAGTAGACCCTAAGAAAACTAACTTTTTAGCATACAAAGAAGTTACCATTTTTAAACCGAATTTAAAAGAAATTAAAGAAGGTTTAAAATTAGAATCCGATCTAGATGACAAAGAATCAATCGAATCGGCTATCAAGCTATTGAAGTCTTCTCTGAACAATACCATGACTTTAGTTACGCTTAGCGAGCGTGGGGTTGTCATCGAGGATGGCATTGACTTCCACCATATACCTGCACATATTAGAAATATTTCAGATGTAAGTGGAGCTGGAGATTCGGTTGTAAGTGTTGCTGCCTTGTGTTTATCTTGTAATTTAAAAAGTCCTTTGATTGCTGAAATCAGCAACCTAGCAGGTGGACTTGTTTGTGAAAAAACTGGAGTAGTTCCAGTTGATAAAAGTTTATTACTTGCAGAGGCTAAACGCATTGTTTGCCACTAAAATCTAGATAACTTAAATTAGATTTTTTAACCTACACTTTCATCGTAAGTATTTGAGTAAATCAGTCTGTATGTAGGCAAGACTCTTCAATTATACTTCAACCAATTTTTCACACATAAAAAAGGGTCGCTAAAAATAGCGACCCTTTTCAATTTAGTTATCTATTTATTTAACGTAACAGGGTTACTGTTCCATTAAACTCATAGGTTTTATCTTCAAAAGAAATTACTTCTACTTTGTACACATATACCCCTTGCATACATTCGGATCCATTGTAATTTCCATCCCAACCTTTATTCAAGTCATCGGTTTCATACAACTTCTCACCCCATCTATTGAATATTTTCAAATTGTAGGCTTTGAAGTTCATTGCGGTAACATTGAAAGTATTGTTCTTGGATGGTCCTGCCTCATCTGGGGTAAATACATTTGGAATATAAACGATAATATCAGGCCCAATATGAACATTTTGATTAAATGTATCTGAACATCCGTTATTTGAAGTAACAATTAACTTAATATTATATAGAGCCGTATCTTTTCCATAAGCAAATCTTGGATCGCGTGCTGTGGAAGTATCGTTAGCATTACCTGTTCCAAAATTCCAATTGTATGACAATGTAGGATTGAATGGATTTACGTCGATTGTACTTTGGTTAATCATTCTAAACTTCGGTAATGCCACTGTAGTATGGTATGGAGGATCTGTTGAGAAATACGCCTTGGGTATTGGATATGCTTCTACTCCATTTGGCAAGCTTACTGTTGTTGCACAAGGACCTGCGGTATTAGTTACTGTTAATGAAACATCATATTTACCTTGAACCGAATAGGGAACTCCAACGGGGTTTTGTAATGTAGAAGTTTCTCCATTACCGAAAGTCCAAGCATAGGTCAACTGACCAGCAGGAATTCCTCTCTTTTCAACGGTGCTCCAATTAGTAATTAATGGTATACATCCAGTTTGTTTAACCAACGGATCCAAATCAGGATATTGGTGTAAAATAATCTGAATACTATCACTTACTGGAGGACAAACATCGTTTGTAATAGGTAATGTGGTTACTTTCAAGTATGCTCCGCCTTTCGCTTTATCACCTGCACCATGGGTATAACTGATATTTTCTGATCCGGTGTTATCTATTGTACCGTCTGATAATGATCCGTCAGGATGATTTTGTAATGTCCATAAAACTTTACCACCTACATATTTACTAGTACTTTGAATAGCAAATGGAGTTCCTTCGCAGGCCTGGGCTGGATCTG
>CAZKOM010000036.1:16227-20100 GCA_964554385.1 uncultured Flavobacteriaceae bacterium | reverse complement strand
TTGAAGATGCAAAGAAGAATTTGATCAAGGTTCCTGTAATCAATGGTACAGTATCTCACGAGCAAATTGGTAAGTTTGGTGGTGGTTTCATTTTCTTGAAACCAGCATCTCATGGTACTGGAGTTATTGCAGGTGGTGCGATGCGTGCTGTATTGGAAAGTGCTGGTATCACAGATGTATTAGCAAAATCTAAAGGTTCATCCAATCCTCATAACGTGGTAAAAGCTACGTTCGATGCTTTGATCAAAATGCGTGATCCTATCACCGTTGCTCAAATGCGCGGAATTAGCATGAAAAAGGTGTTCAACGGATAATATTATAAATGATGGCAAAAGTAAAAATCACCCAAGTAAAAAGCGGAATTGGATATCCGAAAAATCAAAAAGCTACGTTGAAAGCTTTGGGATTAAGAAAGATGCATGCTAGTAGAACCATCGAGTTAAACCCTCAGTTGGAAGGCATGGTTCGTACAGTAAGTCATTTATTGAAAGTTGAAAACGCAGATTAAGTAAAATCAAATGAATTTAAGTAATTTAAAACCTGCTGCAGGTTCGGTTAAGAAAGCCAAGCGTATAGGCCGTGGTCAGGGTTCCGGTAAAGGTGGAACTTCTACAAAAGGTCATAAAGGTGCTCAGTCTCGTACCGGTTATAGTCGTAAAATTGGTTTCGAAGGTGGACAAATGCCTTTGCAACGTCGTATTCCAAAGGGTGGTTTCAAGAACATTAATCGTGTTGAGTATGCCGCTATTAACTTAGACGTGTTGCAACAAATAGCAGAGTCATTAAACGTTACCAAGATCGATCATGCTTTATTAGTTTCTAAGCACTTAGTAAGTAAGCGCGAGCTAGTAAAAGTTTTGGGTCGTGGTGAAGTAAAATCCGGTTTAGAGGTACACGCTCATAAATTCAGTGATACAGCGAAAGCTGCCATTGAAAAAGCAGGCGGAAGTGCTCACGAAATCGCTTAATAGCTAACGCATGAAGAAGCTGATAGATACATTAAAACACATTTGGTCCATCGATGATCTACGCAAGCGTATTTTATATACCTTGTTGTTGTTGGTGGTTTATCGATTGGGTTCGTTTGTAATTCTTCCTGGTATCGACAGCGAAGCCTTGGAAGGCTTGAATAGCGATACAAAGAAGAGTATTTTGGGATTGATTAATACTTTTGCGGGTGGAGCATTTGCAAGAGGAGCGATTTTCGCTTTGGGTATCATGCCCTATATTTCGGCTTCGATCTTTATGCAGTTAATTACCATTGCTGTGCCTTCTTTCCAGCGTATGCAAAAAGAGGGAGAAGAGGGAAGACGTAAGATTAATCAATATACTCGTTTGCTTACTATTGCATTTACAGCAGTACAAGCTTTTGGGTACTTAAGTAATATTGCAAATGATGAAAAGAATGCAGGTGCACTTTTGTACAATTTCTCTGATGTATTAAGCAAGGAAATGTTCATGTTCACCAACGTGATTTTATTAACAGCTGGAACTATGTTTACCATGTGGTTGGGTGAGAGAATCACGGATCGCGGTTTGGGAAATGGTATCAGTTTAATCATCATGGTTGGTATCATAGCTAGAATGCCAGCCGCTTTGTTATCTGAAATATTCTTGCGTTTAGGCGATGGCGGTATGATTATCGTTATTGTGGAAATGGTGGTTTGGTTTATGGTAATTTTAGGGGTGATTTTGTTAACTCAAGGAACACGTAAAATAACTGTAAACTATGCAAAGCGTGTTATTGGCAATCGTCAGTACGGTGGAGCGCGTCAGTATTTGCCAATTAAGATTTTGGCAGCCGGTGTAATGCCTATCATTTTTGCTCAGGCTATTTTATTCTTGCCTGCAACATTAGCAAATATGTACGAAACGCCCCCACAGTTCTTGATGTCATTAATGAATCCTAATGGATTTTGGCACAATGCAATCTTGATTTTCTTGATCATTGTTTTCACCTATTTCTACACAGCTATTATTTTTAATTCGAAGCAAATGGCTGAAGATATGAAGAGAAACAACGGTTTCATCCCGGGCATTAAGCCAGGAAGACAAACTGCCGATTTCATTGATGAAGTAATATCAAGAATTACATTCCCTGGAGCCATCTTTATTAGCTTAGTTGCCTTGTTACCTGTATTAGCCAATGTTGCAAACATCAGTTCTGAATTCGCTCAGTTTTACGGAGGAACCAGTTTGTTGATTTTAGTTGGTGTAGTATTGGATACATTACAGCAAATTGATAGTTATTTATTGATGCGCAAATACGATGGTTTGATGAGTGGAGGAGGAAGAATGAAGGGAAGAATGACAAACCAGATGAGTCAAGTTGATTTTTAAGAAATAAAGTATTAATTTTGCAGCCCTTTTAAAAAATAAATGCCAAAGCAAGACGCAATAAAACAAGACGGTATCATCGAGGAGGCTTTATCCAATGCGATGTTCCGTGTACGCTTGGAGAATGGTCACGAAGTGATTTGTACCATCTCCGGTAAAATGCGTATGCATTATATTCGTATCCTGCCTGGCGATAAGGTGAGTGTTGAAATGTCACCGTATGATTTAACTAGAGGCCGCATCTCATATCGATATAAGTAAAAAACATGAAAGTTAGAACCGCAGTGAAAAAACGCAGCGCTGACTGCAAAATCGTACGCCGTAAGGGAAAGGTGTATGTTATTAACAAGAAAAACCCAAAATACAAGCAAAGACAAGGATAATCAATAATGGCCAGGATAGCAGGTATCGATATTCCCAAAAACAAACGTGGTGTGATTGGACTCACCTACATTTATGGGATTGGAAAAAGCACCTCTGCAAACATCTTAGATGCAGCAGGGATCAGTCATGACAAAAAAGTAAACGAGTGGAACGACGACGAGTTGGCTGCCATTCGTAACTTCATCACTGCGAATTTAAAGACCGAGGGCGAATTGCGTTCTGAGGTTCAGTTAAACATTAAGCGTTTGATGGATATTGGATGTTACCGTGGACAGCGTCACCGTAAGGGATTGCCTGTACGTGGACAGAGCACAAAAACCAATGCCCGTACAAGAAAAGGTAAGCGTAAGACCGTTGCTGGTAAGAAAAAAGCTACCAAATAATTAGTTTAGAGAATTATCATGGCAAACACCAATAAGAAAAAAGTTCAGAAGAAGAAGGTGAAAGTTGATCCAATGGGTCAAGTTCATATTCACGCTACTTTCAATAATATTATCGTTTCTGTTACCAATACAGATGGTCAGGTAATCAGTTGGTCAAGTGCGGGTAAAATGGGATTCCGCGGATCGAAGAAAAATACTCCATATGCAGCTCAGGTAGCATGTTTGGATTGTGCAAAAGTTGCATTTGATTCAGGCTTGCGCAAAGTAGATGTTTTTGTTAAAGGTCCAGGTAGCGGTCGTGACAGTGCGATTCGTAACTTGCAAACCGTAGGTATCGAAGTTCAGTCTATCACGGATATTACTCCATTGCCACACAATGGATGTCGTCCTCCTAAGCGTAGAAGAGTATAATTTTATTTAGTAAGAAAAAAAATGGCAAGATATACAGGTCCCAAATCCAAAGTAGCACGTAGATTCCGTGAGCCGATTTTCGGTAAGGATAAGGCTTTGGAAAGAAAAAATTACGGTCCAGGTCAGCACGGTAACTCGCGTCGTAGACCTAAGCTTTCAGAATACGCTGTACAGTTAGCTGAGAAACAAAAGGCTAAATATACTTACGGTTTATTAGAAAAGCAGTTCCGTAATACTTTCAAGAAGGCTGCCGCCAAAAAGGGTATTACCGGTGAGAATTTGTTAAAATTCTTGGAAGCCCGTTTGGATAATAGCGTGTTTCGTATGGGTATTGCTCCTACACGTCGCGCTGCACGTC
>CAZKOM010000036.1:15212-16198 GCA_964554385.1 uncultured Flavobacteriaceae bacterium | reverse complement strand
TGTTGTTGCTGTACGTGAGCGTAGTAAGAGTTTGGAAGTGATTTCTAACTCAGTAAGCAAAGTTAACAACCGTTTCTCTTGGATCGAATGGAATGGAAACGACTTAGAAGGTAAGTTTTTAACTTATCCTGAGCGTTCAGAAATTCCTGAGAATATCAAGGAGCAGTTGATTGTTGAATTATATAGTAAATAAACCTGATTAAAACCATGGGTGTAATACCCTTTCAAAAACCAAATAAAGTGGTGATGAACAAAGCCACCGATTTTAACGGTGTCTTTGAATTTTCTCCACTGGAAAAAGGCTATGGCGTTACCATTGGTAATGCTATGCGCCGTATTTTATTGTCTTCTTTGGAAGGCTATGCGATCACTACTGTAAAGATTTCAGGGGTAGATCATGAGTTCAGTACCATCAAGGGAGTAGTAGAAGACGTTGTTGAATTGGTATTGAACCTTAAGCAGGTTCGTTTCAAAGCTAACGCATCTACCGAAGAGCAGGAAAAAATCTTTATCAGCATTAAAGGTAAAGATCAATTCTTGGCAGGGGATATCGGACGCTACACCAACGACTTTGTTATCCTAAATCCTGAGCTAGTTATCTGCAATATGGAACCAACTGTTACCTTAGAGTTAGAAATAACTGTAGGAAAAGGTAGAGGTTATGTTCCAGCTGAGGAAAACAAGCCTAAGGATGCTATCATAGGGATGATACCTGTTGATTCTATCTTTACTCCTATTCGTAACGTAAAATATTCAGTAGAAGATTTTCGTGTAGAACAGCGTACGGATTATGAAAAATTGGTAATGGAAGTTACTACAGATGGTAGTATCCACCCTGAAGAAGCTATGAAAGAAGCAGCTCGTATCCTAATCCAGCACTTTGTGTTGTTTAGTGACGAGAATATTATGCCAGAATCAAAGGCGAGCAAAGCCGTTGAAGAGGTAGATGAGACTTTCTTACATATGCGTAAAATTTTGAAAACTCC
>CAZKOM010000036.1:2996-15202 GCA_964554385.1 uncultured Flavobacteriaceae bacterium | reverse complement strand
CAAGACCTTAGGTGAGTTAGTAAATTATCATATAGACGATTTGTTGAAATTCAGAAACTTTGGAAAGAAATCTCTTTCTGAGTTGGAAGAATTTGTAAGAGAAAAAGGCTTAAACTTTGGAATGGATGTTTCCAAATACAATTTAAACGACGACTAATTCAATGAGACACGGTAAAAAGATTAATCACTTAGGAAGAACTGCATCGCACAGAAGTGCTATGCTTTCTAATATGGCTTCTTCCTTAATCAAGCACAAGAGAATTATAACAACAGTAGCCAAAGCGAAGTCGTTGCGTGTGTTTGTAGAACCCATCATCACTCGTAGTAAGGTTTCTTCTACGCACAACTATAGAACTGCCTTTTCTTACTTGAAAGATAAGGAAGCGGTTAAGGAGTTGTTTACTGTAGTAGGCGAAAAAGTAGCGAATCGTCCTGGTGGATACACTCGTATTCTAAAGACTGGAAATCGTGCCGGAGATAACGCTGAAATGGCCATGATTGAATTGGTAGATTTTAACGAGTACTTCGATGGATTTGGCCAAGACAAGAAAAAGGCAACTACACGTCGTTCTCGTCGTGGAGGTTCTTCTTCTGCTAAAACAGAAACTGCTACAGCGAAAGTTACTGCACCTGTAATTGAAGATGCGGTGGTTGAAGAAGTAACTGAAGAAACTTCAGCAGTAGAATCTACTTCAGCGGCTGTTGAGTCGGCAGAGGTTGTTGAAAATAATGACGTTGCAGCAGATAATTCTGATGCTGTTGAAGGTGAAGAAAAAGCTAACGACAACGCCTAACTATTATTTTACCTACCAATTTGCGGTAGTTTAATACGAATCCCCGGATTATACCCGGGGATTTTTTTATTTAATTTGTTAGCTGTACTTTCGGATATATCAGCATTAAGTTATAACTGTCGATACGAATACAAAAAAATAAATCGAACCGACCAGTTGGTAGGTACAGACAAAATATTGTTAAAAGTGCTATTAAAGCATACGATAACGGCCGTTTTAGAATACAATCGATACTTTCAACATATTCAAGAATCTTACCGAAATCAAGATTTTGGATAGTCGTTGTGCAGAATAATTAATGTTGATTCCAGAGGAAATTCTGCACAACGACTTTAATATTTTACAAACTGATTCCAATCTCTTGGAGAAGGTGGTCTGCTTTGGATACATATTTCATCACATACAATACATATCGGATATCACAGCCAATGGATCGGCTGTAATTTTCATTCCATGCATAGTCATTGATGGTGGCTGTAAACGAACGATCGAAATTTATTCCAATAAGTTCACCTTTGTCGTTCATCACTGGGGAGCCAGAATTCCCACCAGTAGTATCTAGGTTGTACAATAATGCAACAATTACTTTCCCTGTTTTGGGATCACGTAACATGGGATTCACGTTACTTACTCGCAAGTTATCGGCCACTACTTTGGGTAGTCGGTAATCGGGACGCGTATTGGCTTTTTCAAATATTCCGTCTAAATACGTGTAGGGTAGATGGATTTCGCCATCGTTTGGACTATATCTGCGAATATGCCCGTAGGTTAATCGCAATGTGGAATTTGCATCAGGAATAAACATCGACGCTTTAAAATCACTTTTTAAGGCTAGATATTTCGGCATCAAGGCTTTCATTGCGTCGTCTTTTTCACTCCACAAAGGATTTATCTGATTGTTCCAATAATTAATTAATCTTCCCCAAGTAGATAGCGCATCGTCTTTAGCGAACAGTGATTTAACCAATACTTTGTAGGCTGATTCATAGTTCATTCCCTTGATCTCATTCAGTATTTTTTCCGATTTATCCATCATGGCTTTGATGGTAACACTGGTATTTTCTTTACCATCATTTAACTGATAATTGGTTGCTTTTACAACATTATTTGCCCATAATTCGTTATACACAGGTTGGTTGGTGTTTTGCAGTAAAGGCAATGGAATAGGAACATTGTGTTTCTGTTTTTTAGCATCGATGTATTGAGCATTTGGATCTTTAGGTGCGAAATCCGTAACCAATGCATGGAGCAATCGATGCTCGTAATCCATATTAAACGGAGCTCCATTATTAATTATGCTTTGCAGATTTTTGATATATTTCACCATCAACTCCGCATAAACATTGCCTTTGCTAGCTGCAATCGTTTTATCTGAAGATTTGCTTTTAATTTGTTGATATTGAAAAAGCAACGCCAATTTAGTGGCTTCAACGGTTGCGGCTAATTGGGTGAGAGAGGATTGTTGAGAAGCAGTTAACCAGTACCGAATTTCGGCCATTTTTCGCTCTTCGTCCCAAATCTGTTCAATTTCTTTTCATGTCTTTTCGGCTAGAACTGCATTGGATGAAATTGGGTTTATTTGTCCTTCGGTTGTAACTGCGTTTTTATTATTCGATCCGGAAGTTTCGCTGGATTTATTGTTTGATTGAAACCAATTCAACATTTCTGCTTCTTCTTTATATTTTGCCGCTACCAAACCCGTTCTGCGTAAACCCTGTATTTTTCCTCGATAATTTTTTTCCGTATTTTCCAACGATTGAATATCGCCGGCTCTTGCTAATCGTTGATCTGGAAATTTAGCGGTAGATTCTTTCATGGAGTTTATCACAAAAGCAAACCATTGCTGTATTTTTTTCAAGTGAATGTCTTCTTGGAATTTCATGTAGGCCGCGGACTCGTTGCGAAAGGTTCTACCTGGATACCCCATAATGAATACGAAATCACCTTCTTGGGTTCCGTTAGGGTTGATTTTTAATTTTGCCTCCGGTTTGAAAGGAATGTTGTCTTTGCTGTAGGGTGCAGGTTTCCCGTCTTTTCCTACGTAGGCTCTAACCAACGAAAAATCTCCATTATGTCTTGGCCATTCCCAGTTGTCGGAATCACCTCCAAACTGACCAATAGTTACCGGAGGGGCCAGTACCAATCGAACATCTTGCAAGGTCATGTATCGAAATAATACAAATGTTCTTCCTACAAACATTTCGCTTATTTCAATGGACAAACCGGGGTTTTTTGCAATTTCCACTTTTCGAATGGCTTCTATATTGGCGGCAATTTTTGCCAATCGATTGGCAGGGGTTAAATCTGAGGTAACGCCTTCTAAAACTCTTTTTGATACATCTTCATAGCTCATGGTGATTTTACAGGGCATGTTGATGCGTAATTCGTCGGATTTAGTTTTAGCAACAAATCCATTTTCTAAGTGATTTTGGTCCACGGTGCTAAGCTCAGCTACCGATCCATAAACGCAGTGATGGTTGGTGATAATCAACCCTTCATCCGAAATAAAACTGCCGGTACAACCACCCACTTTCACCAAAGCGTTGGTGAGCGATACGTTGCCGGGATTGAAAATTTCCTCCTTGCTCAGTTTCATGCCCGAATTTTTCAGGTCGTTCATGTTCACATAATTCAACGGAAACATTCCTTCTTCGGGGCGATTGGATTGAAGAACCATCAATGAAAGTAGTCCTGCACATGCAATAACCGTTGCATTTTTTACTACAGATATTTTTTTCATTTGCATTTATTGCAAATCTAAGGATTTCTAATGGGGTTCTATATCGGTACTCATGCTTTTGGTGTTACCTTTGCACTTGGAATGACTCAATTTATTTTTCTTGGATTATTTGGCTTAGTGTTGCTGCTGGGAATGTTGTGGGATTTGGGTGTTTTTAACAAATCGGTACACGATGAAGTGACCGCAAAACAAGCCTTAAAACACAGTGCAGTTTGGTTTTCAGTGGGATTGTTAATGACCTTGGCCATCTATTATTTCCACGATAATTTGCAGTCAATTACATCCATTCAAGATATTCGGGACTACGCGGTTAAGTATAAACTTCGGTTGAATATGTCTGGAAGTTATGATGCGGTATTGCACGAATTTAGCAAAACATCGGCCATCAGTTATTTGAGCGGTTTTTTATTGGAATATGCGCTAAGTATTGATAACCTATTTGTAATTTTATTGATTTTTCAATCGTTCAGAATGAATGGAGAAAATCAAAAGCGAATTTTGGTTTGGGGTGTTATTGGTGCTATTGTGTTGCGGTTTCTATTCATTTATTTGGGTAGTGCCATCGTAACCAAGTTTGAATGGGTGATGTATGTTTTTGGTGTGTTTTTGATGTATTCTGGTTTCAAAATGTTGTTGTCGCAAGACGAAGAGGCCATCGATACCGAAAAACATCCCGTTGTAAAATTTGCTCGTAGATGGTTCCGTGTAGATTCGAGTAACCCCGATGAGACTCGATTCTTTATAAAAAAAGATAATTTATGGTATATGACCATCCCCTTTATCGTATTGGTAATTGTGGATATAACCGATGTGGTATTTGCAGTGGATAGCGTTCCGGCTGTTTTCGGGGTTACCAGAGATCCTTACATTGTGTTCTTCTCCAACATTTTCGCTGTAATGGGATTGCGTTCATTGTACTTTTTATTAGGTGCCGGTATGGAGCAGTTTTATTCGTTGAAATACGGACTGTCGATGATATTGGTATATATCGGGTTGAAGATGCTGTTAGAGCATTATGCACAGCAAATGGGCTTTACGGCCATTCATAATTTATTAATTATTGTAGGTATTTTAGGTATTAGTATATTTTGGTCGATTTGGTTCCCCAAAGTACATCCCGAATCGGAAGATAGATAAAGGAATTGGGTCATTAAATTGTATAAAAGTAAGTTGGAATAATTTCTTGAGGCTCGAGCTGAACGATTGAAGAACTACATACATTTTACCAACACTTTTGGTGAATCCAACGGAAAGCACGAAATTTGAACCCTTGAAGTGAGTACACACCACAATCCCGCCGTTTTGGTACTAGCAGATGGTACCTATTTTGAAGGAATCGCCATTGGCAAAATTGGAACAACCACCGGAGAAATTTGCTTTAATACCGGAATGACAGGCTATCAGGAGGTTTTTACAGACCCTTCTTATTTCGGTCAAATCTTGGTTATGACCTCGGATCACATAGGTAATTATGGAGTGAGGGAGAGCGATGTTGAAAGTGACGGAATTAAAATATCCGGTTTGGTATGCAAGAAGTTTTCTGCCAACTTCTCAAGGAAGATGGCCAATGAAAGCTTGGATGCGTATTTTATGAAACACAATTTGGTAGGAATATCCGATATCGATACCCGTGAATTGGTGCGATACATTCGTGATACCGGAGCCATGAATGCCATAATTTCAAGCGAAGAATTAAACGTTGAAGTATTAAAGAAACGTTTAAGTGAAGTTCCTTCGATGGACGGATTGGAATTGGCGTCCAAAGTGTCTTGCAGCGAACATTACACCACAGGGAATCCAGAATCACCGAGAAAAGTGGCTTTATTGGATTATGGTAGTAAGGAAAACATTATTCGTTGTTTGGTAGAACGCGATTGTTTTGTTGGGGTTTTCCCATGGAATACAACGGCAGAAACCATTAAAGCTTGGAATCCAGATGGTTTGATGATTTCCAATGGACCCGGCGATCCGGCTTCCATGGATTATGCCATTGAAACTGTTAAGAATTTGGTAGATTCAGGTATTCCAACCTTCGGAATTTGTTTAGGTCACCAATTATTGAGTTTAGCTAGCGGTTTAACAACCTATAAAATGCACCACGGTCATCGTGGCTGTAATCATCCAGTTAAAAATTTAGTAACTGGTAGAAGCGAAATTACCTCTCAAAACCACGGTTTTGCGGTAAAATTTGATGAAGCAAAGTCGGACACCATTCAATTAACGCATATCAACTTGAACGACAATACCGTTGAAGGGATTGCACGTTTGGATAGACCTGCTTTTAGCGTACAACATCACCCGGAGGCATCTCCAGGACCACACGATTCTTGGTATCTTTTTGATCAATTTGTTAGTTTAATCGACAGTCATAAAAAATAACCCCATGAGCGAAATAACCCACATTCAAGCCAGACAAGTCCTCGATTCCAGAGGTAATCCAACAGTAGAAGCAGAAGTTTTCACCGATGACGGTGGATTTGGAAGAGCTGCTGTTCCTTCAGGTGCCAGCACCGGTATTCACGAAGCGGTAGAATTGCGTGATGGCGACATGGATTTTTACTTAGGAAAAGGGGTATTAAAGGCCGTTGATAATGTAAATAATATCATTGCCGATGCACTTGAGGGAATTGAAGTGACCAATCAAAACGAAATCGACCAGGCCTTGCTTGATTTGGATTCTACCGATAACAAATCAAATTTAGGTGCAAATGCGATGTTGGCAGTATCGTTGGCAGCGGCCCATGCTGCGGCAGACGAGGTTGGTTTGCCTTTATACCGTTATATCGGCGGTGTGCATGCGAATGTATTGCCCGTTCCAATGATGAATATCTTAAACGGCGGTGCTCATGCAGATAATAAAATTGATTTTCAGGAATTTATGGTAATGCCAGTGAAGGCAGATTCCTTCAGTCATGCATTGCGCATGGGAGTTGAAGTGTTTCACCACCTAAAATCGGTTTTGAAAACCAAAGGCTACAGTACCAACGTAGGTGACGAAGGTGGATTTGCTCCCAATATTCAATCAAACGAAGAAGCCATTGAGACCGTGTTAATGGCCATCGAAAAAGCGGGTTACAAGCCTGGGGTAGATATGTATATCGCGATGGATGCCGCTACCAGTGAATTGTACGACGAAAAAACCGGCTTGTATGTTTTCAAAAAATCAGACGGCAGAAAATTCACCGGCGAAGAAATGGTTTCCTATTGGGAAGATTGGTGCAAACGTTATCCCATCATTTCTATCGAAGACGGATGTGCCGAAGACGATTGGAACAGCTGGAAATTGATGACGGAGCGTTTGGGAAATAAAATTCAGTTGGTGGGCGATGATTTGTTTGTTACCAATGTAAACCGTTTACAACGGGGTATCAACGAAGGTATTGCCAATTCCATTTTGATTAAAGTAAATCAAATTGGAACACTTACTGAAACTTTAAATGCAATTAACTTGGCTACCCGCAATCGTTACAGCAATGTAATGAGTCACCGTAGCGGCGAAACCGAAGATAATACCATTGCGGATTTAGCCGTGGCCATGAATTCTGGGCAAATCAAAACCGGTAGTGCTTCGCGTTCGGATAGAATGTCGAAATACAACCAGTTGTTGCGCATTGAAGAGGAATTAGGCGATCAAGCGATATATGGTGGAAGCGCATTCCGTTTCGTGTAATCAGATACATCCATTCCTTCTGTAAAGAATTAAAAGTTGAAACACCCGTTTTAACTATGTTGCCTACATCATGAAAGTGGTCATTAAAAGTTAGTAGGAATGTCTGAAAGTAACATCATCATATATCAAACAGAGGACGGTAAAACAAAAATTGAAACCCGTTTAGAAGATGAGACTGTTTGGCTTACTATTGACCAAATGGCTGAACTGTTTCAAAAATCTCGTTCTACCATTAACGAACATATTTTACACATTTACGAAGAACAAGAGCTTGATAGTGATACATCTATGAGAAAAATCGGAAATTCCGATTTTTCTACCAAGCCCACTAATTATTACAATCTTGATGTAATCATTTCGGTAGGCTACAGGGTAAAAAGCCAACAGGGAACGAAGTTCAGACAATGGGCAACAGCAAGGCTTCGTGAATACATTGTAAAAGGGTTTACCATGAATGATGAGTTGCTCAAACAAGCTGGTGGAGGCAACTATTTTGAAGAATTACTGGCTCGTATTCGGGACATACGAAGTTCCGAAAAAGTGTTTTGGAGAA
The DNA here is from genome assembly GCA_964554385.1 of uncultured Flavobacteriaceae bacterium. GTDB lineage: Bacteria > Bacteroidota > Bacteroidia > NS11-12g > UBA955 > JAGKXC01. Next base: position 7,445 of record CAZKOM010000036.1, on the reverse strand, counting down.
AGGTATTGGATATTTATGCTACCAGTATTGATTATGATCCGAAACTGGAAATGTCCATACAGTTTTTTCAAACTGTTCAGAACAAAATGCATTGGGCGGCACACGGACACACCGCAGCTGAAATTATTTACCAACGCATTGATGCCAATAAACCAAACTTAGGACTAACACACATTAAAGGAAGCAAGCCGACAAAGCAGGAGACCGAAATAGCCAAAAACTATTTGAATGAAGAAGAACTGAATGTGTTAAACAGAATGGTAACAGCATATTTGGAATTGGCAGAGTTGCAGGCACTGAACCGCAAGCCCATGTATATGAAAGACTGGATTGAACGCTTAGATGATTTCTTGCGAATGACTGGAAACGATATTCTTCATCATGCTGGTAACATTAGCCATCAACAGGCACTCAAAAAAGCCAATGACGAGTATGAGAAATATAAGGAACAGACCCAAAACGAATTGACTGAAGTAGAAAAACACTTTGTATATCAGATAGATAGCACGGCTAAGAAACTGAATCCCCAAAAGCCAAAAAATGAATAATAAAATATACAAATACAAATGGGGATATACACCCAAATAAAACCACATTAGTCCTTTTGAGATAACAATGATGTTTTCTCTTTCAGGGAGGAAAGCTAGAATTAATTGTTTAATTATATCAGAATTATCAATTAGAATATTCATGAAATCGGGTCATATCGGCCCGATTTTTTTTTGTTCTGTGATTGAAACCCGTAAATTGCAGAATTGTAATTGTATGAATATTCTTAGAAGCTTTTCCTATTCCATATCGGCGTTTCGTTCGATAAAGATAAAATCACTGTCTTTGCTTACTTCTCTAGCAGTAACTGTCTCACTTTTAGCCAATTCGGCACCTACATTAACTGTGCCTCGCGCAAAGGCTGCGCTACTGGAAGTTGTTCAAAGCGGCAAGTGGATTATTTCGGCTAAGGATGTTCGTGAACTTCGAATTCAGGATATCTACAGCGATGACATGGGAACTCACGCTTACTTTCAACAACAATTTCAAGGAATAGATGTATATAATGCCGTACTCGCAGTACATATTAATAAATCTGGCGCTGTATATTTTGCTACCTCTCGGGCTATCGTTTTACCAACTACGGAGGAAAATTCGGTAACATCGGGAAGTCCTATTTCTAGTTCCCACCCAGTACACAGGATTGCAACGTCAACGTTAATTTCTGCTGCTTTGGTTCATGAAATGGGAGCCCCAACTGCGGAAAATTGGGTGGTACGAGGAATTGCATCGAACAATACCAATTTCTTGTATAGAGAAGATCAAGGTGTTGTTCAGGCGGTATGGATTTCGGAAAACCATGGAAATTCCAAGGGAATCGCAAGTTCGCCAACCCTGATTCCTGCATTTTCGCTTACATTTTTTGATAAAAAAAGTAAGCAGTGGCGCATTTGTATCATTAATGAACAAGCTCAGATGTTGTCGGAACATTCTTGGACGGTTTCTTGTGCATTGGGTCATCAGCATACAAATGAGAGTTCCAGCAATCAATGCAGTTTGGAACAGCGGGTTGTTCAAGAAAAATCGGTGGGAAGAAGAGGAAATGACGGTGCGGCCTATCACGCTTTCGCGTTTCCAATTGAGAGTCCATTGTACGGGAAAGCCGATACGTTGTTAAATCCAGCGGATGACGATGCATCCCCATACGGCTGGCATGATGTTAACGGGGCGGCTGGGGCTGAGTACACAACCACCCGTGGGAATAATGTTCATGCAACCGAAGATGCAAACGACGATAACCAACCCGGTTATGCTGTAAATGGCGGTAGCAGTTTGCAGTTTTTATCGCCCTATAATCCATCGGAACCCAATCCGGTAAACTATCGTGATTTTGCTATCGTGAATTTATTCGTGGCCAATAATTTGATGCACGATATCGCCCATCATTATGGTTTTAATGAGGAGTCTGGAAACTTTCAAAGTACCAATTATACCAATAAAGGTTTAGGCGGGGATTATGTACGAGCCGATGCGCAAGACGGCAGTGGCACCAACAATGCCAATTTCTCTGCTCCGCCAGAAGGAACACCCGTAAGGATGCAAATGTATATTTGGGATGGGGTTAGTTATAAGAGCGTATTAGCAGGTCCCGGTGGAATTCGTTTCGGTACCGGAATTACTGATGGGACTTGGGGTAAAACCATAACGGAAATTCCTACTTCCGGTAAATTAATGTGGGTTAACGATAATTTAGCGGCTAAAACCCACCAAGGTTGTACGGGATACTCCAACGGGGATTTGATTAAAGGAAATATCGCGGCTATTGATCGTGGAAGTTGCACGTTTGTTCAAAAAGTATTCCGTGCCCAAGGCTATGGCGCAACGGCAGTAGTGATTTTAGATACATCGGCAGCCGATCAAACCATTACCATGGCAACGGATAATTCAGCCAATGCGGCAAAGATTACGATTCCCGTTTTGTTTGTTAAAAAATCAGATGCCAATGTACTTAGACAAATGTTGAATGACAGCAGCTTCACCGTTAGTTTTTACGATTCATCGGCATACGCTAAACGCACGGATTCCGATTTGGATATGGGGGTTATTGCCCATGAATATACCCATGGGATTTCCATTCGGTTGACTTGTGGACCATCGAATTCCAATGGATTAAATAACCGCGAACAGATGGGTGAGGGTTGGAGTGACTTTATTGCCTTGGCATTTACTACCAAAAAGGGGGATGTAGGTTCAACGCCACGCGGAATGGGGAATTGGTTACAAGGTGAAGAAAAAAACGGAACAGGTATTCGTACCTATCCATATTCCACCAATATGTCGATTAACCCACATACCTACGGTAACGTAGCGAAATTTTCTGTTGCAGGTCAAACACCGGTTCATTTCACGGGTGAAATCTGGTGTTCGATGTTGTGGGATTTATATTGGGATTTTATTAAGGAGTACGGATTTAGCGAGGATTTATATCGCGGAAAGGGCGGAAACAACGAAATGATTCAGTTGGTATTTGATGCAATGAAGTTGCAAGCATGTGGACCTGGATTTACGGATGCGAGGGATGCAATTTTAGCAGCCGATGAAGCACGAAATGGTGGTAAAAACAAGGAAATGATATGGAAAGCTTTCGCCAGAAGGGGCTTAGGATATTCGGCGGCACAAGGTGATCCTAACAATTGTTCCGACGGCGAAGAAGCGTTTGATATGCCTAGCATGAATAAAACGGAATCATTTTCGGGGAAATCGGATATTAAAGTTGCTATTAGCCCCAATCCGTTCTCTAACGAATTGCTCGTGGAACCATCCAATGTATCTGGAAGTTTGCGAGTTGAAATCTATTCTGTTGATGGGAAACAATTAACCATACCGTATCAATCCTTAGAAGGGGGAGCGGTCCGTTTAAATACATCGGCCCTTTCCGCTGGTGCTTATATTCTTCGTGTTTTCAATGAAAATGGCGAGTTTCAACAAGCTGCTACGGTGATCAAAAATTAGTATTATTTGAATTCCTTATATTTGCCGCCGTTAAATAGAGAACAGGAGTGACGTATATTTTAATATTTTGTTTGTTGGGTTACATCATTGGATCGGTACCCAGCGCTGTTTGGGTAGGGAAGACCTTTTTCGGTGTAGATGTTCGTGAACACGGAAGCGGGAATGCAGGAGCCACCAACGTTTTCCGAGTTCTTGGTAAAACAGCCGGGTCTACCGTATTGTTGTTGGATGTGTTAAAGGGATTGTTTGCAGCGAGATTGTCGTATTTGTATGCAAACACCATTGATTCATCTCTAACCTATACGGAGATATTGGATTTTAAAATCATCTTTGGCGTTATGGCGATTGTAGGGCATCTGTTTCCCGTTTTTGCCAACTTCCGCGGAGGGAAAGGCGTGGCTACCTTATTTGGGGTGATTATTACACTGAATCCAGGTTTGGCTTTGTGGGCGGTGTTGGTGTTTTTGTTGGTGTTTGTACCTACAGGATATGTGAGTTTGGGATCCATGATTGCAGGTATCAGTATACCGGTGCTGGCCATGCGCGTTTTTTCGATGTACCAAACAGGAATGGTTATTTTTACGATAACGTTAGCGGTATTGGTGGTATTAACGCACAAGAAGAATATTCAACGTTTGATTGCTGGAACCGAGAACCGAATGAAAATCTTTGGTAAAGGCGATAGAAAAAACAAACTCGCGTAAATCATTTTTGTATTTTTGTATATCCAACGGTTGTTGGATTATCGACCTATGATTCTGAAAAACCTCGACATAGTAAACCTAGAATCCGATCCTCTGAAGGAATCCCAAGAGCAGGAGATTTTGGAAATGATTGAGGAGGCAAAATGGGCCATCGTATTATACAACGATGAAGTAAATTCCTTTGATTGGGTGATTACCTGTTTGATTCGATATTGCGGTCATACGCGATTGCAAGCCGAACAGT
>CAZKOM010000036.1:0-2986 GCA_964554385.1 uncultured Flavobacteriaceae bacterium | reverse complement strand
GCTTGGATTGTTCACAACAACGGAAAATACTCAGTTAAATTAGGGAAATACGAAGACCTTGAACCGGTTTGCACTACCTTGTGCGAAAAAGGATTATCGGCACAAATTGAATTAGTATCGGCATGAATAAAGTAAAACAAAATGCATGGGAAGCCATTGCGGACATTTCGGATAATTGCACCCTGATGTTGGGTGGTTTTGGTTTGTGCGGTATTCCGGAAAACTGCATTGCTGCTTTGGTGAAGAAAGGAGTGAAGGGACTTACCTGTATTTCCAATAATGCAGGAGTGGATGATTTCGGAATTGGTCTAATGTTGCAGCAAAAGCAAGTGAAAAAAATGATCAGTTCGTATGTAGGTGAGAATGCCGAATTTGAAAGACAGTTGTTGTCCGGTGAGTTAGAGGTTGAATTGATTCCTCAAGGAACCTTGGCGGAACGTTGTAGAGCAGCCGGCGCTGGAATTCCTGCTTTTTTTACCCCCGCGGGAGTAGGCACGGAGGTGGCCGAAGGGAAAGAAACCAGAGAGTTTAATGGCAAAACCTACCTAATGGAATATGCGTTTGATGCGGATTTCGCCATTGTGAAAGCGTGGAAAGGCGATAAGCACGGTAACTTAGTATATAAGGATACGGCCCGAAACTTTAATCCAATGATGGCGGCAGCTGGGAAAATCACCATCGCCGAGGTAGAAGAATTGGTAGAGCCCGGAGAATTGGATCCGAACGAAATTCACACCCCTGGTATTTTTGTTCATCGCATTTTCCAAGGGGAGAACTACGAAAAGCGTATCGAGCAGCGCACAGTTAGAACGCGCCCATAAATCATGAATTTTTAGCCATTGCAAGTGCTGCTGCCTTGTAGGTAGTATTTTTGTGGATGTAAATGGCACTCCAAAAAGTAGTATTCGCTTCGGCCAATGCGCACAAAATAGAAGAAGTTAAAATGATCCTATCCGGGATTGCGGAGGTGATATCTCCGGCGGAGCTAGGATTTACTCAAGATATTCCAGAAAATGGGACCACCTTTGAGGCCAATGCCTTGATCAAAGCGCATACCATATACAAGGCTACGGGTTTGGCCTGCATTGCCGATGATAGTGGATTGTGCGTTGAAGCCTTGAACGATGAACCGGGAGTTTTTTCGGCCCGATATGCGGGTGAACCGGTAAACCATGCCAATAATATTCAGAAAATTCTTGATAATTTGGGGGATTCTACCAATCGCAGAGCCCGGTTTGTTGCCGTGTTATGCGCCGTTGGCTTCAGTGAACAACCTCTGTTTGCTCGGGGTGAAGTTCATGGGGAGATTTTATTAACGCCTCAGGGTGAGGGTGGATTTGGTTACGATCCAGTTTTCAAAGCCGATGGGATGGACAAGAGTTTTGCACAGTGCACACCTGAAGAGAAAAATGCCATGTCGCACCGGGGAAGAGCTTGGAAAGCCATGCTCCCATTATTATCGGCCAAAGTACCCGAAATTCCTGTAGCCGATTTTGATTATCCATTAACGGATGACAGAATTGCTAAGTTTCCTGTGAGTCCAAGAGATACATCTAAGTTGTTGGTTTCTTCCGGCAATTTAATTAGTCATGCAATTTTTTCGGAGTTGCCCGAGTTTTTAGCATCGAATGGAACAGACGAATCCGTTTTACTGGTGACCAATTCAACCAAAGTGATTCCAGCGCGATTGCATGGCACCACGGAAAGTGGCGCCGCAGTGGAAATATTTTTACTGGATCCGCTATCTCCAGATTGGCAGTTGTGGCAAACCATGGTGGGCGGAAGAAAGAAATTTAAAGAAAACGGTAGCGTTTTGGTAAGTCATGGTGATTGTGCATTGGAAATAACATGGCATAATAGAGATAAAGATCAGGTTAAACTCACGGTGCTAAGTGGTGTTCTCTCGATAATGGAAGCGATTGATCAATTGGGCCGAGTACCCTTGCCTCCGTATTTAAATCGAGAGGTGGAACCGGAAGACCGCGAGCGATACCAAGCCATTTTTGCCGATACCCCGGGTGCTGTTGCCGCACCAACGGCCAGTTTGCATTTTACGGAATCGCTGTTAGAGCGGTTATCGGCTTCCGGAGTGCAGTTCACCTCCGCGTTATTGCATGTTGGGGCGGGAACCTTTCGACCAATGAGCGGTAATTCCGCAACGGAGCACGACATGCACGCCGAGCGTTTTGAAATTTCGGTAGAGACATTAAAGAAATTACGCGATCATTCAGGTAAGATTGTAGCGGTGGGTACTACCGTTATGCGGGTTTTGGAAAGTCTATACTATATATATAGGTATGGAATTGCCGATGCTGAGTTTCTTCAACGGGCGGTTGTGGACGACTTGGAGGAATTATCCGATTATCGTCAGGCCGATGTTTCGGGAAGTTTTTATTGGGTTTCCAAGGATATGGCGTACAGGCAGGAGGGGAATTTGTTGAATCCTGCATCTGGGAATTCTGCATTTGGGAATCTTTCATCCGTGAATTCTGCGACGGGGCGGTATTTTACGAAGGAGCAGCGAGGCGAGTGGTTGCAGGTTTTAGTGGAATTGGCAGAGTCTGGAGGAGGTAAATTGAGCGGGAGAACCCAGATTTTTATTGTTCCTGGATTTGAATTTTCGGTTTGTGACGGTATAATCACCAATTTTCATCAACCTAAAAGTACCTTATTGATGTTAGTAGGGGCGATGGTGGGCGAGCAATGGAAGGAGATTTACTCAACGGCATTGCAGGAAAACTATCGATTTTTAAGCTTTGGCGATGGATCGTTGCTGTGGCGACGATAAAAGAGAAAAAATAATTCAATTTTTTTTCGATTGGATTGTGGTAAAAAAAGTTGTCTGTATGTGATTGATAAAATGAGGCTTGGTATTTTTACAGCGATATAATGGATTGGTTGAAAATTGCAAAAACGCTGTATTCTTTGATGAATTTGGTGTAAAGTATTTGGAGGGATGAAAAAAAGTACTACTTTTGCACTCCCG
>CAZKOM010000035.1:0-21277 GCA_964554385.1 uncultured Flavobacteriaceae bacterium | reverse complement strand
GAACGCAATTGGTATATTACTGAACTAAAAGTGGTAGAATCTCCAACACCTTTGTTAGTAATGATGATTGTGGGTTGCCACAATTTGGTACTATCAGGTAAATCATTCATTCCCGGATTTTTGAAGTCTAATAAAGCCAAATCTTGCTTTACAATAACTGAAAATTCACCCAATAAAGTATCATTAAATGGGTTTTGATCATCCAAAGATGAACTTCTGATTTCAACAAAATAATATCCTGGTTTGGTGAGTGATAAATCCGCTAAAAAGGAAATACTATCCTCGGAATTCGCTTCTAGCGATGTTGTTTTAAAGTCGTTATATATTTCTTTTCCGAGAAAGTAAACCTTGCAATTAAATACAACTTTGGCGATACTGTCTTTTCCTTGATTGGCAATTAGAACTTTAATTTCTCGCAAAGTATCTCCAACATTGTAAATACTATCGTTTGGTAATAATTGATAAGCGATAGGCAATGCATCTTTTCCTATGGATGCTGTAAATGAAGAAGAAATACTGTCATTTTTACGAAAGTTTTCATCTACCCCATTAAAAAATGCTACAACGGTATGATTGCCAACTTTCTGAGCACGGAAGATTTTACTAAAAACTACAGAATCTGTTTTACCAGTGTCTATGCTGATGTTTTGTATATCCGTATGAACCTTCTTCCCGTCGTGATAAATTTCTAATACAACAGGACCGTTATTCTTAATAAATCCATTGTTTTTAAAGTAAATTTTCGGTTTTATCGACTCATATCCCACCGTATAATCTTTGTTTTTAATTGGATTCACAATGGATGTTAATTCGATGTCATATGGGTAACCTACAGTGAAGAATCCCGTTGAACTATCATTGGCTTTGAATTTGTCTTGAAAATGTGCTGTGGAGAAAACAAGTCGATGCAAGCCTTTTCTTCTAGGTATAAATGATTTGGTCCACGATAAGGAAAACCCATCGTAAGGTTCCATGTCGTATCGAACCGAGTCCATAAATACTAACTTATTTGAAGGGTCATAAACCTTGCAATAAATAGGGATAGAATATGCTTTAATAGCCCCATCATTGAAGAAAAAATACTTGGGTGTAATTGGTTTGTTTAATAAATAAAACTGTTTGTTATCAGGTGACTTTATTGAGTCTACGCCAACATCTACTAATTTAAACACATAAACAGAACGTACAATTGTATCATTCTTACGAAATGCATCTTTGGCATATTCTGTTGTAAACACCACCCTGTGCGAACCAGTATCTTGAAACTTATACGTTTTCCAAAAGAGAATTTTAGATTGAAATTTTGGAAGAGACAGGGATTGGAATTCATTATAAACCGCTTTTGTTCCTTTGTAGATAACACATCGAGTAATAAACGAAGGAATGTTATCGTACCCAATATTACTGATGGTAGCAACAGGCATCAATGTGTCTGTTTTATATTCATACTGCATATTGTTAGTTGGGTCATAAACCGTTGTAACTCCAACATCTTGCTTAACTCCAACATAGAATTTTACAATCTGCGTATCATTATCACGAATGCTGTCTCGAATATGACTGCTGTAAGCAATCATTTTGTACTCACCCAAGTTATTCGGATAAAACGTTTTGGGAAAGGTATAAGTTCTTCTACCTCCAGATCTCAGTGTGTCTTGTATGGACTCTTTGTAAACACGTCCATTCGGCGCAAAAATCTCAACGGTAAACACAGCAGAATCTTTGGGTTTAAATACCCCCACATTTCCAAAGGTTGCTTTTGGAGCTAAAGTATCAGTGACATACTTATTGATTGTGTCTTTTGGAAAGTCTGCACTGATACAAGCAAAATCATAGTCCGCTTGTAGTCTGGGTTCAATTAAAAATTTATAAGGAGCATCAGGATGGAAATCAACCCAATTGGTGTCACCTAATGGGGCTGCGTAGAAGAATGAATTTGGTCTAACCGGCTCTTCCATTTGATATCCAAAGGCAACGTTATTTGTGTTTAACTGCCTAACACCCACATAAAAGGTTCCATTTACAATAATGGGGTTTTTAAAATCGAGTATGTAATTACCAGATTTGGACATCAATGAATCACTTTGGTAAACTAATTTGCCAGGTAGTCGGGTACTTTTGTTTTGTTCCCATATTCCAATACGAAAAGGCACTCCAGATCCTCCAAAAACAACCGTAACTTGGTTTAAATATTTATTGCTTGCCGAGTAAAATTTTGCTACAAAATCACCGGTGCTTCCGTTAAATCCAATACCACCTGGTGCTGGTGATAACGTTATGTCCCTATAACTGTATACGTTAGGGTTACCCAATCGGACAGACCACGCCAGATTATTGGATCCATTAACATCAGGCGATTCTATATAAATGGTGTCTTGACCGTGAGTTTTGGGATTGAGTGAGGGTACTTTAAAAAACTGCTCCTCGCCCACATTTAAACTGATACGGAAGCTGTCCAATTGCTTGTTTTTTCCAATGGAATATGTTTTTAACCAATAATTAGTAAGTTTCGACTTGCCTACGTTTTTTACTAACACTTGCACACTATCAGGCTTTCCCAATGGCAATGGAATTTTTCCCAATGTATAAGTTTTAATTACCGCTACATCTTGTTGAAACTTTGGAAAATTAAAGACAATCGTTGGATGGAAGGAAGTAGAATTTGGCAGACTATCTTGGTTTGTTGTGGATACTAAATATTTGGTTTGGTTGTTTGCATAATTAGTAATGCTGCTAGGCGTTTCAATGTAAAAGGACATTGCCAACGGTTGTTTTTTCCATTGCTTGTACTCAATGAAAAGGGTTACATTCTCGCCCGATAAACTGTCATAACGATATTTTTTAGAAAATACCAAAGGATAGAACTTTTCCATGGTATTAAAAACATCGGCTGGTTTATAGGTGCCTACTTGTTTTGCTGCTGAAATTTCTGCGGAAAATGATAATTTACCGCTGCCAAAGTCTGAACGATTGGTATTACCCATATAAATGGTAAAAGCACAATTGGTGTCGGGAATGGCACCACCAACTCGAAAAATTTCAATGGAAGATATTGTATCACCATGTACTAAATTACCCAAAACTGATTTTGGAAAGATGTATGCAAATTTTGAATACTGAGTGTCTCTGCTGGTGGAAGCACTGAATGGTCCGGCAATGGTTCCAGAAATATATCCGTTTCCAATTTTTATATATTGAGATTGGACAGGTTTAACAAACAATATAACAGCAAGTAATAATATTCGTATCAGCATTTTATACGAAAATAACGATTAATTCCCGAATACCATTTTCCTGTTGTTACTTTGCATAGTTGTGAATAGAAAAGCACTAGTTCAGGAAATTAAAGCCAAATCTTCTTATTTGTGTACGGGTTTGGATACTCAAATTGAAAAGCTTCCAGCGCATTTGACGAAAGATGGAGATGGACTTCTCACATTCAATAAAGAAATCATCGAAAAAACCATTCCTTATTCAGTTGCATACAAGGTCAATACCGCTTTTTATGAGCAATACGGCCGCAAAGGCTGGGAATGGATGGAAGAGACATTGTCCTATTTGCCTACAAATACGTTAAGGATTGCCGATGCTAAACGAGGTGATATCGGAAACACTAGCACCATGTATGCAAAAGCATTTTTTGAAGCTATGGACTTTGATGCGATTACAGTTAGTCCGTACATGGGTGAAGATAGCATCAGGCCGTTCTTAGAGTTTGATAATAAATGGGTTATCTGTTTGGCATTAACTTCAAATGCAGGCCATTCCGATTTTCAACTTACCGAAGAAAATGGCAAGCGTTTATACGAAAAGGTCATTGAGACAGTATGCAAATGGGGCTCCGAAGAGCAATTGATGTTTGTTGTTGGGGCAACTAGAGCAGAAAAAGTGGAAGAAATAAGAAAAATAATTCCTAACCACTTTTTACTGGTTCCAGGTGTAGGTGCTCAAGGAGGAAGCTTACGAGATATTTCGGCCGCAGGTTTAAATGCGGATGCCGGACTACTTGTAAATGCTTCTAGAAGTATTTTGTATGCTTCAAATGGTGAGGATTTTGCTGAAGCTGCAGCAATGGAAGCCAGAACACTGGCTTCAGAGATGAAAACGTATCTGTAAATCTTAACCTCGAGGTTTTAACGGTCGAATCTCCACGTTTACGTTGTGGAAATTATCCGGTGTTTTCAAACACCAAAGTATTTGTGCCGCTACATCCTCCGGCATTAACATATTGTCATGGGGCGTGATGGCGTCGTTGTGTCTGAAAAAATCCGTCTTAACGGATCCCGGATAAATACAGGTTACCTTAACTCCTTTATCGCGAACTTCTTTGTACAACGCATCGCTAAATCCGCGAACGGCAAACTTGGTAGCACAATAACCCGAAACCTGTTGGTATCCCTCCAATCCTGCAATCGATGCAATATTTATTATGTGCCCAGAACCTTGATTTTTCATGCCAGGTAGAACCAAGCGTGTAGCATAAAACAACCCCGTTACGTTGGTGTTAAACATTTCATGCCATTGTTCTAAGGGTAATTCTTCGCATAGTCCGAAGTATCCTAAGCCCGCATTGTTAATCAATATATCGATGGCACCATGTTTGGCCAAAATGGTTTCCATTGCAGATTTTAAGGAATCCAAATTGCTTACATCGGCATGCAAACAAGTGAAATTCTCATGAGAAGTACTGCATCCACTGCGACAAATACCATAAACAATACAGTTTTCAGCTAATAATTGTTTAACGCATTCTAGTCCAATTCCTTTGTTTGCACCGGTTACAACGGCCACTTTTTTATTAAGATTCATGGTAAATAAGTTTAATTAATTCATCTAACGATGTTGGATCAATTTGGTTTTTGTTTTCTCCAAACCATTGCATCGAAATAGATTCTAATTGATGGTTAAACATTGCTTGATAGTTGGTATAAGCTTTGTCGTAATAAACCAATAAAATCGAAATCCAAGTTCGGAAGTCACCATTATCTAAAGCTTGCTGAGCCAGTTTCTCATTTTGGCCACCTAGACGTTTCACTAGCTTGGCAGTTTGCTCTTTAAGCTTGTCTACGGGCAGGTGAGCATATTCAGCATACAATCGTTCAACTCTAGTGTTTAAATCAACGCAAACTTCAATCGCTCTAACCGCCTGCATGTTTTTCCAAAGAACTTCGGGTAGTATACAGTTTCCAATTCGCCTGCTTTCATTTTCAACAATTATTGGTTCATTATCTTGAAATGTAAACAGTTCAAACGCAATTAAATTTTCGAAATGTTCTGTGCTAGGTTGTGGTAATTGGCCGATTCCTCCCAAAACGCTGCCTTTGTGATGCGCCAAACCTTCAAGATCCAAAATTTGTAGTTGTTGTGATTTTAATTCATGAAGAATTTGGGTTTTTCCAGAGCCTGTGCACCCAGACAGTACAACGAAATGATGATGTTTTTCAAACAATTGAAATGCCCATTGGCGGTAACTTTTATACCCCCCTTCAACGATATTAACTGGTTCTCCTGCCCAATACATGAGGGTAGAGGCAATCTGACTTCTAAGGCCGCCTCTCCAACAATAAAACATCAAGGGTTTTCCTGCTTTGTATAGCGCTAACAGTTGATCGTAAATAAGAGGGAATTTGGGGCCAACTAGTTCTAAGCCCAATCGCACGGCAGCGATTCTTCCTGATTGTTTGTAGCAAGTGCCAACAGCAATTCGGTCGGCATTGCTTAGAATAGGAATGTTGATTGAGTTGGGGATGTGCGCCTTAATGAATTCATTCTCGCTGCGTACGTCAACCCAGGTAAATTGTTCGTAATTAGCTAATGCCGATTCTATTTTCCAGGGTTTAACACCGTGCATGTAATCAATTAATAACTTCCAATAAACTTCGGAAGGCTAATACTTGATCACCAAATTTATCTTTGGTTTTTTGCTGTAAAGCAGGGGCGAAATTTTGTTTATATCGCTCATACTCTTCCATGCTGCTCGCGGTATATTGGATAGCGTAATTGACACCTTGGTTGTCTTCTGCTTCGGTAAGTAATTTTAATACTTTACATTCCAAAAAACATCCACTTTGCATTACTTCTGGAATATGTTCTTGAAACATCCAATTGAGCCATGTTGGAGCCAATGGCTTATCCATATTGCAAGTAACGTTATAAACAATCATACTAAAGGGTTGTAATTCGAATGTTATAGCCTTCCATGATGAGATTGGCTAATAACGATTTACACGCTTTTTCAGCCATTTCGTGAGCCGACGTTTCATTGTCAGTCTCTAATTCCATGGTGATAAATTTACCAACACGAACATTCGTGGCGTGCTCAATGCCAATTCTTGGTAGCCCACTTTCTACGGCTTTACCTTGCGGGTCTAATAATCCTTTTAACGGAAGTATTTCAATTTCGGCAAGAAATTTCATGATACAAACCTACATCAAAATTGCCGATAAATTAGAGGTTAACAACACAAATTTGCTTAATTTGCTATTCAATATGCATAAGAGTTTCTTTCTTTCTGTAATTGCAGTTTTTGCTCTAAGTATTAGTGGTTGTTCGAACAATGAAAAAAACGCATCCAACACAAATAACGCTGGAGTTAATGTAAAAAAAGACACTACCACGATTTCCAAAGTGCCCGTTGAAACGGGAAACGATGTGGTTTTAACCAATGAAGGTTTGATGGTAAAGGAAATGTATAGAAATGAAATGCGTGTTTTTGGAAAACATATAGATGCACCTATTTCGGATATTAAAAACACAATTAATCGCGTAGTTCCCGAAATGATGGGTCAGATAATGAAAAGACAGCTTATTTTAAGCGGAACGTTAATGGTTGTTTATACCAAAGAAAAGCCCAATTCAAAAAAGGCCAAATTGTTTTTAGGAATACCGGTAAAAGTAAAAAAGCCGATCCCGGGATATGATTTTTTAGAATTTCCGGCAGGTGATTACTTTAAAGCCACGGTGAATGCTGCTCCAGGAGAGTCTACTAAACACTGGGAGAAATATTTAGCTGAATTAGAAAAACAAGGACATCCAACCGATTTTCCTATGTTTGAATATTATTCCGATAGTAGAAATGCAGAAATGACTACTACTATCACCCAAACAAGTCTGTTGGTTAAAAAGAAATAACGTGCATCAAGCTTCCGCCATTCCTTTATCCGCCTTTTTAGGTGTGGTGGAAGACTCGGTTTATCAGGTGTTTGGTGAACGCCGATTTTGGGTTATTGCCGAAACCTCCGACGTTAAAGTATATCGGGATAGATACTATGCTTTTCTTAATTTAATTGAAAAACAAGGCTCAGAAGTTGTAGCATCAGCAGGTGCTGCTTTATGGAGAACTAGTTTTGGAAAAATTGCCCAATTTGAGAAAATTACCGGAGTTAAATTCGAAAATAACTTAAAGATTGTTGTTCAACTTTCCGTTTCCTACAACCCGAAATATGGGTTTCGATTAGTAATTCATGATATTGATACGGCTTACACCATCGGACAACTAACACTTCAACGTGAACAGATATTAAACACATTAGCGCAGCAATATCCTAAGTTGGTTTGGAAACTTGATGACCGATATGTTTCAGCCAATCAGTGTATTCCCAAATTATCAGTGTATAACAACATTGCCTTAATTGCTGCGCCAAATAGTGACGGCTACCGAGACTTCGTGCACGAATTGGAGAACAATCCATGGCGATTAAAATTTAGAATCACCTTGTTTCCAGTACCGGTACAAGGCGAAAACGCAGCAACAGAAATGGTTAAAGCAATAGTTAAAGCAAACAGTGTAAGTAATTGTCAGGCAATAATATTAGTAAGAGGAGGAGGTTCTCAAACTGATTTTTCTCCGTTTGATTCATTGGAGTTATCGTTGGCTGTAGCAGGTTCAAAATTGCCGATATTTACAGGAATTGGCCACGAAAGAAATGTTTCCATCGTAGATGAGTTGGCATTTGCTCAGTTAAAAACCCCAACAAAATGTGCTGCTTATTTGGTAGAATGGAATTATAAAGTAGTGGTAGAATTATTATCGGCTAAAACAAATCTGCTTCAATTTGCCCAAAAAATGATGATTCAAAAGAGAAATCAAGTGGCTAGTTATCGTTCTCAAGTGGCAAAATCAGCAATGTGGTTGGTTGTTTCCCAAAAACAGAAAGTAACCAATCAACTACAAAAACTACAAATGTTGCATCCTACTAAAACAGTGCAGAGGGGATATGCACTTTTGCGTAAAGATGGAAAAATCGTTGACTCTGTGGGTGAGGTTCAACTGGGTGATGCTGTGGTAATTCAACTGAAGGATGGTGATGTAAACGCACAAATAGTAAATAAAAATTGATGGGAATGAACGAAAAAACATTTGAAGAAGCTCAACAAAGAATCCAAGAAATACTGCAATCCATAGATTCGGGAAATGTATCCTTATCCGAGGTGGAGATTTTATTAAATGAAGCACAACAGCTAATAGATTTTTCTCTTGAGCAATTAACCACCTTGGAGAATAGGTTGATTGAGTGGGACGGAAACAAAAGCAATGATAAAATCCATGAAGATTAAATCTGGGGATACCATTTTGTTGATTGCAACCGCAAGGTCTGTTACACAATCAGAATTACAGCCATTTGTGAATTGGGCTCAAACCCGCGGATTACGGATAGAATTTGCGCCTAATCTTTTTGAAATAGATAATCAATTTGCTGGCAATGATGAGCAACGTGCACAAGATTTATTATGGGCTTTGCAACATCCAACAGCAACGGCAGTTTTTTGTGCAAGAGGAGGGTATGGAACTATTCGTACCATAAAATTTTTAGAAGAAAAGCTGCAGTTTCAAGAGACAACAATTGCTGCATTAATGGAAAATCAGTGGACAAGAAAACTCTTTGTTGGATTTAGCGATGTTACCGTATTACATGCTTGGTTAAATGCAAATAATTGGATTTCATTGCACGGTCCTGTTGCCGTTCAATGGGCGAGAGAGGATTTTATTCAAACCAGAGAAGCTCTCGAATATGCACTTTTTGAAGGAAAAGTTTTTATCGATACTAAGGGTCTAGAGGTGCTCAATTCTGCTCCATTTACAGCCAATTTAGTTGGTGGGAATCTCAGCTTAATCTACTCCTTGTTATCTACTCCCTATCGCGTTGAGTGGGAAAATGCTGTACTGCTTATTGAGGATTTAGATGAATATTTATACCATGTGGATCGAATGATGCAATCCTTAGAATCTGCAGATTTGTTCAGTTCAGCGAAGGCAATCATCGTTGGAGGAATGTCTGAAATGAAAGATAATGCAGTGCCTTTTGGCGAAAATGCTGTAGATATAATTCGTAAAATTGCCTCAAAACATCAAATTCCTGTAATTTTTGGGGTTTCCGTAGGACATTTATCTACCAATTATTCGGTATTTCTAGGTACTTCTATTACTTTTGATGGGAGATTTTTAATACAAAACCTCTAATTCCTCATACATGTTAAGCGCAAAAACATTTTTAGCTATTTCCAAATTCGCTTTTGTAGGGGGTGTTTCTTTTCTAATCGATTTTTCAACGTATTATTTGTTAACGGAGTGGGCCGGACTAGATATCAATGTTTCCAAAGCCCTAGCCATGATCTTAGCAACAATTTTTAACTATAAGTTGAATAAGTCTTGGACATGGCAAAACAAAGAGAAATCGGATTATTCTGTTAGTTCCTTTTCATTCTCTAGTGTTCGAATGAAATTTGCAATGTTGTACTCGGTAAGTGCATTGATTAATATTGGTGTAAACTATTTTGTTTTACAAAAACTTCCCGATAACTATTGGAAATTTGTTTCGGTAAAATATCTAGAGAATGGAACACAAATGATTGATTACGAATTGTTTGCTATAAAGTCCGATAAGTTTTTAGCATTCTTTTGTGCCACGTTAGTTGGAATGGTAATCAATTTTATTGGACAGAAATTGTGGGTTTTCGTAAAATCTGAAGAAGTGGCCTAAAAACCAGTCTCGGTAACGTAACTTTGTAGATTAAGATTAAAATTATGGCTTGTTCTTCTTGTGGAACTAATGGAGGTGGATGTTCGCCAAAAGGTTGCAAAAGCAACGGTACTTGTGGTACCACAGGTTGCAATGCACTTAACGTATACGATTGGTTTAAAGACATGGAGTTACCCTATGGATATCAACGATTTAATATCGTGGAGGTCCGATTTAAAGGTAGCAGAAAAGAGTTTTTTAGAAACGTTAACGGTTTGGATTTGTACACCGGAGATTATGTAGTTGTTGATAGTAGTATTGGTTTTGATATCGGTACAGTATCTGCAACGGGCGAAATAGTTCGATTACAATTAAAAAAGTATCGGGTTCGGGAAGACTCAGAGGAGATGAGGGGTATTCAACGAGTGGCTACCGAAAAGGATATGGAAAAATACCATGAATCGAAAGCTCGGGAAAATGCTACGCTTGAAAGAGCAAGAACCATTGCGTTTTCTTTGAATCTTCAAATGAAAATATCGGATATCGAAATGCAAGGTGATGGTAGAAAAGTAATTTTCTTTTACACCGCCGAAAGCCGAGTAGATTTTCGAGAATTGATTAGAAAGTATGCCGATGAATTCAAAGTTAAAATTGAAATGCGGCACATTAGTTATCGGGAAGAGGCTTCTAGATTAGGTGGAACAGGGGTTTGCGGTAGAGAGTTGTGTTGCAGTACTTGGTTAACAGATTATAAACAAGTAAACACTGGAGCCGCTCGTGTACAGAATTTAAGCATTAACATGGAAAAATTGTCTGGACAGTGCGGACGTTTGAAGTGCTGTTTGAATTACGAATTAGACCAATATGTAGAAGCAATTGATACGTTTCCAAAAGCCAAAGTGGTGAAGATTGAAACTACTAATGGGGTAGCCTATGCTCGGAAAACAGACATTCTTAAACGTTTAATATGGTTTTCATATGAAGACAGTCAAACTTGGGTTGCCTTGGAAGTAGATAAAGTCAATTCTTGCATGGAAGAAAATAAGCAAGGGGTAAAGGTAGCACCGTTACAAGATCTTGCTCCTGCTAGTGCTGTGTTAGAAAATGTAGGTAAGCCCGTAGTTGAAGATTCCGTGGATTTTATTGGAAACGATGAGTTATTAAAACGTGACGATGAGTTTCGAACTGATCGATTAGGAAATGGAGGTCAAAAGAATCAAAGAAATAATCGTAACGATAACCGCAGAGATTTTAAACAAAATCGCGATAATCGGAGAGAGAATAGACCAGGAGATAGGCCACATCAAGGAGATCGACCTAATAATCAAGGCGAAAGAACTAATCGAGAAAATCGGCCAAGAAATCCGGAAAATAATGATAATAGAAGGCCAAATCCGGAGAATAGAGATCGAAATAATTCGCCGCGCCCAGTAGATCGAAACAGACCAAATACGCAGCAACGCGATTCAGCGCAATCGAATTCATCTCAGAATCATAGGCCAAAACCCAACCCCAATCGTTCAGGTAACTTCAGAAACAACCCGAACAGAGGCGGTAGTGACGGTGGAAATAATGCAACGCCACCCGAGAATAAAGAGTAAAACTAAATAATTGATTGATATGTTCCTTTCAAACATCGTACGATAATCGATGCAATGGAAGGCTATATATAACAATTGGTTTGCATCGAAAGGATGGACTGCGGCTGAGTTTCAACGTGAAACCGCTCAAGCTTATTTTCAAAATAATAACGGTATAATCAACGCTCCAACGGGCAGTGGAAAAACGTATTCAATAGCCTTACCTGCAATAATCGACGCATACTTGAAAAAACGATCCAACAAGGGATTGTTTATGTTATGGATTACGCCATTAAAAGCATTAAGTAACGATATTGCTTCTGCTATTGAGGCTGCCGCTGTGAGCATTGACCCTGGTTTTACCGTTAAGGTTAGAACCGGCGATACGGATGTAAAATCCAGAAAGCAAATTAAGGATAAACCGCCTTCGTGTTTGGTCACAACCCCAGAAACTGTTCATTTACTTCTGAGTTCTAAACGGTATGGGGATTATTTTAAAAATTTAGAATTGGTAGTGGTGGATGAATGGCATGAATTAATGGGTTCAAAACGTGGCGTGCAAGTGGAGTTGGCTTTAGCAGTATTTAAATCATTACAACCTTCAATGAAGTGTTGGGGGATATCGGCTACTATAGGTAATTTGAGCCAATCCCTACAAGTATTAATCCCTCAAGAATTATACAACACCTCACCCGTACTGATTAGACACGAGAAGCCGAAAGAAATAGAATTTGTTACGATTTTACCCGATGAGATTGAGCGATTTCCATGGAGTGGCCATATAGGATTATCGTTATTACCTAAAATTATACCAGTAATTAATCGGTCTACTACAACCTTGATTTTTACAAATACCAGAGCACAAAGTGAAATTTGGTATCAAAATTTATTAGATCAAAGCCCCGAATTAGCGGGAAGAATGGCAATTCATCACGGTTCATTAGATCCAGAAGTTAGACATTGGGTAGAATATGCATTGCATAACGAGCAATTAAAAGCTGTTGTATGTACCAGTAGTTTAGATTTAGGGGTCGATTTTAGACCGGTAGATACCGTTATTCAAATAGGAAGCCCTAAAAGTGTAGCTAGGTTTTTGCAACGCGCAGGAAGATCGGGACACGAACCCAACAAACCAAGTAAAGTATATTTCTTACCCACCAATAGCCTAGAGATTATAGATGCTATTGCCTTGGGTAAGGCCTTGGATCAGGAATTCGTTGAAAAGAGAAATCCAGTTGAAAAACCTTTAGATGTGTTACTTCAGTTTCTTACTACCCTAGCTGTTTCTGATGGGTTTAATTCAGAAAATACTTTTCAATTAGTCCGGAAAACGTATGCTTATAGAAATATTAGCCAAGAAAATTTTCAATGGGCAATATCTTATTTAACAGGGAATATGCAGGTTTTGGCTTCCTATGATGAGTTTAAAAAATTGGTTTTGGATTCAACAACTGGAAATTATATTGTTCAATCTCGAAGAATTGCCATGTTGCATAGAATGTCAATTGGAACCATTGTTTCAGATTCAAGCATTTGGGTGAAGCAGTTAGGAAAAAGTGTTTTAGGTACCATTGAAGAATACTTTATTTCTAAATTGAAAGAAGGTGATGTTTTTGTGTTCGCTGGTAGAGTTTGGTCATTTGTTAAATTAGAAGGAAATACAGCCCTAGTTAGAAAGTCCGAAAGCAAATCGGCAATAGTTCCTAGTTGGATGGGGGGAAGAATGAGTTTAAGTTCCGAAATGTCTCATTTAATTAGACAAACGGTTTACGAATTAGGAGAGAATTTTCATACCGAAGCTGAAAATAAGTTAAATAGCGAAACCGCTGTTTTGATGCCTTTGGCAGATACACAAAACAAACGTAGTTTATTACCGTCACCGGATGAATTACTTATTGAGAAATTTACTTCACGAGATGGATATCATCTATTTGTTTACCCCTTTGAGGGCAGAATGGTAAATGAAGGAATGGCCATGCTGTTTGCCTATCGATTATCGAAAATTGAACAAGCCAGTTTTAGTATTGCCATGAATGATTATGGGTTTGAACTGCTTTCTGCTAATGAAATCCCAATAGAGTTAGCTCTAGAATTAGACCTACTAAATATTGAAGACATTGAACAGGATTTAATTGATTGTGCTAACTTCTCGGAAATGTGTAGTAGGAGATTTTCTGAAATAGCAATTATATCCGGGTTGTTAAACAGGGGTACACCATCGAAACAAATTAAAAGCAAACATTTACATGCATCGGCAAAACTATTCTACGAGGTGTTTACTGAGTATGATTCTGATAATTTGCTTTTACAACAGGCGAAAGATGAGGTTTTTCAACTGCAGTTGGATTATAATAGAATCATTACAGCATTCAAACGAATTGCAGCAAAAGAGGTAAAAGTAATGGATATTAAAAAACCAACCCCTTTTTGTTTTTCTTTGCTAGTGGATCGATTGCGAGAACAACTAAGTAACGAAAAACTAGAAGATCGAATCGCGGCAATGTTGCAATTGGCGGAATAAATTTAATTTATTCGCTTCACTCGTTTTAGCTCTAAACTGCCATCGCTCTTGCAATAAACGTAAAGAATCAATTTGCTGCTTTTTGGAGGTAATTGTTTCTTAACGGCATTGGTCATCAAAATACACGGTTTAAACGTTGGAGTGATGGCAAAGGGCATAGAGCTATAACCAGCAACGGATTCACATGTAGGGATGGTTGAAGTAGCAGTACCTCCATTAGGTCCAGCGGTAGCCGGAGCAATAGGAGCACCACTGACAGGTGAGCTACTGTTATTTACAGAATTTGAAGCATTGGCGGTTGCCGTTTTTGTTTTTACAGGAGCTGGCGTTGGTTTAGATCCAGCATATGGTATATCTCGCAATTCAACGATTTTCCCACTCCAATTTCCTGGATTTGCTGCAAAGGCAGTATTTTCAACATAAACACCGTGGGTGAAATCTTGTACTGCCTGACTGTAACTAGAATTACTAATCAGTAAGGTCGATACAATGGCGATTGGAGCAAATATTTTTTTCATGGCAATCAAATTTACAGAATTGTTGCCAAATATTGTGCCAAATCTATGTTAATGACTGAGATACATGCTTTTCTGCTTGTATAAGTCACGGAAAGTAGGATCCTTCAAATCGTTAATAAATACAATTGCTTCACCCGTACTCTTCATTTCTGGACCCAATTCTCTACTTACACCAGGAAATTTATTAAAGCTAAATACAGGCTGTTTTATAGCATAACCTGCTGGTCTTTCAGGTATACTAAAGTCCTTTATTTTATTTACGCCCAACATTACCTTAGTGGCCATATTTACGTAGGGAACATCATACGCTTTACATATAAATGGTACCGTTCTGGATGCTCTTGGGTTAGCTTCAATTACATAAACTTTTTCGTTTTTAATTGCGAATTGGATATTCAACAAACCTCGAATATTCAGTGCACGAGCAATTTTTGTTGTATATTCTTCCATTTGTTGTTTAACGGAATTGCTCAATGAAAAAGGTGGAAGTACCGCACTGGAATCTCCTGAGTGAATCCCTGCGGGTTCAATGTGTTCCATCATACCAATGATATGCACGTCTTCACCGTCGCTTATACTATCGCTTTCTGCTTCTTCGGCTCGATCTAAGAAATGATCAATTAACACCCTATTACCGGGTAAGTCCCCTAGTAATTTTACAACAGCTTTTTCAAGGTCCTCATCATTAATAACAATAACCATTCCTTGTCCGCCTAAAACATAACTAGGTCGAACTAATACTGGATAGCCAACTTCATTGGCTATTCTAATCGCCTCATCTGCATCAATAGCAACACCGTATTTTGGATAGGGTATCTCGAGTTCGGCGAGCATATCCGAAAATCTACCGCGATCCTCCGCGATATCCATGTTATCATAGGATGTGCCAATGATTTTAATTCCTTTTTCGTGGAATTTTTCCGACAATTTCAAGGCAGTTTGCCCTCCTAATTGAACAATAATCCCTTCGGGTTTTTCATATTCAATCAGTTCAATTAAATGTTCCCAATATATCGGCTCGAAATATAATTTATCGGCCATATCGAAATCCGTACTTACTGTTTCGGGATTGCAATTGATCATGATTGCTTCATATCCCGCTTCCCGTGCTGCCAAAATACCGTGCACGCAAGAATAATCAAACTCTATCCCTTGTCCAATACGGTTTGGACCTGATCCCAGTACAAACACTTTTTTCTTATCCGAACGAACACTTTCGTTTTCGCCATCAAAGGTTGAATAAAAGTAGTTTGTTGGAGATGGGAATTCTGCACTACAGGTATCAACCATTTTGTAAACCCGAGTAATTCCTAACTCTTTCCGCTTATTATACACTTGTTCGGCCGTAGTATTTCCTCCCATTAACCAAGCAATTTGTTCATCGGAAAACCCTTTTTCCTTTGCTTGTTTTAATAAGGATTTTGCAATGTTCTCTGGATTGTATCTGCGAATTTCGTTTTCAGTTTTAACCAGATCGTTGATCTGTTCTAAAAACCAACGATCAATTTTAGTAATTTTTTGTACACTACTGATCGGTACACCTAAAGCTAAGGCATCTTTTACTTGGAAAATTCGGTTCCACGAAGCATGCTCCAGTCCGTGTATTAATTCCTCCAAATTTCTACTCACCTTTCCATCTGCACCCAAGCCATGTCTGCTGATTTCGAGACTCTGACAAGCCTTTTGTAACGCTTCTTGGAAGCTTCTCCCTATCGCCATTACTTCACCCACGCTCTTCATCTGGAAACCTAGTCTGGTTTCCGCACCAGGGAACTTATCAAAATTAAATCGAGGTATTTTAACGATTACATAATCGATAGCAGGTTCAAAAAATGCACTGGTTGTTTTGGTAACGGGATTGGTAAGTTCATCCAAGTAATACCCAATTGCTAACTTGGTAGCAATTTTTGCAATGGGATAACCGGTTGCTTTTGAAGCCAATGCACTACTTCTACTTACACGCGGATTAATTTCAATGGCAATGATATCTTCATCTTCAGGGTTTACTGCAAACTGAACGTTACACCCTCCTGCAAAATCGCCCATGCTTCGCATCATTTTAAACGCCATATCTCGCATTCGTTGAAATGCAGTGTCGCTTAATGTCATTGCCGGTGCTACGGTTATGCTATCCCCAGTGTGAATTCCCATTGGGTCAAAGTTCTCAATCGTACAAATTACAGCGATATCATCTTTTTTATCCCGTAGTAATTCGAATTCATATTCTTTCCAACCCAGTACAGCTTGTTCCACCAAAACTTCGTGTACGGGCGATGCTTCTAACCCACGCTGTAAAGCGGAATCAAATTCTTCCTTTTTATAAACAATACTCCCCCCTGTACCACCTAAGGTATAACTGGGCCTAATTACTATGGGAAACCCAATCTTTTGAGCAATTTCCTTACCCTCTAGGAAACTGTTAGCGATTTGACTCTTAGCGACACCTACTCCCAGTTCAACCATTAATTGTCTGAACTTTTCGCGATCTTCCATTTTATCAATCGCTTCGATATTTACACCGATGATTCGGCAATTGTATTTCTCCCAAATTCCTAATTCATCGCATTCTTTTGCTAAGTTTAATGCAGTTTGTCCCCCCATGGTGGGTAATACGGCGTCTATGGGTTGATTCTGAGAGTGTTCTAATAGGATTTTTTCAATACTCTCAGGGGTTAACGGCTGTAAATACACATGATCGGCATTGATTTTATCCGTCATGATAGTAGCCGGGTTAGAGTTGATGAGGGAAACGATAATGCCTTCTTCGCGTAAACTTCTAGCAGATTGTGAGCCGGAATAGTCAAATTCACAAGCTTGACCGATGATAATTGGCCCACTGCCAATGATAAGAACGTGTTTGAGAGAATTGTCTTTAGGCATATATCCAAAAATTGCACAAAGTTAGGCTATCGAGGATACATTTGAACGGATAAGTTTTGTAAAATGAAAAATTTGGGAATTTGTGAAATTTATACAAATCGGAAGACAATGGGTAAAAGCAGGTACTCCAAGAAAAATAAGACCCAATAAAATTTATAAAACTTCTTTATGGATTCTTGAGAATCTAGTTTTGTGTTGTTTGATTTTGTGTAAAAAAGAAAGAGAAGGATGCCATGAATTAACAACAACCACAAGGCAGAGTAAGGATTTAATGTGGGAATGAAAAACCAAATTGTTCCCATGAAAATATACGTTATTGCAATTAAACTTGTGCCCATTTTTAATGCTTTTTCCTTGCTAAAGGTGGCAGCTAATGTTTTAACATTAAATTGCTTGTCTCCATCGGTGTCGGGAATGTCTTTAAACCATGCGATTCCAATACTAAAGCAAGTGATAAATACTGTTAATGGAAGTAACCACGGGAATGTTTCAAATGAAACATTATGATTAAAAACACGAATAAAGTGTATTGCTATACCTATATTAATAAGGGGTCCTCTGACTAAAGCTATGGCAAGGGAAGCCCAAGAATATCGTTGTTTTAATCGAATTGGTGGAAGCGAATAAATAGCACCAATTCCTGCAATAATAGTAATTAAATAAAAAAGAAAAGTATCATGAAGATAGGCAAGAGTTAAAGATGCAATTATTGCTATTGATACTAAAATTTTTGCCTCTTTAATTGATAGTTCTCCAGTAATAATTGGTAGGTTGGGTTTGTTTATTTTATCTATTTCAATATCAGTTATTTGGTTGAGACCAGTAATAAAAATATTGCAAAGTAGACAGGCGATAAGGGTGGGAATTAGAATACTTAAATAGAATTCCAATGAGTGTATTAAATTGGGTATAAATCCTATTCTTTTTTCGGAAAAATCGTGAGATATTATTTTTGTTACAATTTCAGTATGTTTTTCAATAGAAAAAATGACTAATAAAAAAATAGAAACAATACTTAATGCACTTCCAATTATGGTATGAGGTCTTGAAAATTTCCAAATAATTCTAGGGTTTAGAATATTCATATTCAAATAAACAACTAATTCAACTTTTTTGTGTTAGTTTGGGTAATTCTAAATTTCTTTAGTGTCGCAATTTTTAATATATTTAGGCTTTATTCTAGTCTTGGTTATGTTGGCGGTCTTGTTTATGCGCAAGGCAAGCGATTATCATTTTTATATCAAGAAGTCGCTACATATTTCTGTGATTTTAATGTGTGCACATGCTTCCGTAAACTTGCCAACCTTGCCATTATTTATCATCGTTACCCTTGTGTTCATAATACTATCGTGGGCTATTTTCAAGGGGTTTTTGTCCGATCCGATTTCTAAAGAAAAAGAGTGGGGAGTGCTTTATTTTGTTGGGGTATTTGCGGCAATGTTGCTCGTAATAATCTTTAAAAATCTACAAGAGTTGCAAGTTGTAGCTGCTTTTTCGTTGACAATTTTGGCTGTTTCTGATGGATTGGCTGGTATGATCGGCAGGGCTGTTTCAAATTTGAAAAGTAAAAAAGTAAGTGAAAGTATAGAAGAATCCTATAATGATGCCGTAAGAAGTAAGTCAGTAGTTGGTTTTTTAGTCTTTGTTTTTTCATGCATTCCGATAGTTACTTCTTATTTAACACGGTATTCCAATTATGATGTAATGGAGATACTACTTACAGCGATTATTTTTTCTTTAGTACTTGGAATTACTGAATTTGTTTCGAAAAAGGGATCAGATAATTTAACCGTAACATTATTTGCTTTCCTGTTGTTGTATTGGATCAACAGTAACCGATTTGATGATGCATTTAATTTCCATGTAAATAGTGTGTTACTGTTGTTACTAGTTTCATTCGTGTTGTTGGTAGGGTTGTATAAGGTAAAATTTCTAACCTTTTCGGGTTGTTTGGCGGCCTGGTTATTGGCTTTTATTGTAGTGATATTAGTAAATCAATCTTTATGGCCATTGTTGGTTTTTCTTGTTATTGGTTCGCTTTTAGGAAAGTTGCCTACCGAAAATGTTGTATCGGATGATCGATTTCATAAACCTAGAAATGCAGCTCAAGTATTTGCAAATGGTGGCATCGTTTTAATTTTATGTATTTTGACTTGGGGTACGTGGGTATTTGGAATTTCAATATTTGATCCTGGTGAATTACAGAAATTAATATTGGTTTCTGTGGCGATTTGTATGGCGGATACTGCAAGTAGTGAACTAGGTTCTCGTTATGGAGGAATCCCCAGAGATATTTTAACATTTAAACCATTAGGAGCGGGAGTATCCGGCGGAATCACTTGGGTTGGAACTGCCTTTGGCTTATTCGGGTCCTTGATAATCGTGCTAATAGGATACACCCAAGTAGGTATGAATACTACCGAATTGATTTTCTATGTTCTTTTGGGTTTTTTAGGTATGATATTGGATAGTATTCTTGGCGCTAAGTTTCAATATAAAGAATTAATAAATGGACAATGGCGAGATGCAAAAAATAAAAATGATATTAGCAAATTCAAAGGACTATGGTTTGTTACTAATAACGCCGTTAATTTTATTTCTAATATATTAGTAGTCTTTTTGTTAATGTGTATTTATTGGTTTTTTTAAACCAGATTTTAATCGAGATTTTATTGTTATAGAATAATTTCGGTATGATTTTTGGGGGTAAAGCCCCAAATCGTTGTTTTACGATACATGAATTATTACAGTTCCAAAAAAGACAACTTAGATTGTTTGCTCGAGTATACAGTGAACCATGATTGTGTATATTCATTTTTAGAGAATTTGACTTATATTACACCGGATTTAATACATTTGACTATGTTCTGTCCGGAAATTTCTAAATTTTTAGTCAAACCCAATACGGTGAATACCTCAAAAAATCAATTTCAATCCGAAAAAGTAGGAGTATGTTAATTATAGAAAAACCATTACCTAAACTAATAGTTACAAAAAATAATATGATTAGATTATATAAATATTTTGCTATCGCCCTTGTAGCATTATTTACAAACGTTGCGTTAGGGCAAAATACAATCACGTTAACTAATTCTAAGAAGGTTTCTTGTTTTGGTGGTACAGATGGTAAAATAACTGTTTCAGTTACTGGATTTACACCTACAGACTACAAAATTTCAAGTTCAACTTTTCCATTAACAACTCTAAGTTCAGTTACAAATCCAATGGATATAAGTGGTTTGCCTATAGGATTATATACTGTTGAAGCCTTAGATGGTGGTAGTAATACTATAAGCAGTACAGTAACGGTTGATCAAATAACAACTTTACAGATTGTTGGATATAAAGCTACGGATGTAACTTGTTTTTCAGGGACAGATGGAGTTGTCGATATAGATAATATATCTGGTGGAACAGGACCTTTTCAATATAGTTTTAACAGCGGCTCATATGTTAGTACTTCGAACTTTACAGGACAAGCAGCGGGTACTTATTCTATATCTGTAAAAGATGCCAATGGATGTATTGCGAATTCTAATGCTATTATAGGTACACCCGCCAAAATCACAAGCACTGCTTCTCAAACGGATGTTTTATGTAATGGAAAGTCAACAGGGGCATTGAATATCACAGCAACCGGTGGTTCTGGTACATACTCAACATATACTTGGACAGGCCCTGGAACATTTTCATCTACTTCAGAAGATTTAACTCTCTTAGCCGCAGGTACATATAATGTAGAAATTGTAGATAATAAGGGATGCAAAGGAACTAGTTCTTATACGATTACTGAACCTTCTGCTATTACAGCTACTGCC
>CAZKOM010000034.1:0-21559 GCA_964554385.1 uncultured Flavobacteriaceae bacterium | reverse complement strand
GGGGGTCATTGAAACAATTCTGTTGGAGAAATAGTGATAAGTAATAATCGCCAAGGTAGAACCAATGATACCAACTGCAGTATTTACAAGTGCTTCAGAAATACCTGTTGCCAAGGCAGCAGTATCAGGAGCACCCGTG
The DNA here is from genome assembly GCA_964554385.1 of uncultured Flavobacteriaceae bacterium. Taxonomy (GTDB): domain Bacteria; phylum Bacteroidota; class Bacteroidia; order NS11-12g; family UBA955; genus JAGKXC01. The sequence continues at coordinate 21,420 of CAZKOM010000034.1, read as the reverse complement.
TTCGCTAACGCAGCAAATGCCTTAATCATACCCAATACGGTTCCGATAAGACCTACCAAGGTACCGATAGAAGCCATGGTAGAAATAATCACTAAGTTTTTAGAAAGCATTGGCAATTCCAAACCCGTAGCTTCTTCTAATTCTTTTTCGATTGCCGCTTTTTTCTCATCACGATTCAACGACTCATTAACGCTTACGCTTTTGTAACGAGTTAAACCACTTTTCACAACAGCAGCCAAAGAACCTTGTTGTTTGTCGCATGCCGCAATTGCACCATCAATATTTCCATTAGATAACATCCCTTGCATGTTTCTTACAAAAACTGCAACGTTACCTTTACCGTTTGAAGCGGCTAAAGTAATTCCACGCTCGATAGAAACTAAAATTACAATGATGTTTACCGCAATCAACATAGGTACAATAAATCCACCCTTGTGAATGATACCTAATAAGTTTAACGGATGACCTTTTACAGGATCACCGCCTTCAAAGTTGGCAGGATTTCCCATTAAGAAAGTGTAGATAACAATACCTACTACGATAGCGGTTACGATGGCTAATCCGGCGAAGTAGGCCATGATGCCATTACCATTGGAAGAATTGGTTTTATTGCTCATATCTTAGATTTTCTGAATTTGGTTGCAATAATAGGGGTACATGCGGTTAAATACAAGTAACCAAATTGTTAAATCGCAACTATTGTATGCTGTTTTAATTGATTAAAAATAAAACGGCGATAAGCATCAAATGTTTACCGCCGCTAGTTATACTTACAATTTTATGACATTTTACACAGTCAAGAAATAAGGGCTAAACGCAGCTATCCTTGGTAGTTTTACATAAAAACAGACACCGGATAGGTTGAATCGCCTAGTTATTTGTTGTCTGGATTAGGTCGATTTCCACCCGAACCACCCGCTTGGCCTTTTTTCTTGCGCATGCTTCTTGCCTTGGAGATCAATTCCTTTTTAATTTCTCTTTCAATTTGTGGTAATTGAATCACACGATTCATACCAATGATTGGCTCTAATCGCTTGCCGTAATTTTGAAGCAAATCCACTTCTTGTTTTCTTAAAGTTATCGCTTCTTGAAAATATTGCTGGGCTTCGGCATCCGTTAAATCTTCGGGTTTCTTTCCAGCCCATTTTTTACGAAAAGCCATTTTCGCTTCTTTTAATTTTAATTGGTATTCATCGTACACCAAAAAGAACTTTGCTTTTTCATCATTGGTTAATTTCAACCGTTCAACAAATAATTCTTCTCGGAATTTTCTTAATTCCGCAACCTTACTTGCTTTTAAACTATCACGTTTGGCCTGTGTTGCTGGATCAGCAGCAACAGGTCGTTCTGGACGCTCGGGTCTAGGTCTATTTTCTTGAGCAAAGGATAATGTAGTAAAACCACATACAACACCTAATACAAAAACTCTCTTTAACACATTCATAATCATTGAATTAATAAGTCTAAATCTTCAAATAATACATCTTCCATATCAAACACCGCAATATTGTGGTGTTCCAAATCGTTCAAGGCTTTCTTTGATTTCTCCGGTAAATCATCTAATTTATCTACGGAGAACACATTCGGTTCCTTATACTTTTCCAACTTTTCGTCTAATATTAAATTTTCTACCAAACGAATTCCCGCAGGAACCGTATCCTTGGGAGCCTCAGTCACTGCAGGCGTTGTTACAACTTCAGGTGCTTTTGCAACCACAGGTTCTTTTTCCTCAGCACTTGGCTGAATCGCCACCCATATGAAATAAGCCGCCACAATTGCCGCAACGGAAGCAGCAATACCAATCCAACCTGGACTATTGGAAGTATTTTGAACTCTTCCCGCTATGGGGGCAAACGGTGCTGGTGGGGGCTCCAACGTATCTAAACCTGGTTCAGATTGATTGTAAAGCACTGTCTCCTTTGGCGCATCATCCAATTTAGCAGCCGATTCGTAAGGAGAAGTTTCGGGAATCAAAGACTCAGGTACATGATGAACAACGATGGAAGGCACGGCATCAGCATGAGTTGGCGTGGTATCACTTTGAATGACGTTATCCTTATCTTCTTTGGTGGCTTCAACCTTCAATGCTGGAATCGCTTCGGTATCCAAATTGGAAACCGACACAATATCATTCCAGGCTGGAACTTCTGAATCCACCTCAGAAATGGTAATTTCTTCAGCCGATCCATCATTGCTGTTATTCGATGAATCATTTATAGGATTTGATAAATCGGAATTATTCGATATAATATTATCCGATTCAGATTTTGTCGTTGACTTTTTAATGATTCCTTCTGTTGAAGCGCCTGAATCAGACTCAGCAGCTGCAAAGTTCACCCATTCAGGATTTTCATTGGTAGAAACTACCATAGGCTCGATATTAATATTGCCTATTTCCTCTATTTCCTTCCTCACGGCTTCCGATTTAATGGTTTCCGGCTCCTGTTTACGAGCAATTTTCTGCGCTTCAACCTGCGGTGTAACAGGATTCAACTCTGCCAGCGGTAACTCGTTTTTATTGTTTGCTGGTACTACATTCACCTCAGCTGTGATTACCGCTTCATTTCCAGCGGTGGTAGAGGTAATCAATATATCGGCCGATATTCCCAAACGCTGCAATAATCTCGACTCAAATTCCTTATGATAGGAATCAGGCGCATTTACTGAGGATGGTATTCTTTCGTTTTCTAAGTTCATGAATTTACTACGTACAATGGGTTAGACAAAATGATTAACAAAAGGTTTAACGCAATACATTTAAATAAATCTCTAATTTTTTAACTGCATGGTGATAAGAAGCTTTTAACGCACCCTCCGAAGTTTCGGTTAACAGAGAAATTTCTTCGTAGGAAAGATCCTCAAAATATCGTAACGCAAACACCAATTTTTGTTTGTACGGTAGAAAGCACATGGCTCTTTGTAATTTGAGTGAAATATCTTCGGGGCTCAAATAGATATCCTCGGTTAAATAATCCGCCATATCGGGTTGTGCCTCGTCAAAATCAATGGTGGATTTTTTTCGCCTCAGCAGGTTTATACATTCATTGGTGGCAATCCGATAAATCCATGTTTTCAGTTGGCTTTCTCCACGGAACTTGTCCAAGTTATGCCAAATTTTAATAAATGAATTCTGGGTTGCATCATCAGCATCGTCATGACTAACTACTAAATGTCGATTATGTTTATAAATGATTCTTTGATACCGTTTCAATAGCGCTACAAACACAACCTCCTTGGATGCGCCGTTAGCAAGGGCACTAAGCAACTGTTCATCGGTTGCAGTAGCAAAATCAATGGCTTGATTTTCAATTATTTTATTCTCTTCCGAACTTTCCTGCATAGCAGTCCAATACAACTAGCGAAATAGGGTTATTTCTTTGTAAGGACGAAACCAATATGACATAAGTTTAACACAAGTTTTCCAACTTTTGTAATTTTTAGTTAGAATTTAAGCGCGGATGAATCATTGAAAACCACCAAAAGGGCAAAAACACTGGGAAAATCAAACTTGCATATCCTCCTGGTAGAATTCGCTCCTTCGGCAAAGATTCTAATTTATGGTACGATAAGTTAGCATGAATGTGGTGATGTGAATGTCGAGGTAGATCTAACAATAAAAATCGAGATACCAAACGTTGGGTATTCCAACTGTGTTCCACACCAACAGGTTCGCCATTTGAACGTAACAACCCGTAATGTTCGATGTAATTCACATATTCTAATAGTACGGCCGACATTAACAATACCAATAACCAAGCACCCGCAAACAAAGGATTTAGTGTATATAGCCCCAACCCAATGATGAGCAGCCAAACGTAGTTCTGTATTTGTATATTACTTATCATTTTATTCCAAATAGTAGCTTTCCTTAAGCGAAACTTTTCTTGTTGCCAAGCTTGAATATGTTGTTGAATGATCGCTCTTACAATAAATGTATAAATCCACTCTCCCTTCCTGGCAGTTACCGCATCGTTCGAGGTTGCCACATCACGATGATGTACCCGTAAGTGATGCACATAGAAATACACGTTTCCAACGGATCGCAATAGCCAAATTCCCGTATTTCTAAACCATGGATTGGCTTTATGAATACACTCATGTGCCACTACAACGGCGCTAGAACCTGCTTGAAACCCAGTTGACAATGCGGCCCAGATAATAAAATTATCGATAATTATACCTTGCTGTATCCCAATAAATAATGTGAGCAAGGCGCTAATATGAAATACCGTATGCAATATCAACCACAATTCAGGCAATGGCGAATCTTCGGTTTCGTTGGATGCGTCTTCACCCAACACAAAATCTAATAAGCCCAAGATTATCAGACTATATATAAAGTTGGAAGTGGTCCACCAACCACCCAATAAATTACCGAAAACACACAAGGCTGCTGGGACTAACCCAATACTATACCAAAGGTTGCGCTTCATAGCTATTTTACATTTTACTTGTTGATAGTAAGAATTTTACAAATGAAATAAATTTTCCGAGAATTCAATAACCTTGTTGTGTAGGTTGCGCTGTTGAATAGATTTTTTTTGTGATTTTTGAAACAAATTAGGTAAAGTCTTTGATTACAATTGCATTTTTTGCCAAATTCTATTTGAAATAATAAAAATAAAGGCTATTTTTGCAACCCATTTAACAAATCATTGATATGAATTCTATCGTTAATAGTGTTTCCAGCGAGCAGTTAAGAACAGATTTGCCTGACTTCAAGGCTGGTGACAGAATCACTGTTCATTATAAAATTAAGGAAGGTAACAAGGAGCGTATTCAGCAGTTCCAAGGTGATGTTATTCAACGCCGTAACGGTGGAATCAATGAAATGTTCACCGTACGTAAAATCTCTAACGGTGTAGGTGTTGAGCGTATTTTCCCTCTTCACTCTCCTTTCATCGACAAAATCGAAGTAAACCGTAAAGGTAAAGTACGTAGAGCACGTATTTTCTACTTGCGCAACCAGATTGGTAAAGCCGCTCGTATCAAAGAATTGCGTTCGTAATTCCTTTCAACAGATATTGAAAAAAGGCTGTCCGATGGGCAGCCTTTTTTATTGCCAATGCTACCAAGTACAGTCTACCGCAATCCTTGGACCTTGTTTGGTGGATTTGAAAATCAATGAAAACCTTCCAGATAAGGTATCAGTTTTATGACTTGTACGGCTATCTACTTTCATTGGAGATTGCTTGGCCGTCTGATTTACTTTCAACTTATCCAATTGAGAAGTGTTCTGCGCCGATTCTTCCAGTGAATTTACTTTTACTATTTGTATAACCTGCCATCTTCCAATTACCTGAGATATTCCAGCCAAAGAATCCAACCAACGAACTTCATCCAATAAAAAATCTAAATTACCCATTGCCTCTTTTGTAGGATATCCTTTTTTATAGTCGTTGAGGATTTGCAACCAACTCGACTTAACTTTTTTACCGGTGATGAACCTAACCGTACTATCCTTGATGTAACCTTCCATAAATCCGTCAATATTGCCGGCTGACCAAGCCGATATTTGAGATTTCAGCACATCTTTAACATCATTCAGCGAATAATGACTTGTCGACTCTGCAGTACCTTCGTCCGATAAATTAGGGGCTTTATTGAATTGACACCCGCCTAAATATAGTACAAGGGTTCCGCTAGATAGTAGTATTTGCTTCTTAATATTCATAAATAATTATTATCAATTACAACTGCTTTTTAGTTAGAATTATTCATTAGAGATTGAATTTATCGCTAATTAACGATTTTTTGGTCTATATACTACTCCCAAAGAAAAATTGTTATGATAAGCGCCATTTCCCATGGGATAATACATACTTGAATTAGATGAACCCTTTAAAACACTAGTTACACCGTAAAAAGCAGATAAAGATAATAGCCATTTTTCACTGATTGGATAACGAGCTCCTACTTCCAGCATCGAACCAAAAGAACGCATATCCTGATCTATACTAGGCATATACATTTCAGAATCTTCCACTTTGTACAGAAAATAAGGTCGTACCCCTACATACGTTTGCAATAATTGGGGCAATGGTAGTGATTTAATAGGCAAAACCACCCCAATCCCTGCCTCAAAAGTCTGGTATCGAATATGGAAAGGATTGATACTAGGATCATCTGCATTTGGAGGCCTTCTGCTTCCGCGTTCAGCAATTCCCAAGTGAAACTCCACGGCAGAGATGTTCCTATCTTGCAAACGGAAACCGGTAATTCCTCCCAATGAATAACCCAGTTTATTATACCCCGAAGCCTGATCCCCATCAATTTGAGCAAAAACAGCTTGGGTATAGGTGGTAGCATAAAAACGCCCTTGTTGCGCTTTTACATGGTGTGAACCCAAAAATAAAATAAAGGCAATCAGCCCCATGGACTTTGGTTGAAATAAACTTCTACAGCCCAAAATAATGGTTGATATTTGCATGATAGAATTTAATACAGTTCAATTATCGGCAATTTTGTGTCGAAATAGGGAATTAGGCTCGATATGGAAGAAAAAAAAGTCGACTTTTTAATCGTTGGTGCTGGTATTGCTGGCACTACCCTGGCATTAGAGTTAATGAAACGAGGAAAGTCGATTTGTATTTACGACGAACCTAATCCAAACAGCTCTTCACGCGTTGCTGCTGGAATATTAAACCCCGTAGTCCCAAAAGGTATTACCACCACTTGGAACATTGAACACCTATTTCCTCATGTATTTGACTACTACAAGCACTGGGAGATTGTGTTGGAAGGGCAATTTATTGAATCGCGGAATTTCATTACCCTACACAAGAATCCCGACGAATTGAAACAATGGGAAAAGCGATACAACCACGAAACCATGAGTCATTGGATAGAATCATTTTCATCTCCTTCCTGGTTAAATAAAGATATCAACTTCGGTGCTAGCAACACCAAGAATGCAGGACGATTAAATGTAAGTAGATTCTTGGAACTCGCAAAATCGTACCTTATGAAACACGGAACGATTTGGATAAATGAAAATCTACCCCTGAACCAAAACAACAATAGCAAATCATCGCTTTTCGACGATTTACGATTAAAAAATATTAAATATCAATTCATCGTATTTTGCCAAGGAGTAAATGGCAAAAACAATCCGTTGTTTCCAGACTTATTCTACGACCCTACGGGCGGCGACATACTCACCGTTTCAATCCCTGAACTCGATCCAAAAAACATGTATAAGCGCGGATTGTGGTTAGTTCCTGCAGAAAATGATACTTGGCTCATTGGGAGCAACTTCATCAAAGGAGAAAACATCGATAAGGCTCAAAACAAAGACGCTGAGCAACTTTTATCGCAAATACAAAGCTGGATACCTTTCGAAGTCAAATTAATCGCCCACAGACGCGGAATTCGCCCCACGGTCCAAAACCGACGACCTTATCTTGGGAAATCACCCTTGCAAGGAATGTCACATTGCTATATTTTCAACGGACTGGGGAGCAAAGGCAGTAGTTTATGCACCTGGCTCTCACCTATGCTTGCCAACCATCTTTGCACAGGAGCACCGTTGGACCCGGAGGTTGATGTTTCACGATTTTATATAGAAAACCACGCACCTAACAACATCATCAGGCAAATGCACTAATTCCTTTGCCTTGATACTAGTTAGTGTAGCAAGTAAAAACATAATGCCTGCATCCTGTCTTACTATCATCGGCTCACGCGGTCTATTGGGAGCGATTCACACTGGATTTAATATTCCGTAATTTATTCGAATTTAATTGGGCAAATCACCCGTATGAGAATCTTTACCTGTAGATTTTCCGTTGGAATTTTTTGTTGTGTTTTTAGCGCCATTCCCGTTGCTGTATCCATTAGATCCATTACCGTTTGAATACCCATTTCCACCATTGCTAGTAGCATAGGAATTGCTTCCGTTGGCAAATTCAGTATTAGACCCATTCCTGCTTCCATTAGAAACAGATTTATTTGAAATTGACTTTGATTTACCCTGACCCGATTGTGCCAAATCAACGTCTAAATAAACCAAGAAATCATCAGGACTTCCAATTATTTTTACATTCGATGGAATCTTTAAGTCACGACGCTTAATTACCTGATTTCCAGTAAGTAGCACATCGGTATTTGGGAAACTTCTACTTAAAGTATTCATGTATACCTGCACTGGCATCATTTGATTGGAATTGGTTATAGCGCAGAAAATAACATCGGGGTTGTGGATCTTAAATATTTTGTTTAAGTCATCGATGGGAGTACTTGTCCCTAAATAGATTACTTTGTGCCCACGGGAGCGAAGAATAAACGATGCGAACAACAAACTTAATTCGTGGTTTTCACCGTTGGGTAAAAACAATAAAAATTTCTTACAAACAGGTGAAACAGGAACATTGAGTTGATCAATTGCAACAAACATTCGCTGTTTAATCAAACTTGAAATAAAATGTTCATGAGCAATGTGTATTGAACCACTCAACCAAAGTATTCCAACATGAGCAAGAAAAGGAAATATAATATGTGTAGTAGTTTCCTCCATGCCCAGCTTAAGGATATTGATGGACAGAATTTTGTTAAACTCTCGTTCATCAAAATCTAACATTGCAGACGCTAATGCTTGTATTTGTTGCTGATACGAGGAATTGTTTTCAGAAATCACTAAAGTTCTCCGTTGCACCTCTTCTCGACTCATTTTAGCTATCCGTGAAATCTTATACCCATTCGCGTTGAGAATCGCGATGTTCATCATGTATTTAAGATCATCTTCTTCGTAGTATCGAATATTGGTATCCGTACGCTTAGGAACCAACATACCATATCGCTGCTCCCAAATACGGAGAGTATAGGCCTTAATACCGGTGATATTTTCGATGTCTTTGATAAAATACTTATCCCTAAAATCTTTTTTCGACTTTTTCGAATCTTCTTTGTTTCTATTGTCGAATACTTGATAATTTTTATCGGACATGGTTAAAATATTTGTTATTACAGGTGCATCGGGATTAGTTGGATCTACCATCGAAACAAGTCTTAAACAACAAGGCTTCGAAGTAAAGACACTAAAACGATGGGATATAAACAATTCATTAACGGAAAAAGATTTAGCAAACGAAAAAAAATATTTTTGGAGCAATCCCGAAGTATTGGAAGGTGCTGAAGCCGTCATCCATTTAGCAGGTGCTAACGTAGGTTTACCTTGGTCAAAACAACATAAATCTGAAATTCTCTCCAGCAGAGTAAATGGCACCAAGGATTTAGTACGCTGCTTAAAAGAATGTAAAAATCCACCCAAACGAATCGTAAGTGCTAGTGCTATTGGGTATTATCCCGACCCTAATTCCTCAACCATCACAGAAAACACAGAAAAGGGAACCGGTTTTTTATCCGATGTGTGTTCAGTTTGGGAACAAGAGACTCATCCACTTAAGGAAATCATGGAAGTGTACACCATTCGAATTGGCCTGGTTCTATCTAACCGCTCCAAATTGCTACAAGCTTCCTATTATCAATATGTGTTGAGTGGTATGGTGGGAAGTACTGGAAGCGGAAATAATGTTTGGAGTTGGATTCACATCCAAGACTTAACCAGAACCTTCATAGAATCTTCGCTAGGAAATATTCCATCGGGAATTTACAATGGAGTTTCGCCCCATGTAAGTTTTCAAAAAGATGTAGGTTTAGCAGTGGAACAATACCCCTTGAATTTAGCGGGACAGAATACGGTATTGCAAGCCTTACAGTTATTGGGTAATTTTTTAAACGGAGTTTGGCGGAGCTTGCGCTGGTTGTCGGGCGGAAAGTCGTTGCACATAAGACCTATTATCCCTGGATTTATCATGCGCATTGCTTGGGGCGAAAGATCTGTTTTAGCCCTAACTAATCAACGCGTAAGCTCACAAAAGTTACTTGATGCAGGATTTACCTTCCAATACCCTACTATACAACAAGCCATTCAACATTTATCCAAAAACCCAACGGTATAACATACATGAAAAAAATTAACTTCTTTTGGTTTCGCAGGGACTTGCGTTTGCACGATAATCACGGCTTGTATCAAGCATTGCAATCGGAAATACCTGTTCGTTGCGTTTTCATTTTTGATAAAAGTATTTTATCGAAACTTCCCAAGAAGGATGCAAGGGTACAATTTATCCACCAAGAACTACATCGATTAAAATCTGAAATTAGCGATAAATCCAATAATAGAAATCAACTAGAAGTTTGGTACGGAGATCCTGTGGAATTATGGAAGGAACGGATTGCCTATGGCGATGTTAATGCAATTTTCTGCAATCGTGACTATGAACCCTCAGCAATATTGCGTGATCAGAAGGTGCATCAATTTGCCATGGAAAACGGTTGTACCTTCTACAGTTTTAAAGATCAATGCATATACGAAGGGAACGAAGTGGTGAAGGACGATGGCAAGCCATATACCGTTTTTACTCCTTACAGCAGAAAATGGATGACGCGATTGCAACAAGATGTAATTCAGCAAGGGGATCGGATTGAATTTACTACCCATTATCCGTCGGAACACAAGTTGCGGGGTCTGGACTTAATCAACTTTGGCGAAAATGTGCCATTGTTTGATGTAGCATCGGAGAAGTTTAAGTTAACCTTAGGTCTTGTTACCGAAATCCCTACCTTAGAGTCTATGGGGTTCGAGTCGTTTGATTTCAACTATCCCGATCGTACTGTTTCCCAACAAATCATAGCGAATTATAGCGAAAAGCGAGATTTCCCAGGCATCCAAGGCACTTCTCGATTGGGGTTGCACTTTCGTTTCGGCACAATTAGTATTCGTGAAAAATTAGCAAAAGCCTTGAATCTGAATCAAACGTTTGTAAACGAATTGATTTGGAGGGACTTTTACATGCAGATTTTATGGCATTTCCCGCACGTGGTAAAGGGTGCATTTAAACCTCAGTACGACTTTATCCAGTGGAGAAACAACGAACAAGAATTTGAAGCATGGAAAAATGGAATGACGGGCTACCCCATTGTGGATGCTGGTATGCGAGAATTAAACGCAACTGGATTCATGCATAATCGGGTTCGAATGATTGTGGCAAGCTTTTTAACAAAGCACTTATTGATTGATTGGCGATGGGGCGAAGCCTATTTTGCCGAAAAGTTACTAGACTTTGAATTGGCTTCCAATAATGGCGGTTGGCAGTGGGCTGCAGGGTCCGGAGTAGATGCTGCTCCATACTTTAGAATATTCAATCCATCGGCACAAACCGATAAATTTGACAAACAAAAATCGTATATCCGAAAATGGGTTCCAGAATTTGACTCCCTAACCTATACTAAACCCATCGTAGACCACGCATTCGCAAGAACTCGATGCTTGGAAACCTACGATTTGGCTTTGAAGCAGAAGTAGCTAAAGTGATTGATTACTTTTTCAATTCGCCACCGCTAGCTGCCAATAAGTAACTTTTAATGAACGGCCAAAGTTCTCCGTCCATTACGTTTTGTACATTGGAAGTTTCCTCGCCGGTTCGAACATCTTTGATCAACTTATATGGATGGAAAACATAGTTTCTGATTTGGGAGCCCCACTCGATTTTCATTTTTGAATCTTCGATTTCCGCTCTTGCGGCATTTCTTTTGGAAACTTCCAATTCGTATAAACGCGATTTCAGCATTTGCATTGCACGTTCGCGGTTACCCAGCTGGTTTCGTTCCACCTGACAAACTACCACGATACCTGTAGGAATGTGCGTTAATTGAACCTTGGTTTCTACTTCGTTCACGTTCTGACCGCCGGCACCACCGCTTCGTGAGGTGTGTAATTCAATTTCGGAAGGCTTTATATCAATTTCAATCGTATCGTCTACTAAAGGATAAGCGTACACACTCACGAACGACGTGTGTCGGCGCGCATTGGAATCAAATGGCGATATCCTCACCATACGATGTACCCCGTTTTCCCCTTTTAGGTATCCGAATGCAAAGTCACCCCTAAATTCTAACGATACACTTTTAATGCCCGCAACTTCCCCATCTTGTCGGTCTAATTCAGAAATAGACATTCCATTTTTCTCTCCCCACATCAGATACATACGCATCAACATTTCCGCCCAATCGCAACTTTCTGTTCCACCGGCTCCTGCGTTTATTTCTAATACGCAACCCAACTTATCTTCTTCGTTTTGGAGCATGTTTTTAAACTCCAACTCTTCCACTGCGGTGATAAGATTCTCGTACTGTTGATGGACTTCCTCGGGGGTTGCCTCGCCCATTTCCTGAAACTCTACCAATACCTCCAAATCGCCCATGATGGATTCGATATTTCCGTAGGCTTCGGTCCAAATTTTCTTTTCACGGATTTTGCGCATGTGCGCTTCCGCCTTTTTGGGATCATCCCAGAATCCTGGGTCTAAGGTTTGTGATTCTTCGTCTGCGATTTCCGCTAATTTTCTATCCAAGTCAAAGATACCTCCTCAAAGCCTCTGAACGGCCTTTTATATCCTTATGTTGTTCTGCATTCACACTGCAAAAATAAGGCAAAATATAAGCAATCCGATGAAATACGACGGAATCGAGTGAATCCCTTAAAACAAGTTGAAATCTGCCTCCGCCAAAAACGGATATCGATCCCTAAAATTCACCAACGGCTTATGTTCCAATGTCACCTGAGCCAGACTCTCGCGTTCAAAAGGCGGCAACAAATACTCGCCATCAAAAGAAACTACCTGCGACCTACCCACATACTTGATTCCGTTTCCATCCATACCTACCCGATTTACAGCAATGGTATAGCATTGATTTTCGATACTCCGGGCTTTTAACAAGGTATCCCAGGCCAACATTCTCGCTTGTGGCCAATTGGCTACAACCATGAGTACTTCAGGGATGGAATTAACTCCAAGATAAGATTCTGAGGAATTGTTAGTGTCCGATTGTAAGAACGCTTTTCGTATCCAAGCAGGAAATCGAAGGTCGAAACACACCATGGGAACAATCTTCCAACCCTGGTACACAAAGTACGCAGTTTGATTCCCTGACCCGTAATACTGGTCTTCCTTTGCATACGAAAAAAGGTGCTTTTTGTCGTACTGACAGATTACTTCTCCATCGCTAATAGCAAAAAAACGATTAAAATACTTTCCATTTTCATTAAACGATAAAGACAAGCATATACATATATCATCGCTTTTATCCTTTAACCACTTTAATGTATCACTCTCGGCAAACTCTGCATGCAAGTTCGGTTGCATAGTAAACCCTGTGGAAGCCATTTCGGGTAATACCACTAGGGATTTTGACGGAATTTGTTTGAGGTGCCATTCCCAGCGCAAACGATTTGCTTTCGGATTCTCCCAAGCCAAGTCTGTTTGAATTAGGTAGGTATGCAATGGGGGAATGATAATCTCTTCTTTCATAGAACTTTTGGAGTGATCTCTACGTTAACTGGTTTAGAATCTGAGCTGCTTTATACAGGGTATCGTCGTTTTTCGCAAAACAGAATCGCAGGTATGTTCCTGGAAGGGTTTGTTTTGAAAATGCACTTAACGGAATAGTAGCCAGCCCCTTTTCCACGGTTAAATCAATGGCAAAATCGGCATCCGATTTTTGGGTTATTTGTCCTATATCGGCCACCAAAAAGTAGGCGCCTTGACAGGGCAACCAAGAGATTGTAGGGTTATTAAGTTGTTTCAATAATGTATCCCGTTTTTGTTGCATCAGACTAGAAACGGTAAATTCATAATCTGGGTTTTCCAATAAAAACTGATATGCACCTACTTGCATAGGGGTATTGGCGGCGAAAGCCAAGAACTGAAACACCTTTCGTAATTCCACAGAAATCGCACTTGGTGCGCATAGATACCCCAGTTTCCAACCTGTTGCATGGAAAGTTTTACCAAAGGAAGAAACCGCCACCGCTTTGTGTGCCAATTCGGGGATTTGCAACACGGAAATATGCTGTTTTCCATCTAAGACCATGTGTTCGTACACCTCATCGGACAATACAAAAGCCTTAGAATCTTTTAGAATATCGGCCAGTTGGTTCCAATCATCCATCTCCATAATACAGCCTAAGGGATTATGGGGGGTATTGATTAGAACCAAACGGGTTTTATTGGACAACAGGTTTTTTATCTCTTCCCAAGGCCATGGGGACTCGCCGCGTTGCAAGGCATCAATCCGTAAATTAGCCCGTTTTACCACACCCCCATTTAGTTCTATTACGGGTGCGTACGAATCGTAACCCGGTTCCACAATAATAACTTCATCTCCAGGTCTTACTAAGGCCGTTATCGCCACGTACAATCCGGCTGTTGCTCCAGGAACTATTGTGATCTCGGAATCTGGATTGATAGAAACTGAACGCCAATCTTGAATTCTTTGAGCTAATAGTTCTCGCAATTCTGGAATCCCAGGCATTGGCGCATACTGATTCCTACCGTTTCGCATTGCATTGGCTACGGCTTCCTGTAACTCAATGGGCGGATTAAACTCAGGAAATCCTTGGGAAAGGTTAATGGCTTGATGTTTTACTGCCAAGCCCGACATAACCGAAAATATCGATGCTCCATATCCCGGTAATTTTGACGTTAACTCCATAAAGATTCCTTGATAATTGAACCTTTACGAATATAAATCCATGAGTAATAACGGCTATAAACAGGTTATCACCATTTGTAAATTATCGAATCAGCATAAACGTACCTCGTTCGGTATGTTTAAAGCCATTTTTATCGATGATATACAAGGAGAAAATATAAGGACCAGCGGAAGCTTCCTTACCACCATAGGTACCATCCCAACAGCCTTGGAAATTATTGCTTTGATAGATTAACTGTCCCCAGGGATTGAAAATTTCAAAATCAAAACGCGACAAATAAGGCGATACGGTAGGCGCAAAACAATCGTTTAATCTATCGTCATTGGGAGTAAACGTATTGGGCACATATTGATAGTGTAATGGATAAAAAGACCCGATAACTTTCTCTACGGTATCCATACAATTTTCATCACTTACCACCTTTAACACAACAGTTTTATAACCGGTATCTTGGAAAGTAAACTTCGGATTAGCTGCATTGCTTTGCATAAAATTGGATAGCATATAATCCCAACTTACAACTTCCTTGGTTGAAGTATTTTTCAACCAAATACTCATATCTACCTGTTGAGGAACAAATGAATCCAATTCGAAATCGGCTACGGGCTTGGGCTTTACTTTTAATACTCGGTTCAATGCTAAGGTATCTTTACAACCAAATTGTGTTTCAATCATGAGTATTCCGGAATAGTATCCAGGCCGAGGCATTTTCATTGTCACCCGTTGGCCATCTACTGTCTGATTACCAATTTTCCAAGTATGTTTGGCCACAGGATCATTTGCACAATACGAGGATGATGTTAATTCGTTTAGGTAGGAAAAGCACACCGAATCTCCCGCTGCCCCTAATACAATCTTATCTCTAACCAGCAGGGATTTATATAAGGTATCGACACAGCCCTGCTGATTTAACGTATATACCGTTAACAAATACGTTCCGGGATTAGCGTACGAATGCGAACTCTGCAATCCCGAAGTGGTGTCACCGTCACCCCAATTCCATTGGTTGCTTACTGGCTTAACCAAGGCATTCGTATTAGTAGGATTAATATTAAATCGATTGTAATTGAAGCAACTCACGTCATTGGAGGCACTAATATCCAAATAGGTATTTTGAACAATCAGAGTGGGTTTAGTTAAGGTGTCACTACAATATTTATCGCTAGTTACTACCAAAGAAACTGGAAATTTACCAATGGTAGGATATTTATAATTATTTATGGTATTCCCGGTGATTGTATTTCCAATTCCATCAAACCACTTATTGGACAAAGAACCGCTTGCCACAATAGAACTATTGTAGGTGTTCATTCCGCTACCCTTGAAACAAACAATGGAATCCATAGTGAATTTCGACTGTGGGGTTGGATAAATATTCACCTTGATTTCTGTTGAATCTTCGCAACCCACCCCCGAAGTCACCTTCAATTTTAAAGGAAACGAACCCGTATTGCTAAAATGATACAACCAATAATTGGAATCTGTGAACTTTTTGTTTTCTATCGTCCAAACTATGTTAAAGGCGCCTTCTTGAATGGAAGATGTGCTATACAATTGAATTCGATTATATCGCATACAACTATCAATCAAGCTGTAGTTAATGGAAGCAACGGGTTGATCATTAACTTTTAAAAGTCGTATAAAAGTATCAATACAATTTTTATCCGAAGTAGCAACTACTTGAATATTCTTTTTCCCGAAATAAGTATAGGAAATAGGCGATGGAGTTTTTAAGGCAGAAGATTTACCTTCATCCAATGACCAAGAATAGTTCACAGTTCCCGTGGCAATGGTGCTATTATTTATAAATTGGTAACTATTTCCTGCTAAACATTGCGAATCCTTTACAATGCCAATTTTTAAGTTTGTCTGCGGATGAATTACAACCGTTTTCTCTAAAGAATCCTTGCAATTGTATGCACTGGAAGCAATCAATTTAACTTGATAGGCTTTGGGTAAAGAGAAACGCTTGGATATGGTAGTAGTAGCGAATGTGGTTGTGTCCGATATTTTCCATTGATAGGTTAAAACACCTTGAGGAATAGCGGAAGTATTGGTGGTAATATATACATTCCCTTTTAAACATCTATCGGTAAAATTACCTGAGAAGTTGGGCACAGGTGTAGGCAAAACCCAGATTTTTTTGACTAACGTATCCTTACAACCTTTATCCGTCTGAGTTTGTAAATTAACAGTCCGTTCCCCATAACTAGGGAATTTAGTGGTTGAATTTACAGCTGTTTCCACCCATTCGTTGGCTCCCCACATCCAGACATTGGTAAATGTACCATATGAAATAGTCGCTAAATTGCTGGTTTTAAACTCGTTATTATAAACACATTGAGAATCGTTATTAACAGTAAAATCTATATTCACTTGGGGATGAACCGTATAAAATCGTTTTATGGTATCGGAACATCCGTAGTTTGTAACTGAACGCATTAACAGCATATACGAATCTTCTTTCGTGACGGAAACTTTCCAACTGATTCCAGAGTCTTTCAACCCATTAAATTCCCAAAATCGTTTCACCGACCCTGAAGGAACGGTGGTATTATCTTTAATTGTCCATTGATTCCCTTTTAAACATTGTTGGGTATCGGAAACAGAAACCGACATTAAGGGTTGGGGAGCTATAAAGAGTTTTCTTTGCAGTGTGTCTTTACAGCCATAATTGGATTCTGTAGCTAATTCTAACCAAAAGGATCCCCAATTTTTAGCTGAAAAAACATAATTTGTATCCGATGAAACCGAAATCACAGCATTGCTACGCCATTTGTACGATAAACTGCCATAAGGAATGCTTGCACGTTGCGCAGCATAGAAACGATTTGCTTTTAGGCATTGCAGGGTATCCTTAATCTGCACAGACAACATCGCCTGCGGATACACATGCAGCATCACAGAATCGGCTGCGGTACAACCGCTGTCAGAGACGGCGGTGGTTTTCACTGTAAATCTTCCATATTTCGCATACGTATGAGAACTATTGGACACCGAAGTATCCAAAGAGCCATCCCCCCAGGCAATGGCCTCTTTTACTTTCCCTATAGGTATACTTAGGGTATTTTTTGTGGTAAATCGATTACCCTTTGCACAAGCAACGGTATCCACCATTCCCACTTTCAAATTAGGAGATGGCAATAAAACCAAGGGAACAATTATTGAATCTAAGCATTTCAAATCCGTTGAACACTTCAATTTGTATTGATAGGAAGATCTAAATGTGGCGATTTTGTGCACATCCGGAAACTTCTTGGTTGAAAACAAAGAATCATTCCTGTACCAATAATACTTTACGATAGTATCCCTGATGTGCTTGGACTTATTGGTAATCTCAATTTTGTGCTCATTAAAACATCGGTTTGCCGATTTGGCTTCAAAAATTGCCGTTGGTTTTGGTTGTAATGTGATAGTATAAACCGAATCAATAATACTGCCGTCACAAAAAACTATTCGCTGTTTGAATGTGTGTTTTTTGTAGCCCGGGAATGTTAACTCAACAGAATCCCCTTTCTTTTCAAAGGAACCATTATTATCTGCGTCCCAGAGTACTTCATCTACAAAATCAATTGACCCTCCCAGTTTATCGGATTTTATTTGTAGTACGGTATCACGGAAACAGTATTTTCGGCTACTAAAATTTTCGATGGTTTTAAATTTATCATCTGAGATAGTATTTATAAACTTTAAATTATATCCAACGGATTTTGGAACAATCGATTGCAAAGAATAGAAATACACGAAGGTTACGCATTTTCCTGGGTCCAATTTGCCTAAATTAAACGCTAAAGAGATTGCAACGTCTCCCGTGTATGGATTGGATTTGGTAGCACCCCCAGAATAATTTAATACATCGTCAGGTGTTCTTACGGAAAATCCTCCAACAGAGACTTTTGCCCTACTATCAACAGCTCCTAAAATGCAAGGATATTTATAAACTTGTCCGAGTGCCACCACGGTAGCAACATCCTTATTGGTTCCCCAACCGGGTTGATTTTCAACATAATTTATGGTAGTGTAATCCCCCGTTAATGTTTGCTCATGGTCGGGATCTACATTTCGGAAATATTTTAACCCATATAATGGATCTGTACCTACGTTTTTAATCAAAATTTGTATGGTAAAAAACTGATCTAAGCTATCCAAAATTACGGTTTGTTGTACCAAGGCTTTCTGACTTCCAGAAGTGGCGGTACCCTGCCATTCTGATCGTTGAGAACCATTTAAAGTGGTTTTGGTATGGCTATTTCGCGTTACGTCGCTCAAACCCATCAACCCAAAATTATTAAAATTAACTCGTGTATTACCAGAGGAAGTGGTATTCCATTGCATTCCCCAACCCTCCTCTGGAGAGCCTGGCACAAAATAATCACCTAAGAAATTTGGAGTTCCGGAAGAAAAACCGTCTTTCCCTACATCGCAAACAAAACCTAGCTGTCCGCCCGTACTGCGAGATACATACCCCGTGGGTGCAGAACTCGCTGTTCCAAATGAACCGCTGCTGTGTACCCCGAGGTTAACATACCTTCCTTTCAAAAAAACATCTTGTGCGTTAACGCTAAACGTAATCGCAAAGAATAGAAGTAAAGTATTGATTTTGAGGCGCATAAGAAAAAGTGTGAAATTACATGGCTGACAATCTTTTATCAATACCCAATTGTAGGTATTTTAATTGCAATTATTTACCGTGTGATTATACATCCGAATTTGCTGTAAATTGCCCTACTATTTATCTATGAATCGAAAACTGTTGTATTCCAGTACCGTATTGCTATTAATTTCATTAGGCATATGGGCTTTTTCATCCAACGCATCCGTATCCACTGCCCTAAAGAAAAAGCAAGGCCCGGCGCCTGACACTACCTTCACATTGGTGTTTGGTGGCGATTTGATGGGGCATCAGCCGATGATTTCAGCGGCTTGGAACGACTCCACCCAACGCTACGAATACGAACCCTGGTTTCAGTTCATCGCTCCTTACCTATCCTCCGCCGATTATGCTGTTGCCAATTTAGAAGTTACCCTTGCTGGAGAGCCTTACAGCGGATATCCGCAGTTTTCATCCCCTGATGCCTATGCTTCGGCCATTAAAAAATCGGGGATTGATTTTCTTGTAACTGCGAACAACCACTCCCAAGACCGTGGCAAAGACGGATTGGAACGCACACTCAGGGTTTTGGATAGTTTAGGCATTCCCCATACAGGAACTTTTTTGGATACCAACTCTCGAAAACAAACCTACCCTGCGATGGTGACTGTAAAAGGTTGCAAGATTGCACTGTTAAACTACACCTACGGGACCAACGGGTTGGTGGTGAAACACCCCAATATTGTGAATATGATCGATACGCAATGGATTATTAATGATTTTGCTTCCATGCGTGTAAAACAGGCCGATGTGGTAATTCCCGTAATGCACTGGGGAGTGGAATACATTACATCGGAAAATGCAGATCAACGAAATACTGCCAATTTGTTAGCTCGATTGGGTTCCACCGCAATTATCGGAATGCATCCGCATGTGGTTCAACCAATAAAGACTATTAAAGTGGTAAAAAAAGGAAAACGAGATAGTATTTCCGTTCCCGTTGCCTATAGTTTGGGAAATTTTGTTTCCAATCAGCGCGACATTAACCGTGACGGTGGAATTTTGGTAAAGTTGAGCTTCCGTAAGAAGAATGGCAAAGTAGAATTGGTAGGCACAGAGTATTTACCTTTTTGGGTTTGGCGATTACAAACCGCTTCCCCCCAATATGGATTGCGCAAAGGCTATTACATACTTACCGAAAAACAACTCAACATGCTGGGAGGCGAAGACCTGGAAAAAGCTACGTTATTCTTTACCAATGTACGCAAGATTGTGACCGGTAGCAAAGAGTGGAAAGTGCAGTAAACCTATACCTTAACACTTTGACCAGAGAATTACGTCCAGTTGAACAATAAAAACAGATCCACAACGAAGCTATTATATAATCAAATATGTCCATTAGCAGTATAATCACCTGCTAATTCCTAGTAATTTCCCTAATACTTTTCTTTAATTTTAGAGTTTTTGGCGCTTGTGTATTGGGGTTTTTTAATTTCCACCGATTTCAATTTCAATATACTATCGTACGGTCCATCGGTGATAAACATATTGGCAATCCACGCGGGAATGGCGCCTCCGGGATTGGTTTTTAATGTGTAGGTACAAGACAGTTTGTTTTTTGCAACGGGGACGATATCCCAGTGGGCAAAATTGTAAGGCACTCTTACTACTCCACTCACCAATTCTTTCAGGGAGTTTTCACTTTTGGAATCGATGGTGACGTTGAGTGTTTTGGGATCTTGGGCCAAGTTGATACGCATGCATACGTCTCTGTCTGACAGGGGCCAAGGCGCATCGATATATTGATAGACAATATTTTCAAAATCCGAAACTTTGGTTATGGTATAGGATTGCGATGTAGAATAAATCCAGTTTTTATAATTCCCATAATCGGTGAGGGTTGCCACGAGGGTTTGTAGGCTACAATCCATAGTAACCGTGGCTTTGATTTCTTTGAATCCAGACGATTCTCCACCGCGGGTGTAAACAACAATTCCATCTCCTTCTCGGGTATGTTTCCAAGGGTTTGATTCCTCGGTGGAGGATTTAGGAAGCCAAGAAAGGACGGATATTAGGCCTATGGATACAAGAGTTTTCACGGAATGGAGCGATAATCTACGGCGAAATTAACATCAAATAAAATGACAACCAAAGGTTTACGCTTAATTAACAAAAAGGATTTGTTGAGCGCAGATTTTTTGTATATTTGCAGCCTCTAAACGGGCCTATAGCTCAGTCGGTTAGAGCACCTGACTCATAATCAGGTGGTCCCTGG